>NZ_JBEAIU010000056.1:0-303343 GCF_040065135.1 Klebsiella sp. CN_Kp066 | reverse complement strand
CTGTAAATCTGCCGTCATCGACTTCGAAGGTTCGAATCCTTCCCCCACCACCATCACTTCTCTGTTACACCGCTACCTGCTCAAAGCACATTGCCATATATTCTCCCGATGCAGGGAAGGATGAGAAGCTTCGATTAAGGTTCGAGTCGAGCGTCAGCGAGACAACGTTGCCGCAGGCAACGGCCCGAAGGGTGAGGAGCGAAGCGACGAATAATCCTTCCCCCACCACCATCACTTCTCTGTTACACCGCTACCGGCTCAAAGCACATTGCCATATATTCTCCCGATGCAGGGAAGGATGAGAAGCTTCGACCAAGGTTCGAGTCGAGCGAAAGCGAGACAACGTTGCCGCAGGCAACGGCCCGAAGGGTGAGGAGCGAAGCGACGAATAATCCTTCCCCACCACCATCACTTCCCTGCAGTACCTCAGCAAAATCAAATAATCAAAACCGTCTTAGTTAGCTCTTTTATTGCTCCAGAACTGATTCTGTATTTCTGCCATATTTGCCCCGGCAGCGCTACGCCGGGAGCAGACCGCACCAATGAAAAACCCTGCCGCAGCAGGGTTGAGCTTTACACGAAATAGAATCAGCGACGGGCGCGAACAATCTGGTATTTGCGCGTCAAGTACTCGACCGGCGCGCTCCAGATATGCACCAGACGGGAGAACGGGAACAGCACAAACAGCGTCATCCCCAGCACCAGGTGCACGCGGAAAATAAACGCCACGCCGTCCAGATGCTGCGAAGCCCCGCCGTGGAAGGTCACCACCGACTGCGCCCAGCCCACCAGCTTCATCATTTCGCTACCGTCCATATGCTGAGCGGAGAACGGAATAGTCAGCAGACCCAGAGCGCACTGCACCATCAGCAGGGAGAGGATCAGAATATCCGCTCCGGTGGTGGTGGCGCGCACGCGGGGGCTCAGCAGACGGCGTTTCAGCAACAGTAGCCCGCCCACCAGCGTCATGACGCCGCAGGCGCCGCCCGCGATCATCGCCATCTTCTGCTTCACGTCAACCGGCAGGAATGACTCGTACATCCAGTGCGGCGTCAGCATGCCGAGAAAATGACCGGCAAAAATTCCCAGAATACCGATATGGAACAGGTTCGAGGCCAGATTCATCCCTTTACGGTCCAGCATCTGGCTGGAGGCCGCACGCCAGGTGTACTGCCCATAGTCGTAACGTAGCCAGCTGCCGACCAGAAATACCGTCCCGGCGATATACGGATAGATGTCAAAGAAGAACATATTCAGGAAGTGCATTAGTGCTGTCCTCCGTTAGAGATATTCAAATATTGCGGGGCAACGGCTCCGGCAAAACGACGCTGGTGAGCGGAGATCTCCGACTCGCCGCAGCCCTGATCGGCAAAGAATTTCACCTGTTCTTCTTCCCAGACGGCGTCCAGCGCCTGCGGCGTATCGTCGCGGGCCTCATCGGCGATTTTTTCCGCCACTTTCTGGCTATCTACCTGGGCGTTTGCCAGCTTGAGCAGCAGCTCAAACAGTACCGCGTAGCGGCTATCGCGCTGCTGCAGGCGAGCGCTCAGTAGACCGAGAATCGGCGCAACGTCCTGCAATCCGCCGCGCGCTTCCGCCTCCGGCAGCTGCGCCAGATACTCAAGATACAGCGGGAGATGATCCGGCAATTCGCGGCTATCCAGCTGCAGACCGTGGCGTTCATACTGCGCCATCAGGTCGACCATCGCCTGGCCGCGATCGCGGGATTCGCCGTGCACGTGCTCAAACAGCAGCAGCGAAGTCGCACGGCCGCGATCGAACAGCTCACTGTAGCGAGACTGCGCGTCCAGCACATCCTGGGCGGTCAGGTCGCGCAGGAAAACGCTCAGCTTATGGGCATCCTCCGGCGCGAGCTTTTCCGAAGAGGCAATAGCGTCGAACAGCTCCTGCTGATGCTGCCATAAGGCAGCGTCAGGGTACTCAAGAAGGCGCGACACAATGACGAGTTCAATCATGGGTGCGGCTCCGTTTTGCTGGTGACGTCGATAGCATCGATACGGCGGCTGTTGAACAGATTAAACTGGCTGTCAGAACCGTGGCAGCCGTCACCGAAGGTGAAGCCGCAACCGTTTTTCTCCGGGAAAGCATCGCGGGCCTGCTCGCGATGGCTGCTCGGCACCACGAAACGGTCTTCGTAGTTGGCGATAGCCAGATAGCGATACATCTCCTGCGCCTGGGCTTCAGTGAGGCCAACCTCTTCCAGCGCCCGGGTATCCAGTACGCCGTCTACGGTCTCCGCGCGTTTGAAGTGGCGCATCGCCAGCATGCGTTTCAGCGCCAGCAGCACCGGCTGGGTATCGCCCGCGGTTAGCAGGTTTGCCAGATACTGAACCGGGATACGCAGGCTTTCGACGTCCGGCAGAATACCGTTGCTGCCCAGTTCACCCGCATCGGCGGCTGACTGAATCGGCGACAGAGGCGGCACGTACCAGACCATAGGCAAGGTGCGATATTCCGGATGCAGCGGCAGCGCCAGCTTCCAGTCCATCGCCATTTTGTACACCGGCGACTGCTGGGCGGCTTCGATAACCCCCTGCGGCACGCCGTCCTTCAGCGCCTGCTCAATCACTTTCGGGTCGTTCGGGTTGAGGAACACGTCCAGCTGACGCTGATACAGGTCTTTCTCATTCTCCGTGCTGGCGGCATTTTCAATCGCGTCCGCGTCATACAGCAGCACGCCGAGGTAGCGAATACGCCCCACGCAGGTTTCCGAACAGACGGTCGGCATCCCGGATTCGATACGCGGGTAGCAGAAAATGCACTTCTCGGATTTGCCGCTCTTCCAGTTGAAATAGATTTTCTTGTACGGGCAACCGGTGATGCACATGCGCCAGCCGCGGCACTTGTCCTGGTCGATCAGCACGATGCCGTCTTCTTCACGTTTATAGATCGCGCCGCTCGGGCAGGTCGCGACGCACGCCGGGTTCAGACAGTGTTCGCACAGGCGCGGCAGATACATCATAAAGGTGTTTTCGAACTGGCCGTACATCGCCTTCTGCATGTTTTCGAAGTTCTGGTCTTTGGCGCGTTTTTCAAATTCGCCGCCCAGAATCTCTTCCCAGTTCGGACCGCTGGTGATTTTATCCATCCGCTGGCCGGTGATCAGCGAGCGCGGGCGAGCGATCGGCTGATGTTTGCTTTCCGGCGCGTTGTGCAGATTCTGGTAGTCGTAATCAAAGGGCTCGTAATAGTCGTCGATGCCCGGCAAATGCGGGTTAGCAAAGATTTTACCCAGCAGCATCGCGCGGTTGCCCATGCGCGGCTGCAGCTTGCCGTTGATCTTACGGATCCAGCCGCCCTTCCACTTTTCCTGATTCTCCCAGTCGTTCGGGAAACCAACGCCCGGCTTACTTTCAACGTTGTTGAACCACGCGTACTCCATACCCTCGCGGCTGGTCCAGACGTTTTTACAGGTGACTGAACAGGTATGACAGCCGATGCACTTATCGAGATTCAGCACCATGCCGACTTGTGAACGAATTTTCATTTTACGCTCTCCTGTACCTGGTCGTTACCTTCGCCATCTAACCAGTTAATATTCTTCATCTTACGTACCACCACGAACTCGTCGCGGTTAGACCCTACCGTGCCGTAGTAGTTAAAGCCGTAGGCCAGCTGCGCATAGCCGCCGATCATATGGGTCGGCTTTGGCGTAATACGAGTCACGGAGTTGTGAATCCCCCCGCGCTGTTCGGTGATCTCAGAACCCGGCAGGTTTACGATACGTTCCTGCGCGTGGTACATCATGGTCATCCCGGCCGGTACGCGCTGGCTTACCACCGCGCGGGCGGTCAGCGCGCCGTTGCTGTTAAACACTTCGATCCAGTCGTTATCTTCGATCCCCAGATCTTTGGCGTCCGCTTCGCTCATCCAGACAATCGGCCCGCCGCGCGACAGCGTCAGCATCAGCAGGTTGTCGCTGTAGGTGGAGTGGATCCCCCACTTCTGGTGCGGCGTCAGGAAGTTCAATGCCTTCTCCGGGTTGCCGTTGGATTTCGCGCCCATCACCGTTTTCACCGACCGGGTGTCGATTGGCGGACGATAAACCAGCAGGCTTTCGCCAAAATCACGCATCCACTGGTGATCCTGATACAGCTGCTGGCGGCCGGAAAGCGTGCGCCACGGGATCAGTTCGTGAACGTTGGTGTAGCCGGCGTTATAGGAAACGTGCTCATCTTCGAGTCCGGACCAGGTCGGGCTGGAGATAATTTTGCGCGGCTGGGCCTGAATATCGCGGAAGCGGATTTTTTCCTCTTCTTTATTCGTCGCCAGGTGCGTATGGTCACGACCGGTAAATTCGCTGAGCGCCGCCCAGGCTTTAACCGCCACGTGGCCGTTGGTTTCCGGCGCCAGGGTCAGAATCATCTCTGCCGCATCAATGGCAGTGTTAAGCATCGGCTGGCCTTTCGCCGGGCCGTCCGCTTTGGTGTAGTTGAGCTTGCGCAGCAGATCCATCTCGCTCTGGGTATTCCAGGCGATGCCTTTACCGCCGTTGCCGATTTTCTCCATCAGCGGGCCGATAGAGGTAAAGCGTTCGTATGTCGCCGGATAATCGCGCTCGACGGTCAGAATATGCGGCGCGGTTTTCCCTGGAATCAGGTCGCATTCGCCTTTTTTCCAGTCCTTAACGTCCAGCGGCTGCGCCAGTTCGGCGGCGGAGTCGTGCTGGATAGGCAGCGTTACCACGTCGGTTTCCTGACCCAGATGACCCACGCACACTTCGGAGAACTTTTTCGCGATATCTTTGTAGATATCCCAGTCGCTTTTCGATTCCCAGGCCGGGTCGACGGCGGCAGACAGCGGATGAATAAACGGATGCATATCCGAGGTATTCATGTCGTCTTTTTCATACCAGGTAGCGGTCGGCAGCACGATGTCGGAGTAGAGGCAGGTACTCGACAGACGGAAGTCGAGGGTCACCACCAGATCCAGCTTGCCGTCGAGACCGTTATCTTTCCACTCCACTTCTTCCGGCTTCACGCCGCCCTGCTTGCCGAGATCTTTGCCCTGAATACCGTTTTCCGTACCCAGCAGGTACTTCAGCATGTACTCGTGGCCTTTACCGGAGGAGCCCAGCAGGTTGGAACGCCAGATAAACAGGTTGCGCGGATGGTTTTTACCGTTTTCCGGCTGCTCTGCGGCAAAGCGAATGGAACCCTCTTTCAGCGATTTGACGGTGTAATCGACCGGCGTCATGCCCGCTTTTTTTGCCGCTTGCGCAATTCGCAGCGGGTTGGTGCCCAGCTGCGGCGCCGACGGAAGCCAGCCCATACGCTCGGCGCGCACGTTGAAATCAATCAGGTGGCCGCTGTAGCGGGATTTATCCGCTAACGGCGACAGCAGTTCCTGCGCGGTTACGGTTTCATAGCGCCACTGGCTGGAGTGGTTATAGAAGTACGATGTGCTGTTCATATGGCGCGCCGGACGCTGCCAGTCGAGGGCAAACGCCAGCGGCTGCCAGCCGGTCTGCGGACGCAGTTTTTCCTGGCCGACATAGTGCGCCCAGCCGCCGCCGCTCTGACCGACGCAGCCGCAGAAGATCAGCATATTGATAAGACCGCGATAGTTCATATCGAGGTGGAACCAGTGGTTCAGACCGGCGCCGACAATGATCATCGAACGGCCGTGGGTCTTATCGGCGTTATCGGCAAACTCCCGCGCGGTGCGGATAATATGCGCCCGGGAAACGCCGGTGATTTTCTCCGCCCATGCCGGGGTATACGCTTTGACGTCATCATAGCTGCTGGCGCAGTTTTCATCGCCGAGTCCGCGATCCAGGCCATAGTTCGCCATGGTCAGGTCGTAGACGGTGGTGACCAGCACGGTAGAACCGTCGGCCTTCTGCAGGCGTTTTACCGGCAGTTTGTGCAGCAGCACGTTTTCCAGCTCGACTTTATTAAAGTGCTCGGTACCTTCGCCGCCAAAATAGGGGAAGCCAACGTTAGCGATATCGTCGTGGCCGCCCAGCAGGCTCAGGCGTAGCTCGACATCTTCGCCGGTTTTACCGTCGCGCTGTTCAAGATTCCATTTACCTTTGTCGCCCCAGCGGAAACCGATAGAACCGTTCGGTACGGTGATTTCGCCCTTCTCATCAAAGGCGACGGTTTTCCATTCCGGATTTGTTTCCTGACCTAATGCATCCACCAGATCAGCTGCGCGCAGCATGCGGCCTGCGGCGTAATAGCCATCGCGCTCTTCGAGCATCACCAGCATCGGCATGTCGGTGTAACGGCGCACGTAATCGGTAAAGTACTGGCTTGGTTTGTCGAGGTGGAACTCGCGCAGCATGACGTGACCCATCGCCAGCGCCATCGCCGCATCGGTACCCTGCTTCGGCGCCAGCCACAGATCGCAAAGCTTGGCGATTTCGGCGTAGTCAGGGGTGATAGCAACGGTTTTAGTGCCCTTATAGCGAACTTCGGTGAAGAAGTGGGCATCCGGGGTACGGGTCTGCGGTACGTTGGATCCCCAGGCAATGATATAGCTGGAGTTGTACCAGTCGGCAGATTCCGGTACGTCGGTCTGCTCGCCCCAGGTCTGCGGTGATGCAGGCGGCAGGTCGCAGTACCAGTCGTAGAAGCTCAGGCAGGTCCCGCCGATCAGCGACAGATAGCGCGCGCCGGAGGCATAGGAGACCATCGACATCGCCGGGATGGGCGAGAAGCCGGCTACGCGGTCCGGGCCGTAGGTTTTGACGGTATAGACGTTAGAGGCGGCAATCAGCTCGTTCACTTCCTGCCAGGACGAACGCACGAAACCGCCGCGGCCGCGCGCCTGCTTAAAGCTTTTCGCTTTATCAGCGTCTTCAATAATCGAGGCCCATGCGTCAACCGGATCGCTGTGCTGTACTTTCGCTTCACGCCACATTTTCATCAGGCGTTTGCGCATCAGCGGGTACTTCAGGCGATTAGCGCTGTAAAGATACCAGGAGTAGCTGGCGCCGCGCGGGCAGCCGCGAGGCTCGTGGTTTGGCATATCCGGACGGGTGCGCGGATAGTCGGTCTGCTGGGTTTCCCAGGTGACAAGACCATTTTTGACATAAATCTTCCAGCTGCATGAGCCGGTGCAGTTGACACCGTGGGTGGAGCGCACAATTTTGTCATGCTGCCAACGTTGACGGTATCCATCCTCCCAGTCCCGGTTGGTTTTTAGAAGCTGGCCGTGCCCATCGGCAAAGGTTTCACCCTTCTGTTTGAAGTAGCGAAACCGGTCCAGGAATTTACTCATCGGGTTTCTCCTGTGTGGAGCCTGACGGCTCTCTGATAAATCGACATTGCTGGATTTGCAGCGAAGGTAACGCTATGAAAGAGGGAGAGAATTGATAACGATCAAGACGATAGGGCTTATAAAAGCCGCTCCGGAAGCCTGATACCACCAAAGTAGTATTTATTTCTATTTTATATCTATATGATTTACATAGCAATTCATCTAAAAAACCTGCAAAGGCCAGGGTTTTGCCATTCGCCATGGTATTAAGGGGTAGATGCTTATGCCGCTATTTTATTTGTGACTCCGGACTGCTTTTAAAATAACCCTCAACGATTAGCATGTTGTAACTAAATAATAAATAAAAAAAGGGCGCAACGATATTTGCGCCCTTTGCAGAAACTCACCAGAAAATATTATTTCTGCTTGCGTCCGTAGATTGCCCAGGTAATCACCACGCAGGCGATATAGAACACCAGGAATACCTTCATTGCTCCGGCCGGCGAGCCGGTCAAATCCAGCGAGATACCAAACGCTTTTGGAATAAAGAAGCCGCCAATGGCGCCAATCGCTGAAATAAAGCCCAGCGCCGCCGCCGTATCGGTCGCCGCTTCACGCATGGCCTGCGCTTCGCTGCCGCCCTGCGCCTTGACGCGATCCATCGTCATTTTACGGAAGATAACCGAGATCATCTGGAAAGTAGACGCGCTCCCCAGACCAGCGGTCAGGAACAGCACCATAAATACCGCGAAGAAGGCAATAAAGTTACCGCCCTCGCCGTGGGTCGGCAGCGTCAGGAATAGCAGGCCGCAGAAGATAGCCATGACCACAAAGTTCACCAGCGTCACGCGAGTCCCGCCGAGTCGGTCGGAGATCGCCCCGCCGGTCGAGCGTGCCAGTGCGCCGATAAACGGCCCGAAGAACGCATAGTGCAGAATCTGCACATCCGGGAACTGGGTCTTGGACAGCATGGCGAAGCCCGCCGAGAAGCCGATAAACGAGCCGAAGGTGGCAAGATAGAGCAGCGCCATAATCCACAGATGCGCGCGCTTCAGTACCGGCAGCTGCTCGCTCAGCGACGCCTTCGATGCCGACAGGTCGTTCATGAAGAACCACGCCGCCAGGGTGAAGATAATCAGGAACGGCACCCAGATCCACGCGGCGTTTTCCAGATATAGCATGGAACCATCCGGCTGTTCGCTGCCGGTACCGCCAAAGACGGCGAAAATAGACAGGGATACCACCAGAGGAGCAACCAGCTGCATCACGCTGACGCCCATATTACCGAGGCCGCCGTTGATACCCAGCGCGCCGCCCTGCTTCTGTTTCGGGAAGAAGAAGCTGATGTTAGCCATACTGGAAGCAAAGTTCGCCCCCGCAAAGCCGCACAGCAGAGAGATGATCACGAAAACGCTGAAAGGCGTAGAGGTATCCTGCACCGCGAAGCCTAACCATACGCAGGGTACGATCATGATCCCGGTACTGAACGCAGTCCAGCGACGACCGCCGAACAGCGGCACCATAAACGCGTAAGGCACGCGCAGCAGCGCGCCGGACAGCGCCGGGAGCGCGGTCAGCATAAACAACTGGTCGGTAGTAAACTGAAAGCCGACTTTATTGAGGTTGACGGCAACGGCGCTGAACAACATCCAGACGCAGAATGCCAGTAAAAGACACGGAACGGAGATCCACAGATTGCGGCTGGCGACGCGATGACCGCGCTGCTGCCAGAATTCAGGATCTTCAGGACGCCAGTCGCTAATGACTGAGCTGTTAGTCTTCTCCGGGATTGAAGAGTGACTCATAGACACCTCTGATGATTCATATTAACCCTGGCTACCTTATGGGTTACAGGCGGCGGTAAGTTGATATAAATCAAAGGAAAAGTTGGCGCTAATTTGGCTAAAAAAAATTCATCACCCGAAGTGAGTAGCTATTTCTGCGCAAAAAAGTGTGGTTTTTCACGCCAGTGCCGGGATTACCTCAACGCCTGCCACCAGCCCATCGTAGGCTGACAATTAAGGGGTAATCCTTTGGGGGTATGGGTATACTCCAGGGGATGTCCGAGAATAAGCGCCACTCCCGGATAATTTGCCGGTCAGGAGCCCCATATCCCATGTTGAAACGACTTTTTACGCCGCTGACGCTGGTTAATCAACTCGCGCTGATCGTTCTGTTGGCCACGATCATCGGCGTCGCCGGAATGGCGATCTCTTCCCGCCTGGTGCATGGCGTTCAGGGCAGCGCGCATGCCATCAATAAAGCCGGTTCGCTGCGCATGCAGAGCTATCGCCTGCTGGCGGCGATACCGCTCACCGACAGCGATCAAAAGCTGCTGGATGAAATGACGGCAACCGTCTTTAGCCCGGAACTGCAGTACGCCGCTCGCCATGACGATCAGCAGCGGCAGCTCCAGGCGCTGCAGCACTACTGGCAGCTGGAGCTGGCGCCGGGAATGCGCAAAGCGCAAAATCAGGCCTCGGTCGCGACGGATGTCGCCGGCTTTGTCGACCGCATTGACCAGCTGGTTACCGCTTTCGATCACACCACCGAGGAGCGGATTAAACACGTTGTCTGGATCCAGCGCATCATGGCCGTAGGGATGGCGCTGCTGCTGGTATTTACCATCGTCTGGCTGCGCGCCCGCCTGTTACGTCCGTGGAAACAGCTGCTCGGTATGGCCCGAGCGGTGAGCCGACGTGATTTCACCCAGCGGGCGCAGATTAACGGGCGCAACGAGATGGCGACGCTCGGCATGGCGCTGAACAACATGTCCAAGGAGCTGGCGGAGAGCTATTCGGTGCTTGAACGCCGGGTGCAGGAAAAAACCGCCGGCCTGGAGCAAAAAAACGAGATCCTCGCCTTTCTGTGGCAGGCCAACCGCCGCCTGCACTCTAACGCGCCGCTCTGTGAACGCATTTCGCCCGTTCTTAACGGTTTACAGGGGCTGACCCTGCTGCGCGATATTGAAGTTCGCGTCTACGACCTTGAAGACGAAGACAACCATCAGGAGTTTTCCTGCCACTCCGATATTCAGTGCGACGACAGGGGCTGTTATCTCTGTCCCCGCGACCTGCCGCCGCTGCCTGATACCGGCACCACTTTAAAATGGCGGCTGTCGGATGCCCATAATCAGTACGGTATTTTACTGGCCACCCTGCCCGCCGGGCGTCATCTGAGCCACGATCAGCAGCAGCTGGTTGACACGCTGGTGGAACAACTTACCGGCACCCTCGCTCTCGATCGTCATCAGGAGCGCCAGCAGCAGCTAATCGTCATGGAGGAGCGCGCCACTATCGCCCGTGAGCTCCACGACTCCATCGCCCAGTCGCTCTCCTGTATGAAAATGCAGGTTAGCTGCCTGCAAATGCAGGGCGATGACCTGCCGGAAGCGAGCCGCCAGCTGCTGGGGCAAATCCGTAATGAACTGAATACCTCCTGGGCTCAGCTGCGCGAACTGCTGACGACCTTCCGGCTACAGCTCACCGAGCCGGGACTACGTCCGGCGCTGGAGGCCAGCTGCCAGGAATACAGCGCCCACTTCGGTTTTACGGTACGCCTGGACTATCAGCTGCCGCCGCGTTTTGTGCCGTCGCATCAGGCCATCCATCTGCTGCAAATCGCCCGGGAAGCGCTCAGCAACGCGCTGAAGCACGCCAATGCCACCGATGTCAGCGTTACCGTGGCGTTGCGGGACAATCAGGTCCGTCTGACGGTGGCCGATAACGGTCGCGGCGTACCGGACCATGCGGAGCGCAGCAACCACTACGGCCTGATTATTATGCGCGATCGCGCTCAGAGCCTGCGCGGGGACTGCCAGGTTCGGCGCCGGGAAACCGGCGGTACCGAAGTGGTGGTCACTTTTATCCCTGAAAAATCGTTTTCAATCCAATAAGGAGAACTCCATGAGTCAACAGGAACGGGCAACCATCCTTCTCATCGACGATCACCCGATGCTGCGCACCGGCGTCAAACAGCTGATCAGCATGGCCCCGGATATCCAGGTTATCGGCGAAGCCAGCAACGGCGAGCAAGGTATTGCGATGGCGGAATCATTGGATCCTGATTTGATTCTGCTGGATCTCAATATGCCGGGCATGAACGGTCTGGAAACCCTCGATAAGCTGCGCGAGAAGTCGCTGTCCGGCCGCGTGGTGGTGTTTAGCGTCTCCAATCATGAAGAAGACGTGGTGACCGCTCTGAAACGCGGCGCCGACGGCTATCTGCTGAAGGATATGGAGCCGGAAGATTTGCTGAAAGCGCTACAGCAGGCGGCGGCAGGCGAAATGGTGCTCAGCGAAGCGTTAACCCCGGTGCTGGCTGCCAGCCTGCGCGCTAATCGCGCTACCTCAGACCGCGACATCAGCCAGCTAACCCCGCGCGAGCGCGATATTCTCAAGCTGATTGCCCAGGGCCTGCCGAACAAAATGATCGCCCGCCGTCTGGATATCACCGAAAGTACCGTTAAAGTGCACGTCAAACATATGTTGAAGAAAATGAAGCTGAAATCGCGCGTGGAAGCGGCGGTTTGGGTCCATCAGGAGCGCGTATTCTAGGGCAGATGCTGCCACGAAACGCCATCGGCCGGTACGCGTACCAACGGCTCAGTCAGCGCCAGTGCGATCTCATTGGATGAGACGCGCTGACCCGTTTTATCCTCCACCACCAGCGAAAGATGCCAGCGGTTGCTTGCCCCGGCTTCGCTGTTCCAGCGCGGCATAATCACGGTCCAGCCGTCCGTACTGTTGGCCTCTATCGGCGAGGTCAGGCTCAGCGCCTGGGTATCGCCCTGCCAGCTTAGCGACTTAATTCCGTGCAGGCTACGAATCTGTAGTTTCAGCTGCACCGTCTCCCCGGGCTGAAGATCCCAGGGCGGCGTCGCCAGATAAACCGACAGCGTTTTGCGCTGGCGATATTCAACCACCGGCAGATTATCGCGTTCCGGGCTATCGTAGCGGCTGCCGCGAAGCGATCGGCTAACGGCGACTTCATCGGCCGCCAGCTGCTGTTTCAGAGGAACGCCAAAACGATAGTTCAGCTTTAACCCAATATCGTTTTGGCTGACGCCGCTCTCGCCCTGCTTATGTTTGGCGGTCACCGTGACCAGCGGAACGGGGGTGTAATTCAGCCCCACCGACACCGCGACCGGATTGTGATAGCCGGTGCCCGAATGGAACAGGTCAACGCTATCGCCGAAGTACTGCTCCACGCTCACGCTGGTATTAATGTGCTGATAAAACGGCAGCCGCGCCTGAGCGGTCACATCGTAGCCGCTCGCCATACGCTGCTGCTGAGTCAGGCTACTCCCCTGCTGCCAGCCGCCGAGCGGCTGGTAGTAGTTAGCCGACAGGCGCAGCGATTCACCCCAGGCTTCGGCCCCGACGCTGCCGCGCGCCATGCGCTCATCGAGCACTTTATCGTAGAAGGAGTTGTAGCCCAGCAGCCAGGAGCCCATCCGCCAGCGCTGGCCGAGGCCGACGTTGCCGACCAGACCGTTATCCCGCTGGGTGACCGAGTACTGGTTCCAGGTGAGATAGTCGCCGTTATCCTGAAGAGGAACAAACCAGCTCCCCTTGCTGCCGGTAAAATTGCCCTCTTTATCGACCAGCAAATCGACGTTGGCGTTGCCCCACGGCGAAAGCCAGCTTTCCAACTGGTGGCTGACTTCGTTGCCCAGCCGGCTCATAGCAAATACACGCGCCTGTTCGCCGGTTGTCAGCCCATTATCGCTCATGCTGGCTTCGCCAAATTTTTTCGCCATCTCGGCAAAATGTTTTGCGTCGTCATCGACCTGCGGCGCCAGGCCAAGGTCGGGTAAGCTTTCAGGGCCTCTGGAAAAGGCCTGAGTATCCTGCAGCGCGCGGGCGGGAGCGCCTGTCAGCAGCAGGAGAAGCGGTAAATAAGGGGTTATACGGAACGACAAGGAGCTCAAATCGGTTACGTCTACTCATAAAGTGATGGCGGCAAAAGTTAAGTTTATCGTTTTTTACCCGCCCTGGCAGCCTCCCGCACGATTCCAGGAATATACCGAATATCAGGCCTGCGCCAGCTTCGCCGCCAGCAGCGCCTTAAGTTCCGGGATACAAGAGCCGCAGTTGGTGCCGCATTTGAGCTTTGCTCCCAGTGCGGCGGGCGTACGGCAGCCAGTGGCAATCGCTTCGTCTATCGCCGGTTCGCCCACGCTAAAGCAGCTACAGATAATGCGTCCGCGCGGTACCTCATCGCTACCCTTTCTGCCGCTCAATAATGCGTGACGCTGGGTAGCATTCGGCGGAGGGCTGCGAAACGCGGCGCTAATCCACTCGGCATCCACACGCGGTTCGTTGACATCGCTCCACCAGCCGAGCATCAGCTCTTCCCCCTGCCACGCCAGCAGGTTCCAGATGCTACCGCCTTTGGCTGTCTGTAGTTGCCACCCTTTTCGCTGGCACCACTCAATAAGCCACTCGCGGGAGGCGATATCCCCCGCCAGCGAAAGATGAATGATTCCCTGCGCTGCCCGCCGCCGCCAGTGTAGTGAAGCGGGTAGCGGCACCGACAAGCGAGAAAAAAGCTCGCCTTTCCACGCTGGTAGCCAGGCAGCTATCGCCACTGCCGCCTGTTTACTTTCCGGCTGCCCGGAGTGCGGGTCAGTGACTGCAGACAGCAGGTTATTCACCCGTCCCTGGCGAGCAAACTGATCATTCCAGTGCATCGGCACAAACAGCGACCCGGGACGCTGGCCATTGCTGACAATCACTTTTGCTACCATCACCCCATTCGGTGAGCGCACCCGCGCCAGTTCGCCTTCCAGCAGCTGATAGCGCGTCGCGTCCGCTGGCGCGACTTCCACCACCGGCTCGTTAATATGCTGCATCAGACGCGGCACCGCGCCGGTGCGGGTCATGGTGTGCCACTGATCGCGGATCCGCCCGCTGTTGAGGATCAGTGGATAGAACGCATCGGTGGTCGCCCGGGTAGGTTGCGGCGCGACCGGCACCATCCGCAGTTTACCGTCGCGATGCCAGCCCTTATGCACACTCCAGGCTGCTTCACTGCGGCTCACCGGCCAGCGCACCGGTTCCAGCGCCTCCCACGCTTCGCGGCTGAGATCCGCCAGTCCGCCGATATCAAATGCCCGCTGGCCATCATTTTCATATCCTGAAAGCGCGGCGTGTTCGCTGAACACCTCGTGCGGGTGCTGCCAGGCAAAAGCGGAGCCGAAGCCCAGCGCCTGGGCCACGCGGGCGACGATCCACCAGTCGGCTCTGGCCTCCCCCGGTGGCGCCATGAAAGCGCGCTGGCGTGAGATCCTTCGTTCGGAGTTGGTTACCGTGCCGCTCTTCTCTCCCCACGCCAGCGCGGGAAAGCGGATATGGGCAAAGCGTCCGGTATCGGTAGCGGCGGCGATGTCGGACACGATGACCAGCGGACAGGCCGCCAGCGCTTTGCTTACCGCATGGCTGTCCGGCAGCGACACTACCGGGTTGGTGCCCATAATCCACACCGCTTTCACCTCGCCGCGGCCAATGGCGGCGAACAGATCCACCGCCGCCAGCCCCGGCGTTTGCGCCAGACGTTCGGTCCCCCAGAAGCGCGCCAGACGCCGTAAATCGTCGGTTTCAAAGTTCATATGCGACGCGAGCATGGTCGCCAGTCCGCCCACCTCGCGCCCGCCCATGGCGTTAGGTTGTCCGGTCAGCGAAAAAGGCCCGCAGCCCGGACGCCCATATTTACCGCTCGCCAGGTGAACGTTAATGATAGCGTTACATTTATCGCTGCCGCTGGCGGACTGGTTAATCCCCATGGTATAGAGCGTGATGGCGCGGGGAGCGGCGATAAACTCGCTGTAGAAATCGGCGATCTGCTGTCGCGGCAGGCCGCAGAACTGCGCGACGTGGTTGATATCCCAGTCCTGCGCGATGGCCAGCGCCTGCGGCGCATCGCTAAAATCGCCGCAGATGTCGTCGCGGGCGGCAATGGCGTTCAACAGGCCGACAAATAGCCCGCCGTCGCTGCCGGGAGCCAGCGCCAGATGCCGGTCCGCAATATCGCAGGTGGCGGTCCGACGCGGATCAATGACCACCACCCGCATCTGCGGATTGTCGCGCTTCGCCTGCGCCAGCCGCTGATAGAGTACCGGATGCGCCCAGGCGGCGTTCGACCCGACCAGCACCACCAGATCGCTGTTTTCCACGTCCTCATAGCTGCACGGCACCACATCAGCGCCCAGCGCCCGTTTATAGCCGGTGACCGCTGAAGACATGCACAGCCGCGAATTAGTATCGATATTTGCCGCGCCGATAAACCCCTTCATCAGCTTATTGGCCACGTAGTAATCCTCGGTCAGCAGCTGGCCGGAGGCATAAAACGCCACCGCTTGCGGCCCGTGCTCGTCGATAATCTCCCGCAGACGCGAACCCGCCGCTGCCAGCGCCTGGGCCCAGGTCGCGCGACCGCCATCGACTTCCGGGAAGAGCAATCTTCCCGTCAGCCCGACGGTTTCGCCCAGCGCCGCCCCCTTCACGCACAGGCGGCCAAAGTTTGCCGGATGTTGTTCATCCCCGCGTACGGTAACCTGGCCGTCGGCATTCAGGCTGGCGATAATGCCGCAGCCGACCCCGCAATAGGGGCAAGTGGTCCTGGTTTCATTCATCACGAGGCCTCCGCGCGCGCCAGCAGCTGCTGGTTGCCAACCCATACTTTACCGTTCTCCACTTTTACCGGCCATGCGCGTACCGCCATTTCGCCGTCGTCGCACTGGCGGCCATCGCGCAGGCGAATACGCTGCTTATACAGAGGCGAAATCACGATCGGTTCACCGCCCGCATCGCCCAGCAGGCCGCGCGAAAGAACGTTGGCCTCGCTGCCCGGTTCAAGATTATCGAGGGCATATACCTGATCGCCAAAGCGGAACAGCGCAATCTGCCGCTCGCCGAGCCGCGCGCCAATCCCCGCCTGCTGCGGGATGGCGTCGAGATCGCAAATGGCCTGCCACGGGCGGGACGGCAGCGCCGGTTCGGCCTGCGCCGCGAACGGGGCCAGCTGCGGCTGGCCGCGCAGGGTTTGCCGCTGCACCGCTTCGTCCGGCTCATCGCTGTTCACGTAGGAGCGGAACAGCGCCAGCCGCTGCGGATCGTTAAGGGTGGTTTGCCATTCGCACTGGTAGCTCTCGACCACCCGCGCCATCTCCTGCTCCAGCTCTTCGCCGATGCCAAGGCTGTCTTCGAGGATAACCGCGCGCAGATAGTCGACGCCTCCCTCAAGATTATCCATCCAGGTACTGGTACGCTGCAGACGGTCGGCGGTACGAATATAGAACATCAGCAGCCGGTCGATACTGCGGATAAGGGTGGCTTCATCCAGATCGCTGGCGAACAGGTCGGCATGGCGCGGCTTCATACCGCCGTTGCCGCAAACGTACAGATTCCAGCCCTTCTCCGTAGCGATGACGCCAATATCCTTGCCCTGGGCCTCCGCGCATTCGCGGGTACAGCCGGAGACCGCCATTTTAATTTTGTGCGGCGCGCGCAGCCCCTTATAGCGATGTTCGAGGGTTACCGCCAGGCCGGTGGAATCCTGGACGCCATAGCGGCACCAGGTTGAACCCACGCAGGATTTCACCGTCCGCAGGGATTTGCCGTAGGCGTGGCCGGTTTCAAATCCCGCCTCGGCCAGCTCGCGCCAGATTGCCGGGAGCTGCTCCAGGCGCGCGCCGAACAGATCGATACGCTGGCCGCCGGTCACTTTACTGTACAGCTGATAGCGTTTGGCGATCTGGCCGATCGCAATCAGCCCGTCCGGCGTCACCTCTCCCGCCGCCATACGCGGTACCACCGAATAGGTGCCATCTTTCTGAATATTGGCGAAGTAGCGGTCGTTAGTGTCCTGAAGAGGCAAATGCGCCGGCTTCAGCAGATATTCATTCCAGCAGGAGGCCAGCACCGAGGCCGCCAGAGGTTTACAGATCTCACAGCCGTGACCGCGTCCATAGCGGGCAATCAGCTGTTCGAAGGTGCGAATATGGTTGACGCGTACCAGGTGATAGATCTCCTGCCGCGACCACGCAAAATGCTCGCAGATATCCTTTTTGACTTCAACGCCCTGCTCGGCAAGCTGATACTCCATCACCTGTTTTACCAGCGCGCTACAGCCGCCGCAGCCGGTCGCCGCTTTGGTGCAGCTTTTTATCGCCGCCATATCGCCCGCGCCGCCGTTCACCGCCTGGCAGATATCGCCTTTGCTGACGTTGTGACAGGAGCAAATCTGCGCGCTGTCCGGCAACGCCGCCACGCCGAGCGCTTTTGGCGCGCTGCCCTCCAGCGCCGGAAGGATCAGGCTTTCCGGGTGATTGGGTAAAGCCATACCGTTAAGCATCATCTGTAGCAGCGTGGCATAGTCGCTGGCATCCCCGACCAGCACCCCGCCGAGCAGTTTGTTGCCCTCCGCGCTGACTATAATTTTTTTGTAGATCTGCTGCGGCCCATCGGTCCACTGATAGCTCTGACAGCCCGGGGTGCGCCCCTGGGCGTCGCCGAACGAGGCGACATCAACGCCCAGCAGCTTCAGCTTAGTGCTCATATCCGCGCCGCTAAAGCAGCCTTCCTCGCCCGCCAGGGTAGCCGCTGCGGCGCGCGCCATCTGATAGCCAGGCGCCACCAGACCATAAATTTTGTTCTCCCACAGGGCACATTCGCCGATTGCCAGCACGTCCGGGTCGGAGGTACGACACTGGTTGTCGATACAAATCCCGCCGCGTTCGCCCACTTCCAGCCCGCCGCTGCGCGCCAGCCCGTCCTGCGGGCGAATACCGGCGGAGAACACCAGCATATCGGCCGCCAGCGAGCTACCGTCGGCAAAGTTCAGCTGTAGCCCCTGTTCGTTGCGAACAATCTCCGTCGTCGCCTTGCTGGTATGCACCCCGACGCCCAGTTGACTGATTTTTTCTCGCAGCATTGCCGCGCCGCCGTTGTCCAGCTGCACCGCCATCAGGTTCGGCGCAAACTCGACAACGTGAGTTTCCAGCCCCAACTGCTTCAGCGCGTTGGCCGCTTCCAGCCCGAGCAGCCCGCCGCCGATAACTACACCCCGTCGGGCGGTTGCGGCGCGGGCGGCAATCTGGTCGAGGTCGTCAAGCGTACGATAAACAAAACAGCCCTCGAGATGATGACCCGGCACCGGCGGAACAAACGGGTAAGACCCCGTCGCCAGCACCAGCTTATCCCAGTGGGTTTCGTGGCCGAAGGCATCGCGCACCACCCGCGCTTCGCGGTCGATGCTGGCGACCGATTCGCTCAGGCGCAGCTCAATACCGTGCTGAGCGAAAAAATCGCCCTCAACCAGCGACAGCGATTCTGCGCTGCGTCCGGTGAAATATTCAGTCAGATGAACCCGGTCGTAGGCGGCATAGCGTTCCTCGCAGAACACCACAATCCGATACCGTTGATGAAGGCGACGGTCGACGCATTGCTCAAGAAAATGGTGGCCGACCATACCGTGTCCGACCAGCACTAAAACAGGTTTTGTCATCATAATTTTTCCCGCAGCGCGCGGCTGCATCGTTGAAGAGGGATCGAAGAGCCACTCTGCCGGCGCCGGGGCATCCGCCCCCAGCAGAGCGGTGAGGGGCGCAGCGCTGCTGCAATCGCCCAGCAGCAGTACGCCGCGCAGCTTACCGTCGCGCAGCAGCAGGCGCCGGTAGTGGCGGTCCAGCGGGTCCCAGCTGATACAGCTTTCATCCTGTTCTGCGGCCCGCAGCTCGCCCGCGCTGAACAACTCGATACCGCTGACCTTCAGACGAGTGCCGCTATCCTGCCAGCAAAAATCTTCGCCTGGGGTAGCGCACAGGCGGGCAGCCAGCACCTCCGCCTGGCGCAGGCATGGCGCCACCAGCCCCCAGGTCCGACCGTCGATTTCACAGCACTCCCCGATGGCGCTGACGCCCGGCTGCACGGTTGCCAGCTGGCGGTCAACGAGGATTCCGCGGGCGCAGGCCAGCCCGCTGCGCTCGGCCAGCCGTTTGTTCGGCTGCACGCCGGTCGCCAGCACCACCCGCGAGGCGGCAAACGCGCGGCCGTCCTCCAGCCGCACCTGATGTGCATCAATAGCGGCGATACGGCTCTCCATCACGCAGCGAATCCCGCGATCGGCAAGCAGCATTTGCAGCTGCTCGCCGGCAAAAGCATCGATTTGCTGCTCCATCAGCCCGCTTCCGCGATGAAGTAAAGTGACACTGTCACCATAACGCCGCAGCGCCGCGGCGGCCTCTACGCCGAGTACGCCCCCGCCGATAACCACCGCCGGGCCGTCGATGGCCAGGATGCCCTCGACGTCCGCCAGAGTGCGGAAAGCAAAAACGTGCGGCTGCGTAATGCTCGGTAACGGCGGCACAAACGGTAGCGAGCCTGTGGCGAACACCAGTTCATCCCAGCTAACTACCCCTGCGGTGGTTTGCAGCGTACGGGCATGAATATCCACCGCCGTAACCGTCTCGCCGGCGCGTACCTTAACGTTATGCCGTTGATACCACGTCTCGGGCAGCAGTCTCGTCTCGCCTGCTGTTTTCTCTGCGCCCAGCACAGGCGACAGCTGAATGCGGTTATAGGCCTGGCCGGGTTCATCGCCGATAATGGTGATGCTAAACCGCTGCGCATCCCGTTCTACCAATGCCTGCGCCAGGCGCGTGGCCGCCATACCGTTACCAATAATCACCAGTTGCCGCGTCATCGCCGCCCCCTATGCCGCTTTCGGCTGTTTTTCATAGAGGAAGTGCAGGATCTGCTGACGCAGATGGTGATAACGGCTATCGTCCGCCAGCTGCACGCGATTGCGCGGGCGCGGCAGGTTAACATCGAGGATCTCCCCGACCGTCGCCGCCGGACCATTGGTCATCATCAGCACCCGGTCGGAAAGCAGCACCGCTTCATCAACATCATGGGTAATCATCACGATGGTAGTATTCAGCGACTGCTGAATCTGCATCACCGCGTCCTGTAAATGCGCCCGCGTCAGGGCATCAAGGGCGCCAAAGGGTTCATCCAGCAGCAGCACTTTCGGCTTCATCGCCAGCGCCCGGGCAATGCCAACGCGCTGCTTCATACCGCCGGATATTTCTCCCGGGCGCTTGTGCAGGGCGTGCCCCATCTGGACCCGTTCGAGGTTGTGCTCAATCCACTCTTTGCGCTCGCCTTTGCTCATGCTGCGGCGGAAGACCTGATCCACCGCCAGCGCAACGTTATCGAAGCAGGTCAGCCACGGCAGCAGAGAGTGGTTCTGAAACACCACCGCGCGTTCCGGGCCCGGCCCGGCGATTTCACGGTTATCACACAGCAGGCCGCCCTCCGTCGGCAAGGTAATCCCGGCAATCAGATTCAGCAGAGTTGACTTACCGCACCCTGAGTGACCAATCAGGCCGATGGTCTCCCCCTCGTAAATATCGAATGAGACATTCTGCAGTGCGAGGAATTCGCCGCTGGTGGTATTGAAACGCTGGCTGACGCCCTGGACCTGAATGAGTGGTTTCATCTGCGACTCCTTATTTATCCTGCCAGCTAAAACGACGGGCGAGCAGCATCAGCCCCTGTTCCAGCAGCAACCCGACCACGCCGATAATGACGATGGCAATGATGATGTTTTCAACGTTGAGGTTGTTCCACTCGTTCCAGATCCAGAAGCCGATCCCTAAGCCGCCGGTGAGCATTTCGGCGGCGACGATCACCAGCCAGGCGATACCAATCGAGAGACGAACCCCGGTCAGCACCGCGGGTAAGACCGCCGGAAAGAGGATCTTGCGCATCACCGTCCACTCGGAAAGCTGCAGCACGCGGGCCACGTTGAGGTAGTCCTCAGGAATACGCCGCACGCCCTCGGCGGTGTTAATAACCATCGGCCAGATCGAGCAGATAAAAATGGTCCAGCTCGAGGCCGGTTCCGCCTTCTGGAACAGCAGCAGGCCAATAGGCAGCCAGGCCAGCGGGCTGACCGGGCGCAGCAGCGCAATCAACGGGTTAAACATCCGGGCGAAGAATGGCGAACGACCGATCAGAAAGCCCAGAGGAATGCCCGCCAGCGCGGCAAGGCCAAACCCCACCGCCACGCGCTGCAGCGACGCCAGCACGTTCCAGCCGATCCCCATATCGTTCGGCCCGTCCTGATAAAACGGATCGGCAAAAAGGGTCAACGCGGAATCCAGCGTGCTGAGCGGCGTCGGGAAACCTTTGCTGTTTATTGCTGCCAGCTGCCAGCCCAACAGCAGCAATCCCAGCCCGAGCAGCGGCGGCAGCAGACGTTGGGTAGCATCGCGCAGCCAGCGGCTGAACGGAGGCGTGGTTTTGCGAACCTGCAGCGGCGGCAGGGTGATCACTTCGCCGGGCGCCTTTCCAGCGCTGGCCTGCGGTTGAGTTTTATATGCGTGTTTCATCTCATGCCCCTTTACGTTGAATCGCGAAACTGCTGGCATAGCCTTCCGGGTCGGCCCCATTCCAGACCTTGCCGTCGAGCAATGTGCTGCTGCGCATCGGCTGCTTCGGCGCGCCGATCCCGCCGACAGCCAGCGCCGCCTCTTTCCAGACGTCAATGCGATTAATGCGCTGCGCCACCGCCTGATAATCCGGCGACGCCTTCAACAATCCCCAGCGGCGGAACTGGGTCAAAAACCACATGCCGTCCGAGAGCCATGGAAAGCTCACCTCCCCCTGTTCGTAGAAGCGCATCGGGTGCGCATCCTGCCAGCGGCGACCGATACCATTGTCGTATGCGCCGAGCATGCGCCCGGTGAGGTACTGCTCTTTCGTGTTCAGCCACGCGCGTCTGGCGAGTATCCGCGCCGTTTCGCGAGTATTCTCCACGGAAGCATCAATCCAGCGTTGGGCCTCCATCAGCGCCGCCACCAACGCCCGAGCCGTATTCGGGTTACGCTCAACCCATTCGCTGCGGGTGCCGAGAATTTTTTCCGGATGTTCCGGCCAGATATCCTGAGAAGTGGCGACGGTGAAGCCGATGCGATCGTTAATGGCGCGCGCGTTCCACGGTTCGCCGACACAAAAACCGCTCATATTGCCGATACGCATGTTCATCACCATCTGCGGCGGCGGCACAACGACGGTGCGGATATCGTCGAAAGGGTTAATTCCACCGCTCGCCAGCCAGTAATAGAGCCACATCGCGTGGGTGCCGGTTGGAAAGGTATGGGCGAAGGTGTAGCTGCCCGGCGCCTGCTGGTCGATCCGTTTTTTCAGTCCGCCCAGGTCGGTGACGCCCTTCTCCTGCAGCTCGCTGGAGAGCGTAATCGCCTGCCCGTTGCGGTTAAGAGTCATCAGATTGGCCATCGCCTGGGGTTTACTGGCGATCCCCAGCTCAAGGCCGTAGAGCATGCCGTACAGAATGTGCGCGGCGTCCAGCTCTCCGGCAACCAGCTTGTCGCGCACTGCCGCCCAGCTGGCCTCCTTGCTCGGGACGAGGGTGATGCCGTACTTTTTATCGAATCCCTTTAGGGAAGCGATGGCTAAGGGGGCACAGTCGGTCAGCGGAATAAAACCCACCCGCACGGTGGTCTGTTCCGGCTTATCCGTCCCCGCCGCCCATGCCGCCTGCATCATGCCGGGCAGCAGCATCGCGCCGCCTAGCGCCGCCCCCGTCTGTAATAAACGCCGTCGTGAAATTGAAAACGTATCGCCCATATCTGCTCCAGAAACGCGCAAAAAAAAGCGCCCGGCGGTGCTTACGCACCGCAGGACGCCTTTATCCATGGACATACGCACCGCCATTGGCCCGCTGCCCAAAACCTTATTCACTCATTTTTTCTAATGCAAAGCAGATGCCAGATTTGCAGAAGGCCATATTGTGCGCTTTTGCTTAGCCAGCGGCCTTGCTATACGCAAAACGCTGCACCGTCGGCTGGCAATAAATGCTCGCTAATCGTGCAACTACTCCTTTGGGGTTGTCTGCCAGAGTGATTTTACCGTTAGCAGCGCACGGGCTATCTCCACCATCCGCTGGTTCTTATCCATCGCCATTTTTCGCAGCGTCTGCCAGGCCTGTTCCTCCGGCATCCCCTGATGGGTCATCAGCACGCTTTTCGCCTTCTCAATCAGTTTGCGCTCTTCAAGGGCTTCCTTTAACGATGCAAGCTGGCAGGAGAGTTGCTGAAGCTCAAGGGCCTGCTGGCGTACCAGCGGCAGCAGCTGTTTGTCCAGCCGCAGGGCGATACTGTCCTCAGCCTCATCCCAGTTTGCGGGCGGCAACTGCATGCTCTGCTCTTCGCCTTCCAGCAGGGCGGCGGTGGCGTTGAGCAGGTCGACGATCAGCCGCTCTTCCACGCCACGGAGCTGCTCAAGGCGCTGGGTCTGTGCGCAAAACCAGCGGAGCGCCGTTTCTCCCTCGTCTACTGGAGGCTGGCGGGTACAGGCAACCCGCCGCAGCTGTTCAATCTCCAGGCTGGCCAGGCACTGGCTGGCAAACAGAGTGGTGAGGGGCGGATAGCTTAAGGCCTGAAAACTATCGAAACAGGGCTGCTGACCATCAATGCGGTCCACCAGTTGCTGACGCAGTTCATCGCTGAACTGCCCGCGGGCAAAGCCTAGCGCGCCCAGCGCACGTTCCTGTCCGGCCAGCTCTTTTCCCTGCATAAAGCTATAGAGCGCTACCATACGTCCAGCGATTTGCGGGTCGTCGATACTGTCATTGAGCTGCGGAACAATATTCAACAGATGGCGAATAATACGACTAAACTGCCCGGTCGCCTCTTCGGCAGGAATGTTCCGGGCGCGCACGCGTTGGCGCAGCGCCGCAAGCTGCGTCAAATACCACGCCGCGCAGGCAATGCGCCAGCAGAGCGCGCTGCTGGCAGCATCACGGGCGGGTTCCAGCGCGGCGTTGAAACGTGTGAATTGCTCATCGACCAGCGCCGCTGCCGCCCGGCACTCCGCCGAGTACAGTCTGCCGCCCGAGCACAGCCAGATATTCGACGCGCCGCGTTCGCACTGCAGCATATGCACCAGCGAACTTATCTCTCCTGCCAGCGACCCCAGCTGCGACAGCTGACGTAGCTGCTGTTTCTGGCGTCGCCGCGCGCGCACAAACCAGTCGACCACCTCAGGCCTATTGCCAGCCGTATTATTCATACCCCTCTCCCGGGTTAACGCTTTATACTTCAGCCAAGCAATAACCGTGCCTTATAGAAGGAGTCCTTATGCAACGTATTGTGATTATCGCTAACGGTGCCGCCTACGGCAGCGAATCTCTGTTCAATAGCCTGCGTCTGGCGATCGCCCTGCGCGAGCAGCAGTCCGACCTTGAACTCAAACTGTTTTTAATGTCCGATGCGGTCACCGCCGGCCTGCGCGGGCAGAAGCCAGCGGAAGGCTACAATATTCAGCAGATGCTGGAGATCCTCACCGCGCAAAATGTGCCGGTGAAGCTGTGTAAAACCTGTACCGATGGCCGGGGGATCAGCGCGCTGCCGCTGATTGATGGCGTGGAGATTGGCACCCTCGTTGAGCTGGCGCAGTGGACGCTGGCGGCGGATAAAGTCCTGACCTTCTAAAAATCCCCGCGCTCACGGGATTAAATATTAAGCTGGCGGCGTTTACTAATCGAAAACAATGCCAGCTGAAAGCTTTCAGGCACAACGTCATTTTTGTTTAATCTTTATTCTTTTTTTTGATCAAAATCAGCATCCGCATCCCTCCCCTTTGGTGTTATGCACAGAGCAAAGTGTGAACAATATCACGCGGGTTAATGGGCTGGCAGGATGCTGTAGACAGAAACGGGGTTAAGATTAAATGGCAATGGTAAAAGCAAGTTTGACGTTGTTTGGCGGTGACACATTGGTGGTGCGTTGTTCTGAACGCTGCCATATTCACCTGATGAGTGCCAAAGTGCCTGGCGATAGTCACGCTGATGTTCTGAGCGTACAGGACAGAGATAGCGCGTATCTGACCGTGCCTTACAGCGGCACCTGGAACGTTCTCATCGACAGCCACAGCCAGTCGCTGGAACACTCTATCAGCTACGTTCCCGCCTGATAGCAAACGCCCGGGTCTCCCCGGGCGATTCATTCTTACGCCAGCCCCGGCTGGCTATTCTCCCCAAGCAGATGACGTACCTTACCGACTAAATCGTCGAGGCAAGCGTCGTGCATGCCGAGTTTGCGCAACTCCTGATCGAGCGCGAACAGATACTGAGCGTTGGTGCCAAGCGGCCCGCTGGCGCGCGCTATCAGCGGCGCAATCACCTGCGCGCTGGTGTCCGCCTCAAACAGCGGATGTCGCGGGTCCATAATAAAGACCAGCGCATTGACGGTGCGACCATCGTCAAGCTCCAGCTTACACCAGGTCGGCAGGTAGCAGCCGGTGATCATCTCCCGCTTCCACAGCAGCGTCAGCTCTTCTTCCAGCGATTCATCGGGCAGGCGGTAGGCGACGCCGGTCGTGCGCCCACCTTCTTTCAGCGCCAGCATGCGGCCCGGCTGCATGGCGCTACCGCGCCCGGCGGTGAGCCGCAAACAGAACGCGCGGTGCCAGCCCGGTAGCGTACCGGTACAGGATTCGCGATATTCCAGCGCCGGGTTCCACATTAGCGAACCGTAACCAAAGATCCACACCGAGCCGTCATCCGGACGACAGGCCAGGGTCGCCGCCAAAGAGGCGGCCCGTTGTTCTGCCGACCAGAGAAGCGATTCCTCAATAGCGCCAAACGCCGTTTTACAATCTGCATTCAGTAAGAAATCACGAGTTAACACTGTCTACTACCTCCGCCACTGCCCGCTTCCGGCGATTATCTGGTGCCATCCGTGAAGTATTGCCGAATTATTATCCAGCTTTATTCGACAATAAGCAATGAACGGGCTGCGGGCAAGCGGACAGTCAGCGGAGGCCGCGGCAAAAGGTATTATTTCTTCTTATGCCACTTATCATCCTCACCTTTTTGATATTCATTTTTCACCGCTGCCCAGGCCACTTTATGCGCCGTCTCTTCGCGGCTGGCGTCATCACGCCGGTCCTCTTTATGTTTATACTGCTCCCAGGCGCTATTAAAGGCTTCTTTGTAAATCTCCTGGGCGTGGGCGGGCAGTACGTGCTGAACGCTGTCGGGCAATTCACTTTTGTTGCTATAGGGCATGGCCACCTCCGATTTAAGGGTGAATAGTGAGTCTGGTAGAGGATCAACCGGCTGGCAAGGCGACAGATAAATGAGAAAGATGTTTTAGTAATTATCTGAATAATAAATACAAAAAAATAGTAACCGCAGTTTATGGCAATCTATCACTTTTACAGGACTATAGTGGTAAATTTAAGTAAAAAAACAAATTAGTTTAATCAATGTCTGTTATTTTATTAACTTACGATATCTATAATTATAACACCTGCATAGCTGGAGATAATTCATGACCGATGCACATGAGGCGGTAAAAACCCGCCACAAGGAGACCTCCCTCGCCTTTCCGGTTCTGGCGCTGGCGGTGCTGTTCTTCTGGGGAAGCAGCCAGTCACTGCCAGTGGTCGTTGCGATTAATATTATGGCGCTGGTCGGCATACTAAGCAGCGCCTTTAGCGTCGTCCGCCACGCCGACGTGCTGGCCCACCGCCTTGGCGAACCTTACGGATCGTTAATTTTAAGCCTCTCAGTGGTGATTCTTGAAGTCAGCCTGATTTCCGCATTAATGGCTACCGGCGACGCCGCGCCGACTCTGATGCGCGATACGCTTTATTCGATCATTATGATTGTTACCGGCGGGCTTGTCGGTTTCTCTTTACTGCTGGGCGGGCGCAAATTCGCCACCCAGTATATGAATCTGTTCGGGATTAAACAGTACCTTATCGCCCTCTTTCCGCTGGCGATAATCGTTCTGGTCTTCCCGATGGCGCTGCCCGGGGCCAACTTTACCACCGGCCAGGCGCTGCTGGTGGCGCTGATCTCCGCCGCTATGTACGGCGTCTTCCTGCTGATTCAAACGAAAACGCACCAGAGCCTGTTTGTTTACGAACATGAGGATGACGGCGACGACGATGACCCGCATCACGGCAAACCGTCGGCGCACAGCAGCAAGTGGCACACCGCCTGGCTGCTGATACATCTGGTTGCGGTTATTGCGGTCACTAAAATGAATGCCAATCCGCTGGAGACGCTGTTGACCAGCATGAACGCTCCCGTTGCCTTTACCGGCTTCCTGGTGGCGCTGCTGATCCTCTCCCCGGAGGGCCTTGGCGCGCTGAAGGCCGTATTAAACAATCAGGTCCAGCGGGCGATGAACCTGTTTTTCGGTTCCGTGCTGGCCACCATTTCCCTGACCGTACCAGTAGTGACGCTTATCGCCTTCCTCACCGGTAACGAACTGCGTTTTGGCCTTGGCGCCCCGGAGATGGTCGTGATGGTCGCCTCGCTGCTGCTGTGCCAGATATCGTTCTCTACCGGACGCACCAATGTGCTGAACGGTGCGGCGCATCTGGCGCTGTTCGCTGCCTACCTGATGACCATTTTTGCCTGAGCCTCCCCCGGCGGCGTGATGCCGTTCGGGGAGATCAAAAAAGCCTGCCGGTTGTAAAACCGGCAGGCTTTTGTCGTTTCAGCGGCGATTACTTGCTGGTATCGAGCTCATCAAAGCTTTTAACGAGATCGTCGATGGCTTTCATCTGCTTGAGGAACGGCTCCAGTTTATCCAGCGGCAGCGCGGAAGGACCGTCGCATTTCGCGTGCTCCGGATCCGGATGCGCTTCAATAAACAGGCCCGCGATCCCAACCGCCATCCCGGCGCGCGCCAGTTCGGCAACCTGAGCGCGACGGCCGCCGGAGGCCGCGCCAAACGGGTCGCGGCACTGCAGGGCGTGGGTAACGTCGAAGATAACCGGTGAGTTATTGGAGGCTTTTTTCATCACCCCAAAGCCCAGCATATCGACGACCAGGTTGTCGTAGCCGAAGTTTGCGCCGCGATCGCAAAGGATCACTTTGTCGTTGCCGCCTTCGATAAACTTATCGACGATATTGCCCATCTGGCCCGGACTCACGAACTGCGGTTTTTTCACGTTGATAACCGCGCCGGTTTTCGCCATCGCTTCAACCAGATCGGTCTGACGGGCGAGGAACGCTGGCAGCTGAATAACATCCACCACGTCAGCGACCGGCTGCGCCTGGCTGGCTTCGTGAACGTCGGTGATTATTTTCACGCCGAAAGTCTGTTTCAACTCCTGGAAAATCTTCATCCCTTCTTCCAGACCCGGCCCGCGATAGGAGTGGATGGAAGAACGGTTAGCTTTATCAAAAGAGGCTTTGAACACGTAAGGAATGCCCAGCTTCTGCGTAACGGTCACGTAGTGTTCGCAGATACGCATCGCAAGATCGCGGGACTCCAGCACGTTCATGCCGCCAAACAGCACGAATGGCAGGTCGTTTGCTACGTTGATATCACCAATGCTAACCACTTTTTGTTTCATAAGTTCGCCTTATCAGGGTGTAACCGGAATGGTTTCAGACTAAAGCCTATCCAATCAATCAGGACTATTTTACTTGCCATTTTGGACCTGGGCAGTGCTCGACAAAATACGAAAGTATTTTGAACGCCCTTCAAGGCGGCCCGGAGGGCGAGCGTCGCGAGTCAATCCTCACGTACTACGTGTACGCTCCGGTTTCTGCGCGCTGTCCGTGTCCAAACTGGCTGCGCCAGGAACGCCTGCTGGGATTGGCTTTAATGCAATGTAATTTGTTTGTGCGAAATGGTGTTGATCTGCGCGCGGATCATCTCGCTGATGGGATCCTCCGGGCACTGTTCAACGAAGTAATTAAGGTCCTGCAGCGCCACGTGATCGCAATCCAGCTGGGCGTATATCAGCCCCCGGTCGCGAATTTCGTACGGGTCTTCCGGATTGAACTGCAGCAGCGCTTCGCTGGTCCGTAGCGCCAGCTCCATCTGCCGCTCTTCCATCAGCGCCGATTTAAGGGTATCGAGCAGCTTGCGGATCACCTCCGCGTTATCCGCTTCATCAAGGTCTTCGTTAAACAGCTCGGCAACCGGGCTAATATTGCCCTTCAGCCACACTTCCAGCGTATGCTCGTTGAGCGTTTCGCCGTTAAACGGATTAATGAGCCACATCTCCTCGCTCTCTTCAGGGTCGGCGCGAAGCAGCATCTGGGTCGGGAAAATCACCGGCACCACCGGTAGCGCCAGACGCTGAGCAATCCACAGCAGGATCGCGCCTAACGACACCGCGCTACCCTGGCGATTATTCAACACTTTATCAAGCCATAGCACGTCGGACAGACGGTAAACGCCGCGCGAATCGCTAAAGCCCCAGTCATTGTAGAAAAGCTCCAGCAAACGCTCTATCTGGCGCTCCTGGTCCCACGAGGAGGCAATCTCCTCACGCGCCAGGGCCAGCAGCCGCTCCAGCTCATCCTGCACATAGTGCGTCGGAAAATCGTCGCGGATTAATTCAGAAATGAGGACCATGCCGTCACATAACGGCGCTTTATTAAATTCGAAATCAGCTAACGACCTCATGCCTTACCCCAGTAACGGTGTTCTTGTGATGGCGAGTTGAATAATGATAAACAACACCACCAGGGCCAGCAGAAAGGCGACAAACCGGCTCTGCTGACTGCGCGGACGACGACGGCCCAGCGCGATAAATCCCAATGCGATATAAATGATAACGCCAAACAGCTTCTCAGTCAGCCATGTACCCTCTTCGGTAAACGGCAGATAGTGCGTTATTGCCATTAATCCGGCGCCGCTGAGAAACAGCAGCGTATCGCTGCAGTGCGGCGCGATGCGAACCCAGCGCTGGTCGAGCCGGCGATTGCCGCTCCAGTGCCACCAGTAGCGCAGGACAAACAGGCTGACCGAGACCACCACGCAGGCGATATGCAGATACAGGACAGCGTTAAACAGATTCATACGCCTCCCTGATATTGCCCGAGCGTCAGGCGCTCGTTGTCGCCGTAGTCGCGGCAGGTAGCAATATTGCCATAACCCGCCTCGCGAAAGATTGCGCGCACCGCTTCCCCCTGCTTCCAGCCGTGTTCCAGCAGCATCAAACCGCCGGGAGTCAGGAAGCGGCGGCCTTCGCGAATGATGTAAGCCAGATCGGCGAGGCCGCCATCGGCGGCGACCAGCGCCGTTTTCGGCTCAAAGCGCACATCGCCCTGCGCAAGATGCGGGTCGGTTTCATCAATATAGGGTGGATTACTGACGATGATGTCGAACGGCTGTGCGGCGAGCGCGCTATACCAGTGGCCTTGCAGCACGGTAACGTTCTTGATGGCGAGGTGCTCAACGTTACGCGCCGCCAGCGCAACCGCATCGGGCATAAAGTCAACGGCGGTGACGTGGCAATCGGGGCGTTCGCTGGCCAGCGCCAGAGCGATAGCGCCGGTGCCGGTACCGAGATCGAGAATGCGGCACGGCTTGCAGGGTAACCGCATCAGCGTCTGCTCAACAAGGCATTCGGTATCCGGACGCGGGATCAGCGTGGCCGGAGAAACGAACAGCGGCAGCGACCAGAATTCGCGCTGGCCCACCAGGTGAGCCACCGGCTCGCCCCGTGCGCGACGGCTCAGCAGCGTTTCCAGCTCGACGGCCTGCTCCGCCGTCAGCGCCGTTTCGCCAAAGGCGAGAATATAGGTCCGCGCTTTGCCGGTCACGTGACCCAGCAGGATTTCGGCATCCCGGCGCGGGCTTTCACTTTGGCTCAGACGAGCGATGGCCTGCGTCAGCCACTGCTGAAAAGTCATCATTCCTGCTCGGAAAGGGCTGCCAGCTGATCGGCCTGATACTCCTGAACGATCGGCTCAATCAGCATATCCAGCTTGCCTTCCATCGCTTCATCCAGACGGTAAAGCGTCAGGTTGATGCGGTGATCGGTCACGCGGCCCTGCGGATAGTTATAGGTACGGTTACGATCGCTGCGATCGCCGCTGCCCAGCAGGTTACGGCGCTCGGAGGCTTCCGCCTGCTGGCGTCTGGAGACTTCCGCGGCGCGGATACGCGCGCCAAGCACCGACAGCGCTTTGGCTTTGTTTTTATGCTGGGAACGTTCGTCCTGGCATTCGACGACAATGCCGGTCGGCAGGTGGGTAATACGAATTGCCGAGTCGGTGGTGTTAACGTGCTGACCGCCCGCGCCGGAGGAGCGGAAGGTATCGATGCGCAGGTCGCTCGGGTTGATATCCGGCATTTCGGCTTCCGGGAGCTCCGGCATCACCGCCACGGTGCAGGCGGAGGTGTGGATACGCCCCTGGGATTCGGTGGCCGGGACGCGCTGAACGCGATGGCCGCCGGATTCGAACTTCAGTCGCCCATAGACGCCGTCGCCGCTGATTTTGGCAATCACCTCTTTGAAGCCGCCGTGCTCGCCTTCGTTGGCGCTCATGATTTCCACGCGCCAGCGGCGTGATTCCGCGTAACGGCTATACATACGGAACAGATCGCCCGCGAACAGCGCCGCTTCATCACCACCGGTGCCGGCGCGAACTTCAACAAACGCGTTACGCTCGTCGTCTGGATCTTTTGGCAACAGCAGAACCTGCAGCTGCTGCTCCATCTGCTCACCCTTTTCTTTCGCTTCGCGCAGCTCTTCCTGCGCCATTTCGCGCATCTCCGGATCGTCGAGCATCATCTGCGCGGCTTCAATATCATCCTGCAGCTGACGCCAGTCGGTATAGCAGCGCGCGACGTCGCTCAGCTGCGCATATTCGCGCGACAACGCGCGAAATTTATCCTGATCGGCGATGGTTGCGGCATCGCCGAGGAGCGCCTGAACTTCCTCATGGCGTTCATAGAGGGCTTCCAGTTTGGCAACAATAGAAGGCTTCATAGGCGTAAATTCACCCTGTCCTAAAAAAGAGATAAAGGTGCGCTATTCCAGCCCGAGGCTGTTGCGCAGAATATGCAGGCGTTCATCATCCCCGTCACGGGCGGCCTGCTGAAGAGATTTGGTTGGCGAGTGGATCAGGCGGTTAGTGAGCTTGCGCGCCAGATCCTGCATGATTTCCTGCGCATCGCCGCCCTGATTGAGCGCTGCCAGCGCTTTCGCCGTCAGCTCCTCGCGGACCTGCTCGGCCTGGGAACGATATTCGCGGATGGTCTCGCTGGCGCTCTGGGCGCGTAGCCAGGCCATAAACTCGCTGGCTTCCTGCTCAACAATGGTTTCCGCCTGCACCGCCGCGGCTTTACGCTGCGCCAGATTGTGCTGAATGATGTTTTGCAGATCGTCCACGCTGTAGAGATAGGCGTTCGCCAGCTTGCCAACCTCCGGTTCGACATCGCGCGGAACGGCGATATCAACCAGCAGCATCGGCTGATTGCGGCGCGCCTTCAGCGCGCGCTCCACCATCCCCTTGCCGATAATCGGCAGCGGGCTGGCGGTAGAACTGATGATGATATCGGCCTCTTTCAGCCGCTCGTCGATATCGCTCAGCGCGATCACCTCCGCGCCGACTTCATCGGCCAGCGCCTGAGCGCGCTCGCGGGTGCGGTTGGCAATCACCATCTTGCGGACTTTATGTTCGCGCAGATGGCGAGCCACCAGTTCGATAGTCTCACCGGCGCCGACCAGCAGCACGGTCACGCTGGAGAGTGATTCGAAGATTTGCCGCGCCAGAGTACAGGCAGCGAACGCCACGGAGACCGCGCTGGCGCCGATATCGGTTTCGGTGCGCACCCGTTTGGCCACTGAGAACGACTTCTGGAACATGCGCTCCAGTTCACTGACGTTCAGGTGCCCACGGCTGGAATCCGCAAAGGCTTTTTTCACCTGCCCGAGGATCTGCGGTTCGCCCAACACCAGCGAATCAAGACCGCTGGCGACGCGCATCAGGTGGCTGACCGCCTCGTTGTCCTGATGCCAGTAGAGGCTTTTACGCAGGTCCTCTTCATTTAAACCGTGGTAGTCGCACAGCCAGCGAATAAGAGCTTCCTGGAGGTTATCCTGCTCTTCGACGCTGAGATAAAGTTCCGTGCGGTTACAGGTCGACAGCACCACTCCGCCCTGCACCATTGGCTGGGCCAGCAAGCTCTCCAGCGCCTGATCGAGCGTATCCGGCGAAAACGTTACGCGTTCTCGCAGCGCTACAGGAGCTGTTTTGTGGTTAATGCCAAGAGCTAAAAGGGTCATTGTGAGGGAGTAGTACCAGCGTTGCTAAGGTTAGTCTGCAGGCATCATACAGGATGCGCGTAATCAATAAAAGAGAGGCTCCCCTTTTGGAGTAATAGCTAATCTGTAATAGCCATTAACGGTAATTTTTTGATTTCAGACAACTTGAACGTAGACGCTACCGCCCGGCAACGCTAGCATTAATGGTTATAATTGTAACCCGCTACACAAATCGGCCACCTGTTTCTCTCATCCGCCGCATTTCACTGTAGACATCAAGGATTTGTCATCATTATGAATCGACTGTTCCGCCTGTTGCCGCTGGCAAGCCTCGTTCTGACCGCCTGTGCGATTAATGCTCCGAAAGGGCCGGGTAAAAGCCCGGATTCTCCACAGTGGCGTCAGCACCAGCAAGATGTCCGCAATCTTAATCAGTTCCAGACGCGCGGCGCTTTTGCTTATCTTTCTGATGAGCAAAAAGTCTATGCCCGTTTCTTCTGGCAGCAAACGGGCCAGGACCGCTACCGCCTGCTGCTGACTAACCCGCTCGGTAGCACCGAACTGTCGTTAACCGCCCAGCCGGGCAACGTGCAGCTGATTGACAATAAAGGCCAGACTTACACGGCGACCGACGCCGAAGAGATGATTGGCCGCCTGACCGGCATGCCGATTCCGCTCAATAGCCTGCGGCAGTGGATCATTGGCCTGCCGGGCGAGGCCACCGACTACTCGCTTGATGACCAGTATCGCCTGCGCGAGCTGAACTACACGCAAAACGGCAAAACCTGGCACGTCACCTGGGGCGGCTACACCTCAGACACCAAACCTTCGCTACCGGCCAATATGGAACTTAACGACGGCAGTCAGCGCATCAAGCTGAAAATGGATAACTGGATTGTGAAATGATGACCCGCTGGCCCTCTCCCGCAAAACTGAATCTGTTTTTATACATTACCGGGCAGCGCGCCGACGGTTACCACACGCTGCAGACGCTTTTTCAGTTTCTGGATTATGGCGACACGCTGACGATTGAACCGCGCGACGATGGCCAACTGCGTCTGCTAACGCCGGTTGACGGCGTACCGGATGAAGAGAATCTGATTATTCGCGCGGCCAGGCTGTTAATGCAGGCCGCAGCGCAGGACGGGAAGCTTCCTGCAGGCAGCGGCGCCGATATCAGCATTGATAAGGTGCTGCCGATGGGCGGCGGCCTCGGCGGCGGCTCGTCCAACGCGGCCACCGTACTGGTGGCGCTGAATCACTTGTGGGGCTGTAATCTTCCGGAAGATGAGCTGGCGGCGTTGGGTCTGCAGCTCGGCGCCGACGTGCCGGTGTTCGTTCGCGGCCATGCGGCCTTTGCTGAAGGCATCGGGGAAATTCTCACCCCGGCCGAACCGGAGGAAAAATGGTATCTGGTGGCGCATCCGGGGGTCAGCATTCCAACGCCGATCATTTTTCGCGATCCGGAACTTCCGCGCAATACCCCGGCCAGGTCAATTAATACGTTATTAAAATGTAAATTCGGCAATGATTGCGAGGTTATCGCAAGAAAACGTTTTCGTGAGGTTGATGCGGCGCTTTCCTGGCTGTTAGAATATGCGCCGTCGCGCCTGACTGGCACCGGTGCATGTGTATTTGCTGAATTTGACACTGAATCCGCCGCTCGTCAGGTGCTTGAAAAAGCCCCGGCATGGCTGCATGGCTTCGTGGCGCGAGGTGTTAACATCTCTCCGCTCAAGCAGGCGCTGCGCTAAGTTCTGCTTATTATAGCAAATCTGGCGAAAACGCCGGGGAAACTGAGTTACGGTGACAACGTCACCCTGTTCCAGACGTTGCATCGGGCTCTTTAAATACACCGCCTGGATGAAATCGTGCCCACCCGCACAGTTTTTGGCCCATTTCATCCACCACTGGACGCATGCCTGAGGTTCTTCTCGTGCCTGATATGAAGCTTTTTGCTGGTAACGCCACCCCGGAACTAGCACAACGTATTGCCAACCGCCTGTACACTTCTCTTGGCGACGCCGCTGTAGGTCGTTTTAGCGACGGCGAAGTCAGCGTACAAATCAATGAAAACGTACGCGGTGGTGATATTTTCATCATCCAGTCCACTTGTGCTCCCACCAACGACAACCTGATGGAACTGGTTGTTATGGTTGATGCTCTGCGTCGTGCTTCGGCAGGTCGTATCACCGCTGTTATCCCCTACTTCGGTTATGCTCGCCAGGACCGTCGTGTTCGTTCTGCTCGTGTTCCTATCACCGCGAAAGTGGTTGCTGATTTCCTGTCAAGCGTCGGCGTTGACCGCGTTCTGACCGTTGACCTGCACGCAGAACAAATTCAGGGCTTCTTTGACGTTCCGGTGGATAACGTATTCGGCAGCCCGATCCTGCTGGAAGATATGCTGCAGCTGAACCTGGATAACCCTATCGTGGTTTCTCCGGACATCGGCGGCGTGGTTCGCGCTCGCGCTATCGCCAAGCTGCTGAACGATACCGATATGGCTATCATCGACAAACGCCGTCCGCGCGCTAACGTTTCTCAGGTGATGCACATCATCGGTGACGTCGCTGGTCGTGACTGCGTGATGGTTGACGATATGATCGATACCGGCGGCACCCTGTGTAAGGCCGCAGAAGCGCTGAAAGAGCGCGGTGCTAAACGCGTATTCGCCTACGCAACGCACCCGATCTTCTCCGGCAACGCCATCCAGAACATCAAAAACTCTGTGATTGACGAATTCGTCGTCTGCGATACCATTCCGCTGACGCCGGAAATCAAAGCGCTGGAAAAGGTACGTACTCTGACGCTGTCTGGTATGCTGGCCGAAGCGATTCGTCGTATCAGCAACGAAGAATCTATCTCTGCTATGTTCGAACATTAATCGAGCCCGGCACAAAAACCCGCTGCGGCGGGTTTTTTTGTCTCTGAACCTTTTATTCTTCCACAATATCATTCGGCATGCGTCAAGGCGGCAAGTGAATGAATCCCCGGGAGCGTACCGGCAGTACGTGATCGAGGTAAATGAACGCAGCCAACAGAGAGGCATCCGAAGAATGACGTGGATATGACCAATGCCTCCTTCACCTGCCATTTAGTTGACAGATGATGCGCTCATGGATGAAACATTATTGTGAACAGATTATTTTCCTCACATGTGATGCCTTTCCGCGCCCTCATCGACGCTTGTTGGAAAGAAAAATATACCGCTTCGCGGTTTACCCGTGATGCGATCGCCGGGATTACCGTCGGGATTATCGCTATCCCGCTGGCGATGGCGCTGGCAATTGGCAGCGGCGTGGCGCCGCAGTATGGTCTCTACACTTCTGCTGTGGCGGGGATCGTGATTGCGTTAACCGGCGGCTCGCGCTTCAGCGTTTCCGGGCCAACCGCCGCTTTTGTGGTCATTCTCTACCCGGTCTCGCAGCAGTTCGGCCTTGCGGGACTGCTGGTTGCAACTTTGATGTCTGGGATCTTCCTGATTCTTTTCGGCCTGGCACGCTTTGGCCGGCTGATTGAATATATCCCGCTATCGGTTACCCTCGGCTTCACCTCCGGGATCGGTATCACCATTGGTACCATGCAGATTAAAGATTTTCTCGGTCTGCAGATGGCGCACGTGCCTGAACATTATCTGCAGAAAGTCGGCGCGCTGGTTATGGCGCTGCCGACGATTAATCCCGGCGATGCCGCCATCGGTATTGTCACGCTGGGCACGCTGATTATCTGGCCTCGCCTGGGTATTCGTCTGCCGGGCCACCTGCCGGCGCTGCTGGCAGGCTGCGCGGTCATGGGCGTGGTTAATCTGCTCGGCGGCAGCGTCGCCACCATCGGCTCTCAGTTCCACTATATTCTCGCCGACGGCAGTCAGGGCAACGGTATTCCGCAGTTGCTGCCGCAACTGGTGCTGCCGTGGGATATGCCCGGTTCGGAGTTCACGCTTAGCTGGTCCTCGCTGCGGGCGCTGCTGCCGGCGGCGTTTTCCATGGCCATGCTCGGGGCGATTGAGTCCCTGCTGTGCGCCGTAGTGCTGGACGGCATGACCGGCACCAAACATAAGGCCAATAGCGAGCTCATTGGCCAGGGGCTGGGCAATATCGTCGCTCCGTTCTTCGGCGGCATTACCGCCACCGCCGCCATCGCCCGCTCGGCGGCCAACGTTCGCGCCGGGGCGACTTCGCCGATTTCCGCCGTGATCCACGCGCTGCTGGTCATTATGGCGCTGCTGATCCTCGCTCCCCTGCTCTCCTGGCTGCCGCTTTCCGCTATGGCGGCGCTGCTGCTGATGGTGGCATGGAATATGAGCGAAGCGCACAAGGTTGTTAACCTGCTGCGCTATGCACCAAAAGACGACATTATCGTCATGCTGATGTGCATGTCGCTGACCGTACTGTTTGATATGGTCATCGCAATCAGCGTCGGTATTGTGCTGGCCTCCCTGCTGTTTATGCGCCGGATCGCGCGTATGACCCGCCTCGCGCCGGTTAACGTCGAAGTTCCTGACGACGTGCTGGTGCTGCGCGTGATTGGCCCGCTATTTTTCGCCGCTGCGGAAGGGCTATTTACCGACCTCGAAACCAGAGTGGAAGGTAAGCGTATCGTGGTGCTGAAATGGGATGCGGTGCCGGTGCTGGATGCCGGCGGGCTGGATGCCTTCCAGCGCTTCGTGAATAAGCTGCCGGAAGGCTGTGAACTGCGCGTGTCGAATCTGGAGTTTCAGCCGCTGCGCACGCTGGCGCGCGCCGGCGTTAAACCCATTCCGGGCCGTCTGAGCTTCTACCCGGACCGCAACGCCGCGCTGGCGGATATTTAATTATTCGGCGGCAGGCCCCTGCGCCTGCCGCATCATCACGCCAATCGCCTGCTGAAGCCAGCTGAGCACCTCCGAAGTCATCCACGTTCCCTTCATCAAATGCGGCTCCTGCTCCATGGCATAGCGAAACTTCTGCTGCGTCTGCGCATCCTTACCCGCGTAAGACTGGAACAGCGCCAGCCAGCGCTGCGCCAGCTGCTGACCTTCCGGGGAGGCCGGGTCTCGCTTCTCACGACAGGCCCGATGCAAGTCGGCCATCAGCGCCGGCCACTCCATCAGGCGATCGAAATAGTGCTGCCGGGTAAAGGCCAGCTCTTCGGCGTTCAGATAGCGCGCCCAGATGGCCAGCTTGCTTTCGGCAAAAGCACGGGTAATGAAATCAATCATCTCCGGCGTCACCCCGGTTTGTTCACGCATCTGCGGTTCGGCGGCGTGCATCTCATTCAGGCGAGTCAGAAACTCCGGCCTGCCGGCGGTATCCTGCTCCAGCTGCTCCATCCAGCGGGTTGCCAGCGCAATCGCCCGCGGCTCATCTGCCGGGCAGCGTTCGCCCATGAGCTGCTGCGCTTCCCCCACCAACTCCAGCCATGTCTGGTTACGCTGCTCATCCTGCTCCGCAAACGGCAGCACCTGTAATTCCTGTTGACTAAACCAGCGATCGTACATTTTCATCAGCTCCAGCGTTTGTACCCAGGACTCGAGATCGGGCTCGCCTCCGCTGTCCAGCTCTTCGCGCAGCAGCGCCAGGCGCTGGCGCAGCGTTGAGAGAGTTTGCAGCTGTCGGTCGAGGGTGGCGATCTGCTTGACCAGCAGATCGGACAGCGAGAAGGCGTCCCGGTCGAGATAGTCCTTAATTGTGGCGAGTTCCAGCCCGGCCTGCGCCAGCGCTTTAATCATATGCAGCCGCTGAACGGCCGCCAGATTATATAACCGGTAACCCGCCGCGCTTCTGGCCGAAGGCGTCAGCAACCCCGTTTGTTCATAGTGATGTAACGTGCGGACGGTCATTCCGGCGCGCTTCGCCAGTTCTCCCACCTGAATTAACATGGCTGCTCCTTTCGTATACCAGTGGCACGACTCTGCTGCCTGACGTGACGTCAGGGTCAAGCGCTAAATACGGGGAGGGTATTAAGCAGACTATGCCGAAGAAGCACAATGAGAGAAATAAGGAATTGAGACGACAGCAAAAAGACAACCTGACCAGGTTGCATGAAAACGCACCAGCCGTTGACAACGGCTGGTGGTAAAGAATTCACTCAGCTGTGGCGATGCTGATCGCGGCGGCAGCGTTTATCGTAGTGGCGAACCCACCAGTATCTGTCGCTGACCTGTTCATGACCGCCGATACGCGCGCCCGCCAGCCACAGTACCGCGCCGACAAAGATACTTAATATCGCGCCGTGTGCGAAAAACTGCGGCAGGTCAAGCTGCGGAAGCTGGTTTAAAATGGAATAACCAACGCCGACAACCATGACGACCAACCCCAACCCCATCAGCACATTACCGAGTAACGAAGCGTTTCTGCGTTTCATATGTCACCTCCGGAACCTTGGGTTGCATGGGAATATCCCCAAATCTTATAGGTGTAGTATAGACAATAGCCAATATAGCGATTGCGTGGACGATCACATAAGCGAACATCTTGCCAACAAAAGTTTACAAATAACCTACTGAACAACATCAAATTCTAATTGTTCAAAGCCGTGATTATCCGTTCCGGCCGCGCTTCGCTGGCAGAATTTTGTCAACCGCGCGCGCAGACAGTACACTACGCGCCAGAGAACGATCCAAGCAGGATAAAAAAGTGAGCATAAAACTGATTGTCGGCCTGGCGAACCCCGGCGCTGAATACGCAGCGACCCGACATAACGCCGGCGCCTGGTACGTGGATTTATTGGCAGAACGCTACCGCGCGCCGCTGCGCGAAGAGAGCAAATTCTTCGGCTATACCTCGCGGATTAACCTTGCGGGCGAGGATGTTCGCCTGCTGGTCCCAACGACCTTTATGAACCTGAGTGGTAAAGCCGTCGGCGCGATGGCGACCTTTTTTCGCATTAATCCGGATGAAATCCTGGTCGCCCACGATGAGCTCGACTTACCGCCTGGCGTCGCTAAGTTCAAGCTGGGCGGCGGTCACGGCGGCCATAATGGCCTGAAAGACATCATTAGCAAGCTGGGCAATAACCCGAACTTTCACCGCTTACGCGTGGGAATCGGCCATCCGGGCGATAAAAATAAAGTTGTCGGTTTTGTGCTGGGCAAGCCGCCCGCCAGCGAGCAGAAGCTGATTGATGAGGCCGTTGACGAAGCGGTACGCTGCACCGAAGTGTGGATGAAGGATGGCCTGACCAAAGCGACCAACCGTTTACACGCTTTTAAAGCGCAATAACCGGTCGGCGTGCGGAATTTTTGTCACGCACCGTGTATAATAGGCGAAGTTATTTACTTTTCTACAATCTGTTCACTGTAACAGGTTGATTATCCAAAGATTAAGGTGATTTAAATCATGGGATTCAAATGCGGTATCGTCGGTTTGCCCAACGTCGGCAAATCCACCCTGTTCAATGCGCTCACCAAAGCGGGTATTGAAGCGGCCAACTTCCCCTTCTGTACCATTGAGCCGAACACCGGTGTCGTGCCGATGCCCGATCCGCGTCTGGACAAACTGGCTGAAATCGTTAAACCGCAGCGTATCCTGCCGACCACGATGGAATTCGTTGATATCGCGGGCCTGGTCAAAGGCGCCTCCAAAGGCGAAGGCCTGGGCAACCAGTTTCTGACCAACATCCGCGAAACCGAAGCTATCGGTCACGTGGTGCGCTGTTTCGAAAACGACAACATTATCCACGTTAACAATAAAGTGGACCCGGCTGACGATATTGAAGTGATCAATACCGAACTGGCGCTCTCCGACCTGGATACCTGCGAACGCGCCATCCATCGCGTGCAGAAGAAAGCCAAAGGCGGCGATAAAGACGCGAAAGCCGAGCTGGCGGCGCTGGAAAAATGCCTGCCGCACCTTGAGAATGCCGGTATGCTGCGTTCGTTGAAAAATCTGACCGACGAAGACAAAGCGGCGATTAAATACCTGAGCTTCCTGACCCTGAAGCCGACCATGTATATCGCCAACGTCAACGAAGACGGCTTTGAGAACAACCCTTATCTCGATAAAGTCCGCGAAATCGCCGCTGCCGAAGGTTCGGTGGTCGTCGCCGTTTGCGCCGCCGTTGAGTCCGATATCGCCGAGCTGGACGATGCCGACCGCGATGAGTTTATGGCCGAACTGGGTCTTGAAGAGCCTGGCCTGAACCGCGTTATCCGCGCCGGTTACGAACTGCTGAACCTGCAGACCTACTTCACCGCAGGCGTGAAGGAAGTTCGCGCGTGGACTATCCCGGTCGGCGCAACGGCTCCGCAGGCCGCAGGTAAAATCCACACCGATTTCGAAAAGGGCTTTATCCGCGCGCAGACCATTGCCTATGAAGACTTTATTACCTACAAAGGCGAACAGGGTGCCAAAGAAGCCGGGAAAATGCGCGCTGAAGGTAAAGACTACATCGTAAAAGATGGCGATGTGATGAACTTCCTGTTCAACGTTTAAGCCTTTCTGCGCTCTGAGACCAGTCATAAAATCCACGCTCTCGCGTGGATTTTTTATTGACGCCGTTCCCGTCAGTTCTGACCCGCCGCCAGCGAATATTTCTTTATTTTGCGATACAGCGTGGCGATGCCGATACCCAGCTCGTCCGCTGCCTGCTTTTTATTACTGTAGCGAGAGAGGGCGTCACGGATCATCTGCCGCTCCATCTCTTCCAGCGCCGTTACGTTTTCCTCCTGGGCGATGGTCGCTGCCGCTGAAACAGGCGCTGTCGGCTGGCTCGCCAGTTCACCGCTGCTCAACAGATTGGGCGGCAGGAGGGACATATCGATAATCTCGCCCGAGGGCACCACGTTGACCAGGTACTCCATCAAATTGCTGAGTTCGCGAATATTGCCCGGCCAGCGGTAGCGTTTGAGGAAATCGATCACATCCTGCGCGACGCCGGGGTAAACCAGGTTGAGCCGACCGGTATGCAAATGCAGAAAATAGTGAATCAGTAGCTCAATGTCGTCCTGGCGTTCGCGTAGCGGCGGCAGACGCAGCGGGATGACGTTCAGGCGATAGTAGAGATCTTCGCGGAACTTCCCTTCCGCAATGTACTGGTCAAGGTTTTGATTGGTTGCGGAAATAATGCGGATATCGACCTGAACCGGATGGCTGGCGCCTACCGGCTGAATCTCTCGTGATTCGATGGCCCGCAGCAGCTTGGCCTGCAGGGTGAGCGGCATATCGCCAATTTCATCCAGGAATAGCGTTCCGCTGTTGGCCGCCTGAATCAGGCCAGTCTTACCGTTAGCCGATGCGCCGGTAAACGCCCCCTTCACGTAGCCGAACAGTTCACTCTCCAGTAGCTGCTCGGGGATGGCGGCGCAGTTAATGGCGATAAAGGGCTTCGTGTGGCGGTCGCTGAGCTTGTGGATAGCGCGGGCAACAACCTCTTTCCCGGTCCCGCTCTCGCCGGCTATCATCACGCTGGACGGGCTTGGCGCCACGCGGCTGATGAGCTTTTTCAACTGCCGCATAGGCCGACACTCGCCAACCATTGCTTCAATTTGCGGCCCTTCCTGCCCGCAGCTGAAATCGCCAGAAGAGTGCGACTGGTGAAAGGCCATTAAAAACAGCCATTGATCCTGCACCGCGTGCAGCTGGCCGATAATGAGCTCCTTGCGATCGTCAAAGGAGATAATGTGCTGCATATGGCCGTGCTTAAAATTATCTTCGAAGGTCAAAGGCTGAAACTGGATGGACTTGCCAATAACGTGGCCCTGCGTCACGCTCATTATTTTCAGCGCGGCCTGGTTGGCAAATTTAACTTTTTGATCGTTGCCTACCACCAGCACGCCCTGGTCCATATTTTCAATCATGGTTAAAAATATTTTGTGGATATTATCGCCAACTGCCCGTTCCTGTAAAAAGCGGGAAACGAATATGCTGGAGACGTGGCGAACATAATCTGAAAATTCCTGAATGTTCTCATTAATACGTTCCTGCTGCTCGCGGGTTAGCGCCACCAGGCTAATAACGCCAACGCAGCGGTCGTGATACATCACCGGAGTGCCGAGGAACGCTTTCTCTTCGCACTTGTCCTTATTGTTACAATCTTTGCAGAGAGGATCGAAGCGGGAATGGGTGACGACCTTTTCGCTCTGTGTTTCAATAATGTAACGAAGAAGCCGTGAATTTGAATTTAATTTATAGCCAATCTGCTTACTATAAGCCCCGGTTCCCGCAACGCGGTATAATTCGTTATCGACAATCTCAACCTCCAACTGTAGTACGCTGGACAACATCCTTGCAAACTTCTGAATTGTAGGCTGAATCTGCATTAAAATGGAAGGTGCTTTGGACGGTATCATGTATATCGGCCTTCTATTATTGCTCACCTGATCGGCATCGAGCGAGGCGGTTTTATTTATCTCTGAAGAATGATACCACTCCCTTTAGCGGCGAGCATTGATATAGATAGGGCCGATCCCCCCACCTTATCTTAAATATGCAATAGCTATCACAGTTCCTTATCAATATGATAAATTCACAGCGGATTTTATCATATTGGCGCAGTGTGAAGATGATAATCGTATTATTCACTGCGCCCTCCCTTGCCTGTACTGCTGGAATTGACGCCAGTGGCACAAATGTCAGCGTTTCCCTGCCGGAGAAACACGCCTGAATTCGTGACCGAGTTAGCATAATCTCAACCATTCAATTTTGACCGTCGCCTCTTGCGGAGGATTTGGCACGCTTATTGTTAGTGATTATACAGCGCTGGCAGTCGCTAATTCGGCAACTCTGCATATCCGACCGCACAGCAATCATTAAGCCGTCATTCACGACCAGGATTGAAACATGAAAACTGTTAACGAACTGATTAAGGATATCAATAAACTTAACTCTCATCTCAGTGAGAAAGACTTTTTGCTGACCTGGGAGCAATCGCCGGATGAGCTGAAGCAGGTGCTGGATGTCGCCGCCGCGCTGAAAACCCTGCGCGATGAAAATATCGCCACCAAAGTGTTTAACAGCGGATTAGGTATTTCCGTATTCCGCGATAACTCAACCCGCACCCGCTTCTCCTATGCCTCCGCGCTCAACCTGTTAGGTCTGGCCCAGCAGGATCTGGATGAGGGAAAATCGCAAATTGCCCACGGCGAAACGGTCCGTGAAACCGCCAACATGATCTCCTTCTGCGCCGATGCCATCGGCATCCGCGATGACATGTTCCTTGGCGCGGGCAATGCCTACATGCGTGAGGTAGGCGAAGCGCTGGATGACGGCCACAAGCAGGGCGTCCTGCCGCAGCGTCCGGCGCTGATCAATCTGCAGTGCGATATCGACCACCCGACGCAATCCATGGCCGATCTCGCCTGGCTGCGCGAGCACTTCGGTTCGCTGGAGAACCTGAAGGGCAAGAAAATCGCTATGACCTGGGCCTATTCGCCGAGCTATGGCAAACCGCTCTCGGTACCGCAGGGCATTATCGGCCTGATGACCCGCTTCGGAATGGACGTTACCCTCGCCCACCCGGAAGGTTACGACCTGATCCCGGACGTTATTGAAGTGGCAAAAAACAACGCCAAAGCTTCCGGCGGCAGCTTCCGCCAGGTAAACAGCATGGAAGAAGCATTTAAAGACGCCGATATCGTCTACCCGAAATCCTGGGCGCCGTACAAGGTGATGGAAAAACGCACCGAGCTGCTGCGCGCGAATGACCATGAAGGCCTGAAGGCGCTGGAAAAAGCCTGCCTTGAACAGAACGCCGGACATAAAGACTGGCACTGTACGGAAGAGATGATGAAACACACCCGCGACGGCGACGCGCTGTACATGCACTGCCTGCCGGCGGATATCACCGGCGTCTCCTGCGACGCGGGCGAAGTCACCGAGGGCGTCTTCGAGAAGTACCGTATCCCGACCTACAAAGAGGCCAGCTGGAAGCCGTATATCATCGCCGCGATGATCGTGTGCCGCAAATACGCCAATCCGGGCAAGGTGCTGGAGCAGCTGCTCAAGGAAGCGCAGAAACGCATCAAATAATCCCCAGGCTGGCCTGCGGGCCAGCCTCATGACTTCGCCCATAAAAGGATAAGGATCGAGTATGTCTGCTTTCTCACTGAAAATGGATATTGCCGAAAACCGTTTTTTCAACGGGGAGACTTCGCCGCTGTTTTCACGCCAGCAGGCGCAGCAGGCTCGCCGCTTTCATCAAAAAATTACCGGCTATAAGCCTACGCCGCTGGTGGCGCTGAACGAGCTTTCCGCCCTGTTTGGCGTGCAAAAAATCCTCGTCAAAGACGAGTCACGACGCTTTGGCCTCAATGCCTTCAAAATGCTCGGTGGCTCTTACGCTATTGCCAGGCAGCTCTGTGAAAAATACCATTTAGATATCAACGATCTCTCCTTCGAGACGCTCAAATCCAGCATTAAAGAGAAGATGACGTTCGCCACCACCACCGATGGCAACCACGGCCGCGGAGTGGCGTGGGCGGCCCGCCAGTTAGGCCAGAACGCCGTTATCTATATGCCTAAAGGTTCCGCACAGGAGCGGGTTGATGCCATTCTGCGCCTCGGCGCCGAGTGTATCGTCACCGACATGAACTACGACGACACCGTCCGCTTTACCATGCAGACCGCGCAGAAAAACGGCTGGGAGGTGGTGCAGGACACCGCCTGGGAAGGCTACACAAAAATTCCGACCTGGATTATGCAGGGCTACGCCACCCTCGCTGATGAAGCGGTAGAACAGCTCTCCTCGATGGGTATCGCCCGTCCGACGCACGTGCTCCTGCAGGGCGGCGTGGGGGCGATGGCGGGCGGCGTGCTGGGCTACCTGGCCGATGTCTACGGCGCGAAGCATCTCCATTCCATTATCGTCGAACCGGAGCTGGCCGACTGTCTCTACCGTTCTGCCCTGAAGGGCCAGATCGTTAACGTCAGCGGCGATATGGCCACCATTATGGCCGGCCTCGCCTGCGGTGAGCCTAACCCGCTGGGCTGGGAAGTGCTGCGCAACTGCGCCACGCAGTTTGTCTCCTGTCAGGACGCCGTCGCCGCCCTCGGCATGCGGGTGCTGGGAAACCCGACGGGCCAGGATCCTCGCATCATCTCCGGCGAATCCGGCGCCGTCGGTCTCGGCCTGCTGGCGGCGATTCATTTCCATCCGCAGCGCGAAGCGCTGATGCACAAGCTCAAGCTGGATAGCGATTCCGTGGTGCTGGTGATTAGCACCGAGGGCGACACCGACGTTAAGCACTATCGCGAAGTCGTCTGGGAAGGCAAACATCCGGCCGCGCAGTAGCCGACTTATCAAATTCCTCCCGCCCGGCGGGAAACCTGTATTCAGAACTGGAGAACATCCTTATGGCTAAGCAAATTCCGTTCAACGCGATCCTGGAAAAATCAAAGCAGTATGAAAAAGAGATGACCCGCTTCCTGCGCGATATGATCGCCATCCCCAGCGAAAGCAGTGATGAGAAGCGCGTGGTGCGCCGCATCAAAGAGGAGATGGAGAAAGTCGGGTTCGACAAAGTTGAAATCGATCCGATGGGCAACGTACTGGGCTACATCGGCCACGGCCCGCGTCTGGTCGCCATGGACGCGCACATTGATACCGTCGGCATTGGCAACATCAAAAACTGGAACTTCGACCCGTACGAAGGTATGGAGACCGATGAGCTGATCGGCGGACGCGGCGCGTCTGACCAGGAGGGCGGAATGGCCTCCATGGTTTATGCCGGTAAAATTATTAAAGATCTGGGTCTGGAAGATGAGTATACCCTGCTGGTGACCGGTACCGTTCAGGAGGAGGATTGCGACGGCCTGTGCTGGCAGTACATTATTGAACAGTCCGGCATTCGTCCTGAATTTGTCGTCAGCACCGAACCCACCGACTGCCAGATTTACCGCGGCCAGCGCGGGCGTATGGAGATCCGCGTGGAAGTTCAGGGCGTCAGCTGCCACGGCTCCGCTCCGGAGCGCGGCGATAACGCCATCTTCAAAATGGCCCCCATTCTCACCGAGCTGGAACAACTTTCGCAGAAGCTGGGCTACGACGAGTTCCTCGGCAAAGGCACCCTGACGGTGTCAGAGATTTTCTTCACCTCGCCGAGCCGCTGCGCGGTGGCGGATAGCTGCGCCGTCTCCATTGACCGCCGTCTGACCTGGGGCGAAACCTGGGAAGGCGCGCTGGAAGAGATCCGCGCGCTGCCGGCGGTGAAAAAAGCCGCCGCGGTGGTCTCAATGTACAACTACGAACGCCCCTCCTGGACCGGGCTGGTCTACCCGACCGAATGCTACTTCCCGACCTGGAAAGTGGAAGAGAACCACTTCACCGTCCGCGCCCTGAGTAACGCCTACGAAGGTCTGTTCGGCAAAGCTCCGGTGGTGGATAAATGGACCTTCTCCACCAACGGCGTGTCAATTATGGGCCGCCACGGCATTCCGGTTATCGGTTTTGGGCCAGGGAAAGAGCCGGAAGCGCACGCGCCAAATGAGAAAACCTGGAAATCGCATCTGGTGACCTGCGCCGCAATGTATGCCGCCATCCCGCTGAGCTGGCTGGCTACGGAGTAATTGTTCGTCCTGTCTGCCGCCGCGCTCTGCGGCGGTATGTTGAGGTTTCTATGCGCGTACTGATTAAAAATGGCCTCGTCGTCAACGCCGACGGACAGGTAAAGCAGGACCTGCTCATTGAAGATGGCCTCGTCAAGCGCCTTGCCGATTCTATTGAGGCAGAACAACCCTGCGAAGTGATTGACGCCGAGGGCTGTTACGTGATGCCCGGCGGCGTCGACGTTCATACTCATTTCAATATTGACGTGGGGCTCGCCCGCAGCTGCGATGATTTTTTTACCGGAACCCGGGCCGCGGCCTGCGGCGGCACCACCACCATTGTTGATCATATGGGCTTTGGACCCGTCGGCTGCCACCTGCGCCACCAGTTCGAAGTCTATCGCGGCTACGCCGCCTATAAAGCCGTTATCGACTACAGTTTTCACGGCGTTATCCAGCACGTTAACCACGGCATTCTCGACGAGATCCCGATGATGGTGGATAGCGGCATCAGCAGCTTTAAGCTCTATCTGACCTACCAGTACAAACTTAACGATGACGAGTTGCTGCAGGCAATGCGCCACCTGCAGCGCGCCGGCGCGCTGACGACGGTCCATCCGGAAAACGATGCCGCCATCGCCCAGCGCCGGGCGGAATTTATCAACGCCGGTAAAACCGCGCCGCGCTATCACGCCCTGAGCCGCCCGCTGGAGTGCGAGGCGGAAGCCATCGCCCGAACGATCAACCTCGCCAGGCTGGCGGGAAACGCGCCGCTCTATATTGTTCATCTTTCCAACGCCCTGGGCCTGGAGTATCTACGTCTTGCCAGAAGACGCCACCAGCCGGTGTGGGTAGAGACCTGCCCGCAGTATCTGCTGCTCGACGAGCGCTGCTATGAACGTGAAGATGCGCTTAACTACCTGCTCAGCCCTCCTCTGCGCAACGCCAGTAATAACGATGCGCTATGGCGCGGCATCCATGATGGGGATATTGACACGGTCGCCACCGACCACTGCGCGTTCTCTGCGCAGCAGCGCAGGCAGATCTCCGGCGGCGACTTTAGCCGCTGCCCGAACGGCCTGCCTGGGGTGGAAAACCGGCTGCTGCTGCTGTTCTCGCACGGCGTGATGACCGGGCGCATCACCCCCGAGCGCTTTGTGGCGCTCACCAGCGCCAATCCGGCGAAGCTGTTTGGTCTGTGGCCGCAGAAGGGTCTGCTGGCGCCCGGCGCCGATGGCGACGTGGTTATCATCGATCCACAGCGTACGACCACCATCCGCCATGCCATGCTGCACGACAACGCAGACTATTCACCCTATGAAGGCTTTATCTGCCAGGGCGCGATTCGCCAGACGCTCTCCCACGGCAGAGTGATCTTTGATAACGGCACCTTTACCGGCATCGCCGGACAGGGCCGCTTTTTACGCCGACAACCTTTTTCCACCGCTCACCAGGCCGTCAGCGGAACAGAAACGTAATGAGAGGAAGCTATGAGTAAAAAAATTGTTCTCGCTCTCGGCGGGAATGCGCTGGGCGACGATCTCGCCGGACAGATGCGGGCCGTACAGCACACCGCCCGGACGATCGTCGATCTTATCTCCCTTGGCCACCAGGTGGTGGTCACTCACGGCAACGGCCCGCAGGTGGGCATGATTAATCAGGCCTTCGAGGCCGCGGCAAAAACCGAGGCCCACACGCCGATGCTACCGATGTCGGTCTGCGTGGCTCTCAGCCAGGGCTACATCGGCTACGACCTGCAGAACGCGATTCGTGAAGAACTGCTCACGCGCCAGCTGGACATTCCGGTGGCCACCCTGATAACCCAGGTGGAAGTGGACGCTAACGATGAGGCTTTTCTTAATCCGACCAAGCCCATCGGCTCATTCTTCAGCAAAGAAGAGGCTGAAAAGCTGAGCCAAAACGGCTATATCATGAAAGAGGATGCCGGGCGCGGCTACCGTCGCGTCGTCGCGTCGCCAAAGCCGGTCGATATTATCGAGAAACAAACGGTAAAAGCGCTGATGGATGACTGCCACGTGGTGATCACCGTCGGCGGCGGCGGCATTCCGGTCATACGCGAAGGTAATCATTTGCGCGGCGCCAGCGCGGTCATCGACAAGGACTGGGCCAGCGCGAAGCTGGCGGAGATGATCGACGCCGATCTGCTGATCATCCTCACCGCCGTGGAGAAGGTGGCGATCAACTTCGGTAAACCTGACGAGCAGTGGCTGGATAACCTCTCCCTGCGCGATGCCGAACGTTTTATCGAAGAGGGACACTTTGCCAAAGGCTCTATGCTGCCAAAAGTGGAAGCCGCCGCCGCCTTCGCCCGCTCAGGCCCGGGGCGCAAAGCGCTGATCACGATGCTAAGCAAAGCCAAAGAGGGGATAGAAGGAAAAACGGGCACCATCATAAGCCAATAAGCTGTACGCTACGGGTTGCCGGGAACCTCCCGGCAACTCTCCCCTGCTCTTCAGATTGCCACCGCCTCAGCCAGACAATCCGGCTGACAAGATTGCCGCACCTGATCCATAAGCCCCCCAGGCGCGCCGTTTTTCACCTGCAGGATTTCCGCCAGTACGCTGATAGCAATCTCGTTTGGCGTCTCGGCGCCGATGTCATAACCAATCGGCGCCCGCAGGCGGCTGATATCCGCCTCCGGCACGCCGTTCTCCCGCATCTGGCGTAAAAAAGCCTGCACTTTCCGTCGGCTGGCCAGCAGCCCAAGCCAGGCTACCGGCTGGGTTATCAGCCTGTCCAGCGCCTCGCGATCCTGGTTGTTGGTGGCGATCAGTACGAAATCCTGCGGCCGCACCGCCATCGCCTCGACCACTTCCGTAAAGCTGGAGCCATGGACCAGCCTCGCCGAAAGCGGAAAAGCCTCCGGGCAAAGGCTGGCGGGATAGATATCGCCCACGCAGATGTCAAAATCCACCAGCGCCGCGGCGTGGGCAACCGCACGATTGACGTGCCCGGCGCCGACCAACAGCAGGCGCGGGCGCAGGCCGTGAACGCTGATATAAACCGACATCGCGCCGCCGCAGTCGGAGCCCACGGCGTCGCTACCGGTGCGCGCCATGCGGCCGTGGAACATTCGCGACTCCCGCTCGCTCAGCGCCTCCAGCGCCTCATCGATGACTTTACGCTCCACCATCCCGCCGCCAATGGTGCCCACAATCGAGCCGTCCTCCCGGATGAGCATCTGAGCGGAGTGTCGGGGGGTAGAGCCCCGGCTTTCGACAATCTGCGCCAGGGCAAAGGGACGGTTCTGCTCCTCAAGTCGTGCAGCTTCTGCAAAAATATTCATACCAACCTCAAAGGCGATGTTTACGGCTCTATTTGATTATCTGCGATATTTCCCCGGGTTCTCAGTTTGAGAGTCTACCCGGCGTTGAAATAGCGTCGCAGCGACCCGTAGCAACTATGCAATATTTATACTTAGCCGCTATTTTTCATCGTAAATTGTGAGCCAGGTCATTTCGTTAGCCCTATTGACGCTGCAACGAGGGTATCTCATCGATTATTTCCTCTGTTACCGCAGCAAAAATAAGCCGCCTGCTGAAATCACCGCCGAATAGCCGACATAAATTATCATTCTGATATTCCGGATCTGATTTTGAGAAATCTCGCCGAATGATAAAGCGTATTGATTTGAGTTCTCATTTACCCGTTATGGAATTATTCGCCCGGCATCGTCGAGTTTCGACCTGGTTCACAAATTAATTATTTCGCCGCCGCGGTTTGAATAACTGGTGTGATTGTTGCTCCTCTTTCGTTATCCGTCGGGATTATTACCACCGGCAATGTCGATCTTACAATGATATCTAAGGAGAGGGTTATGGGAGATATAATGCGTCCCGTGCCGTTTGAGGAGCTTTTAACGCGCATTTTCGACGAGTATCAGAGTCAGCGGACTATTTTTGGCATTCCCGAGCAACAGTTTTACACGCCGCAGGCGCAGAGGTCGATCGGCGTATTCGGCGAAAGCTGTGCGACGCCGCTCGGCCCGGCAGCCGGGCCGCATACCCAGCTGGCGCAAAACATCATTACCGCATGGCTCACCGGCGGGCGGTTTATCGAGCTGAAAACCGTACAGATCCTTGACCGGCTGGAGCTGGAAAAACCCTGTATCGATGCCGAAGATGAGTGCTTTAACACCGAATGGTCCACCGAATTTACCCTCAAGAAAGCCTGGGATGAATACCTGAAAGCCTGGTTCACGCTGCATCTGCTCGAGCAGGTCTTTCCGCTGGGCACCCATAAAGAGAGCAAGTCGTTTATTTTCAATATGAGCGTTGGCTACAACCTTGACGGTATTAAACAGCCGCCAATGCAGGAATTTATCGACAATATGATGGACGCCTCCGCCCATCCTAAATTCGCCCAGTACCGCGACACCCTGAACCGCTGGCTGCAAAATAGAACCTTTATCGATCGCCTACCAACATGCGCGCGCAAAGACGCGCTCGATAACCTTGCCCAGCGCGTGCCCGCCAGGCTGGTGGAAGGGGTGACCCTCTCGACGATGCACGGCTGTCCGCCGGATGAGATCGAAGCCATCTGCCGCTATATGCTGACGGAGAAAAACCTCAACACCTTTGTGAAGCTCAATCCGACCCTGCTCGGCTATCCACGCGTACGCCAGATCCTCGACGCCTGCGGCTTCGGCTATATCGGCCTTAGCGAAGAGTCATTTGACCACGACCTTAAGATCGACCGGGCACTGGAGATGCTGACGCGCCTGATGGCGCTGGCGAAAGAGCGCAGCCTTGGCTTTGGCGTCAAGCTGACCAACACCCTCGGCACCGTCAATAACAAGGGGGCGCTGCCGGGAGATGAAATGTATATGTCCGGCCGCGCCCTGTTCCCGCTATCTATCAACGTGGCCGCCCTGCTCTCGCGGGCGTTTGACGGCAAGCTGCCGATCTCCTATTCCGGCGGCGCCAGCCAGCTGAATATTCGCGAAATTTTCGAAACCGGCATTCGCCCTATCACCATGGCCACCGACCTGCTGAAGCCGGGAGGATATCTGCGCCTGAGCGAGTGCATGCGCGAGCTGGAAAAAGCCGACGGCTGGAACATGACGCAGATCGACGTCGAGCGCCTCAACGCGCTGGCGGAAAAAGCGGTGAGCATGGACTACACCCAGAAACAGTGGAAGCCGGAAGAGCGCATTGATACCGGCGAGCCTCTGCCGCTGCTTGACTGCTACGTCGCCCCCTGCGTAACGGCCTGCGCCATTAAGCAGGATATTCCGGAATATATTCGCCTGCTGGGCGAGCATCGCTACGCCGACGCGCTGGAGCTAATCTATCAGCGTAACGCGTTGCCGGCCATTACCGGCCATATCTGCGACCACCAGTGCCAGTACAACTGTACGCGCCTGGATTACGACAGCGCGCTCAACATTCGTGAGCTGAAAAAAGTGGCGCTGGAGAAAGGCTGGGACGAGTACCGCAGCCGCTGGCACAAACCCGCGGGCTCCGGCTCCCTGCACCCGGTAGCGGTGATCGGCGCAGGCCCTGCGGGTCTCGCCGCCGGATACTTTCTCGCCCGCGCCGGGCATCCGGTCACGGTTTTTGAACGCGAAGCCAACGCCGGGGGCGTGGTGCAGAATATCATTCCGCAGTTCCGCATTCCCGGCGAGCTTATCCAGCACGATATCGATTTTGTCGTCGCCCACGGCGTCAAAATTGAGTACGGCTGCGACCCGCATCTGAGCGTAGAAAAGCTGCAGGCGGAAGGTTTTCGTTATGTGCTGGTCGGCACCGGTACCGATAAAAACAGCGGCGTGAAGCTGCGCGGCGATAACCAGAACGTGCATAAGTCGCTGCAGTTCCTGCGCCAGTTCAACCGCGGCGACCGACTGGATCTGGGCAAACGCGTGGCCGTGGTCGGCGCCGGCAATACCGCGATGGACTGCGCCCGCGCGGCGCTACGCGTGCCGGGCGTGCAGAGCGCAACCATCGTCTATCGCCGTTCTCAGCAAGAGATGCCCGCCTGGCGCGAAGAGTACGATGAGGCGCTGCTCGACGGCGTTGACTTCGAGTGGCTATGCAACCCGGAACAGTTTAACGCCGACGGAACGCTCGTCGTACGCGTGATGAAGCTGGGCGAGCCGGATGAGAAAGGCCGCCGCCGTCCGGTAGAAACCGATGAGCTTCGCACGCTGAAAGTCGACTCCCTGATTACCGCCATCGGCGAGCAGCAGGACGGCGAAGCGCTGTCGGCAATGGGGATCCCGCTCGACCCGCAGGGCTGGCCGGTGGTCAACGCCGATGGCGAGACCAGCAAGCCGAACGTCTTTCTGATTGGCGACGTTCAGCGCGGCCCCTCTTCTATCGTCTCCGCTATCGGCAACGCGCGGCGGGCCACGGACGTGATCCTGGCGCGGGAGAATATCGCCAGCAGCTACGGGAATAAAGTCTGGAACAATGTCGATCCGGCGAAGGTGTATCAGCGTAAAGGCGCTATCGCCGTCACGCTGGTGGATAAAAACCAGCGCGAGGCTTTTGTCGAGCAGGAAGCCAGCCGCTGCCTGGAGTGCAACTACGTGTGCAGCAAGTGCGTCGACGTCTGTCCAAACCGCGCCAATATTTCCGTGGCCGTCCCGGGGTTCCAGAATCGTTTCCAGACCCTGCACCTGGACGCTTATTGCAACGAATGCGGCAACTGCGCTCAGTTCTGCCCGTGGCAGGGGAAACCGTATAAAGACAAAATCACCGTATTCAGCCTCGAGCAGGATTTTGTCAACAGCACCAATCCGGGCTTCTTCGTCAAGGGCGCCAGCGTCAAAGTGCGTCAGAACGACCAGACGTGGCAGCTGGAAATTAACGACCGCGGCCAGTTTAACGAGGTACCGGCCCAGCTAGACGCCATGTGCCGCATCATAAGCCATATTCATCAGCATCAAAGCTATCTCCTGGGAGGCGTTGAAGTATGAGTATCCTGATCCTGAAAAATGCCACCGCCGCGCAGATCTATCCGGCGAAAGTGTGGGAGAACGTCGATATTGCCATTGAGGATGATAAAATTCTCGCCGTCGGCCCCGGCCTGTGCCAGCGCTATCCGCAGGCGCAGGTGAAAGAGATGGGCGGGCAACTGGTAATGCCCGGCATGGTCTGCTCGCACAATCACTTTTATTCCGGCCTGTCCCGGGGGATTCAGGCTAATATCGCGCCCAGCCCGGACTTTATCTCCACGCTGAAAAACCTGTGGTGGCGCCTTGACCGGGCGCTGGACGAAGAGTCGCTTTTCTACAGCGGGCTGATCTGCGCCATGGAGGCCGTGCGTAGCGGCTGCACGGCGGTTATCGATCATCATGCGTCGCCCCACTATATCGCTGGCTCCCTGAGCCAGCTGCGCAACGCTTTTCTCAAAATCGGGCTGCGCGGGATGACCTGCTTCGAAACGACCGACCGCAACTTTGGCAGCCGCGAGCTGCGCGACAGCGTTGAGGAGAACATTCGCTTTGCCAGAGAGATCGACGCCGCCCGCGAAAAAGGAGAGCAACCTTATCTGGTGGAGGCCCATATCGGCGCCCATGCGCCGTTCACCGTGCCTGATGAAGGCCTGGCGATGCTGCGCGAAGCGCTAAAAGCCACCGGCCGCGGCCTGCATATCCACGCGGCGGAAGACCGCTACGATGTTTCTCACAGCCATCACCTTTACGGCAAGGACCTGCTGGTGCGGCTGGCGGAGTTCGACCTTATCAACAGTAAGACGCTGATTGCTCACGGTCTGTATATCTCCGATGCCGACGTGGAGCTGCTCAATGCGCAGGACGGTTTCCTGGTGCATAACGCGCGCTCCAATATGAACAATCACGTCGGCTACAACTACCGCCTGCCGCAGATCCGTAATCTGGCGCTCGGCACCGACGGCATTGGTTCCGATATGTTCGAGGAGCTGAAGTTTGCCTTCTTTAAACACCGCGACGCCGACGGGCCGCTGTGGCCGGACAGCTTCGCGAAGGCGCTGAGTAACGGTAATGAACTGTTGAATCGCAACTTCAACGCCCACTTTGGCCGCCTTGAGGCGGGCTATAAAGCGGACCTCACCATTTGCGACTATATGGCGCCGACGCCGCTGATCGCGGAAAATATCGCCGGACATATCGCCTTCGGCCTGGGAGCAAACAGCGTGCGCAGCGTGATGGTGAACGGCGTGATGATCTACGAGGATCGCCAGTTCAGCTTCGACTGCGAGCCGATATTCCGCGAAGCGCAGAAAGTGGCGAAAAAAATGTGGGCGCGAATGGATGCGCTCCCCGCATAGCCCGTGCAAAAATGCTAAACCGGCCTGACAAGCCGGTTTTTTTTGCAGACAGCGCGCGTGAAATGACCCGGCAGCTTACGCGCCGCCGGGCGCAACGTTTATAGCGACAGCAGCGCGGCAGTAGCGATATTGCGCTGCTTTTGCAGCGCTCTGAGCTGCTCTTCGGTCATGATACTCAGCGCCGCCGTCGGGCAGACATCAACGCAGGCGGGGCCGCGCTCGCGGGTACCGCAAAGGTCGCACTTGACGATAACCGGCGTCAGACCGGCCTCCACCTCGATGGTAATCGCCCCAAACGGGCAGGCGACAACGCAGCTCTGACAACCAATGCAGCGTCCGCCGTCGGCTTCAACTTTCTCCGCCCCCATACTCAGCGCCCCGGTCGGGCAGGCGCCCACGCAGGGCGCATTCTCGCACTGATGACACATCACCGGCACGCTAAGATCGTCGAGGCGCATCACCTTCAGGCGGGGATGGAACTCCGCCCCCGGCGCCACATGTTCCAGCGCACAGGCAACCTCACAGGTCCTGCAGCCGATGCAGGCCTGCGAACTGGCAACGATAAAACTGGTCATATCTCCTCCCGGGCCCTGAATTGCGTCAACATCTCGCTGGCCGCCTGCCGCCCGGCGACCATGGCGGTAACCACCAGGTCCGCCCCGGTCACGGCGTCACCGCCGGCAAAGATTTTGTCATGGCTGGTTTGCGTCGTTCCGCGCCCTTTTCCACCGGTGACTATCTGCCCCCAGCGGTCCAGCTTAATGCCGTGGCCGCGTAGCCACGGCATCTCGTGAGCCTGAAAGCCAAACGCCATAATGAGCACATCGGCTTGAAGTTCAAACCCGGAATCCGGGATCGGCTGCGGCCGGCGGCGGCCGTCCGGCCCCGGCTCGCCCATCTTCGTGCGGATCATCTCCACCGCGCAGACCTGCCCCTTACGGTTGAGCTGAATGCGCTGCGGCTGCACGTTAAACTCAAATTTCACGCCCTCTTCCCGCGCGTTCACCACCTCTTTTTTCGATCCGGGCATACTCAGTTCATCGCGACGGTAAGCGCAGGTCACGCTCGCTGCGCCGCGGCGAACAGCGGTGCGCAGACAGTCCATCGCCGTATCTCCCCCGCCAAGCACCACCACGCGTTTCCCCTTGATGTCGGTCAGCGGATACTCGGCGCTCTCTTCAAGCCCCATCACCTCGCGGGTGCTGGCAATCAGGAACGGCAGGGCCTGAATCACGCCGGGGGCGTTCTCTCCCTCCAGACCGGCGGCCATCAGACCGTAGGTGCCCACGCCGAGGAAGACGGCGTCATAGTTTTTCAGCAGATCGGCAAAAGCCACGTCGCGACCCACCTCCTGATTGAGATGAAAATTGACGCCCATGGCGCTAAAAATGTCGCGGCGCATCTCAAGCACCTTTTTATCCAGCTTGAACGGCGGGATACCGAAGGTCAGCAGACCGCCGATCTCCGGATGACGGTCAAAAACGTCAACGTGCACGCCCGCGCGCACGAGAATATCGGCGCAGCCCAGACCGGCAGGCCCGGCGCCGATCACCGCCACCCGCTCCGGTCGCGGGGCCACTTTGCCGATTGTCGGCCGCCAGCCCATCGCCAGCGCGGTATCGGTGATATAGCGCTCAAGGTTGCCAATGGCGACCGAGCCGCCTTCGTTCTTGAGCGTGCAGGCCCCTTCGCACAGCCTGTCCTGTGGACAGACCCGGCCGCAAATCTCCGGCAGGGAGCTGCTCTGATGGCATAACTCCGCCGCCTCGATAATCTTGCCCTCGTTCACCAGGCGAATGAAATCGGGAATATGATTATGTAAAGGACAGGTCCAGTTGCACCATGCCTTCTGCGCGCAGTAGAGACAGCGTTCGCTCTCGTACTCCGCATCGCACTCGCTCAGCGGCTGATAAATTTCCCGGAAGTGCTGCATGCGGTCATCGGCGGGCACTTTTTTCGCGCCAACGCGCGGAGGTTTATTGAGTATCGCCCGACGTCTTACGCCGCGAACGGCTTCCAGCGGGGTTTCCAGCGCGGAGCGGATCTGCCGCGCGGTACGCAGCTGGTTAATCGCGGCTTCATCCATCAGACGCAGCGCCTGGGTTGGACAGCTGGCCACGCATGCCTGCTGACCGGAAGGATGCTGACGGCAAAGATCGCATTTCTGCGCCAGCTGCGGCGCGTCGTCATCGTTGGCCACCATCTCAATCGCCCCAAAGGGACAGGCGATGACGCAGTTTTTACAGCCGATGCACAGCGCCTCTGTAAACTGAACGCTGTCGTTGGCTACGATCAGCGCCTGGGTCGGGCAAGCGCCGACGCACGGAGCGTCGTTGCAGTGGCGGCAGGTTGTCGCACTGCTGGCGTTGCGGTGGAAGAACACCCGAATACGCGGCAGAAAGTCTCTGCGCTGCTGGGGCCAGCTGTCCTGGCGATGAGAGGTGACGCAGGCCACTTCACAGGCGTGGCAGCCAATACAGTTTGCAGAATCGGCAACAATAAATTTATTCATTTGCTTCCCTTTATTATTCCAGGACTCACCGGGAAGCGATGCAATAATCAGGCGATTTTTTTCAGGGTATTCATATGCTGTTCATTTTTGCGAGCAGCCTCAAAAAAAAGTGCCCCTCAGCGTAACGGCGAGATAATTATCCACGCGCCCTGAGGGAAGATTATTCGCTGCGTTCTGGATTTAATCATGTTGATAATTCAACGTATCGTGCGTAATACCAAAATGAGATTATCCCTATCTCAATGTGATAGCGCACATTTTTTGCCAACGTGTCTTATTTAAAGATATGGCCCTCAGAGAGATATTCCGCCCTTTTTCCCGTGAGTTATTTCACACAATTCCCCTTCGATTCTCCGGATATTTATTTTTGGCACATCTTACGCATATCACTCAACGTGCGCGCAACACGCTGGTGAACGCATCAGCTCAGGGAGGCAGCGGCCTTCGAATCGTAACTTCGGCTCCGTTCACGTTTATACGGAGTGAAGTCGTACAGGAGATAACAACTTCATGAAAGATATCGCCAATTCCGCCTCACGCAACGGTCATTCAACCGCACCGGTTGATGAGGTTTTACCCGTTACGCAAATGATTCTTTATGGACTACAGCACGTGCTGGTGATGTATGCGGGCGCCGTGGCGGTTCCGCTCGTTGTGGGTAATGCGGTAGGGCTCCCGCCGGAGCACATTATTTTACTGATTAGCGCCGACCTGTTTATCTGCGGCGCGGCCACCATCGTACAGTCGCTGGGGGTCGGTAAGTGGCTCGGCTGTCGGCTGCCGCTAATCCAGGGTTGTACCTTCGCCGCGCTGATCCCGATGGTGTTGATCGGCAAGGAGTATGGGATCGGCGGTATTTCCGGGGCGGTGATCGTCTCCGGTATTTTCATCCTCTGCTGCGCCCCGTGGATTAGCAAGCTCATCCGCTTCTTTCCCAAGGTGGTCATGGGCAGCATCGTCACGCTTATCGGCATGTCTATTATGCCGGTCGCTGGCGGGTGGATCGGCGGCGGCAGCAGCGAGATGAGCGGCTTTGGCGCCCCCTTCTCGCTGCTGATGGCGGCGATTACTCTGGTGATTATTCTTAATATTTACACCTTTGCCTCCGGCGTGGTGAAAAATACGTCGGTACTGATCGGCCTGATTATCGGCACCGTACTCTGGAGCTGCTTTAAGCCTCTCGACTTTAGTCTGGTCCACGCCACACCCTGGCTCCATCTACCGACCCTGATGCCGTTTGCCAAACCTGAATTTCATATTATCCCCGTCGCCCTGCTATCAATGGTCATGGTGGTGGTCATGGTGGAAACCATGTCCTCAATGATGGCGACCGGGGATATCGTCGGGAAAAAAGTTGACGCGAAAATGCTGCGCAACGGCCTTAACACCTGCGGCATCGCGACCACTATCTGCGGCTTTTTTAATCTGTTTCCCTACGCCGCGTTCGCGCAGAACGTCGGCCTGATCGGTTTAACCGGGGTACGCAGCCGCTTTGTGGTGTCGGTCTCCGGTATCATTCTGATTCTGATGGGCGTGTTCTCAAGGATGGCGGCGCTGGTGGTGCTGATACCAAAGCCGATCCTCGGCGGCGCAGGCATCGTCATGTTCGGTATGGTGGCCGTCTCCGGTATTCGTACCCTGGGGCAGGTGAACTATCGCAACAATAATAACGGCATGGTCGTGGCGTTGACCCTCGGCCTCGGCATGATGCCGGTGCTGGTGCCCAATCTGTTTACCCAGTTTCCGCCGATGGTTCAGCTGTTTCTGCACAGCGGGATCACCATCGGTACCCTGACGGCTATCGTCGCCAACCTCACCCTCAACGGCAGCGTACCTTTCCGCGTTAACCACGAAACGCCGGTCCCCGATCCGGCCCCGCCGAGCTCAGCGGCGCGCAATATGGCCGTCAGAACCGTCAGAATGTGGCTCCTGCTGCGCAAAGTTCAGAAGGAGAGACAGCCTGAAGAAGCCCAGGAGGGACAGTAATGCCCACCCGAATCCTGTTTGCCTTGATCACCCTGCTGCTGCTGGCGATACCCGTCGTGCAGCAGGGAATAGCGCAGGGCCTTAGTTGCCGCTTTAGTTATGCCCTGCTGTTCTAAGTTTAAGGACCACTGCTATGAAGAGAGTAACGACCGTCTGCCCCTACTGCGCCTCCGGCTGCAAAATGCAGCTCACGGTAGAGGAGGGAAAAATTACCCGCGCCGACGCCGCGATGGGGAAAAACAATCAGGGCACTCTGTGCCTTAAGGGCTACTACGGCTGGGATTTTATTGACGACCCGCAGATCCTCACGCCGCGCCTGAAAACCCCTATGATCCGCCGCCAGCGCGGCGGCAAACTGGAATCCGTCTCCTGGGACGAAGCGCTCGATTATGTGGCAAATCGCCTCAGCGACATCAAGGCGAAATACGGACCGGACGCGATTCAGACCACCGGCTCTTCGCGCGCCACCGGCAACGAAACCAACTACATCATGCAAAAATTTGCGCGCGCCGTTATTGGTACCAATAACGTCGACTGCTGCGCACGCGTCTGACACGGCCCTTCGGTTGCAGGTCTGCACCAGTCGGTCGGCAACGGCGCAATGAGTAATGCCATCACCGAGATCGATAATACCGATCTGGTGTTTATTTTCGGCTATAACCCGGCGGATTCGCACCCGATCGTGGCGAATCACATCCTCAATGCTAAACGCAACGGGGCCAAAATCATCGTCTGCGATCCGCGCAAAATCGAAACCGCGCGCATTGCCGACCTGCATCTGGCCCTGAAAAACGGTTCCAATATTGCGCTGCTCAACGCCATCGGGCAGGTGATTATTGCAGAGGATCTCTACGATAAATCCTTTGTCGCCGGGCGTTCCGAAGGTTTCGAAGCGTATCGCAAAATCGTCGAAGGCTATACGCCGGAGTCGGTGGAAGCCATCACCGGCGTCAGCGCCAGGCAGATTCGCGAATGCGCGCGGCTGTATGCCACCGCCGGAAACGCCATGATTCTGTGGGGAATGGGCGTGACCCAGTTCTGGCAGGGCGTTGAAACGGTGCGTTCCCTGACCAGCCTGGCGATCCTCACTGGCAATCTGGGGAAACCGCACGTCGGCGTTAATCCGGTGCGCGGCCAGAATAACGTCCAGGGCGCCTGCGACATGGGGGCGCTGCCGGACACCTATCCCGGCTATCAGTACGTGAAATTTCCGGAGAACCGCGAGAAGTTCGCCAAAGCCTGGGGCGTCGGGAGCCTGCCGGAGAACCCTGGCTACCGCATCAGCGAGCTGCCGCACCGCGTAGCGCACGGCGAAGTGCGGGCGGCGTATATCATGGGAGAGGATCCGCTCCAGACCGATGCCGAGCTTTCCGCCGTGCGTCAGGCCTTCGAAGAGATGGAGCTGGTCATCGTCCAGGATATCTTTATGACCAAAACCGCCGCGGCGGCCGATGTGATTCTGCCCTCGACCTCATGGGGCGAGCATGAAGGCGTCTATACCGCAGCGGACCGCGGCTTCCAGCGGTTTTTCAAGGCGGTAGAGCCGAAGTGGGATCTGAAAACCGACTGGCAGATCATCTGTGAGATCGCCACCCGTATGGGTTATCCGATGAAGTACGACAACACCCAGCAGATCTGGGATGAACTCCGCCACCTGTGCCCCAATTTCTTCGGCGCGACCTACGAGAAAATGGGGGAACTGGGCTACGTGCAGTGGCCGTGTCGCGACGAGTCGGAGGCGGACCAGGGCACTTCGTATCTGTTTGCGGAACGTTTCTCCACCCCGAACGGGCTGGCGCAGTTCTTCACCTGCGAATGGCAAGCGCCGATCGATAAGCTGAGCGACGAGTATCCACTGGTGCTCTCCACGGTGCGCGAAGTGGGCCACTACTCCTGCCGTTCGATGACCGGCAACTGCGCGGCGCTGGCCAAACTGGCGGACGAACCGGGCTACATCCAGATCAACACCGCCGACGCAAAACGTCTCGGCATTGAGGACGAAGAACTGGTGTGGGTTCACTCGCGCAAAGGCAAGGTGATTTCCCGGGCGAAGATCAGCGACAGGCCGAATAAAGGGGCCGTCTATATGACCTATCAATGGTGGATCGGCGCCTGCAACGAGCTGGTCACCGAGAATCTCAGCCCGATAACCAAAACCCCGGAGTACAAGTACTGCGCCGTTAACGTTGAGCGCATTGCCGATCGGCAAGCCGCCGAAAGGTACGTCATTGAGGAATACAGCAAGCTGAAAGCCCGCCTGCGCGAAAGCGCCGCGGGGTAAAAATATCGCCCCGGCGGTCAATCCCCGGGGCGATATTGTCTCTGCTTATTTTTTCTGGTGACGTCCATCAACGCTATCCGACAGCCGTCAGATCCTTGCGGCAGCGGCGCGCGACCGCAAGATACTGCTGCGGAGTGTCTACATCCCAGTGAATTCCCTCATTCTCCACCGGGATAACGCGCACTGCCATCTGACCGATGACCTCCCTCAGGGTGACCTCTTCCGCCGCGTGGTTAATCAAAGATATCGCCCGCTGCGGCAGAAGTACCGGGTGGCCTTTACCGCGATCGTAAGCCGGAATGAGGCAGCTTTCCGCGTCGGCGTTGGCCCATAGCCTGCGGTACACGCCCGGCGTGACCTCCGGCATATCGCCCAGCGCCAGAAAGAAACGCGAAGCGCGGATATGGCTCACCCCGCACTGAATCGAAGAGAACATGCCCTCCTGATATCGCGGGTTAAAGACCACCTCAACGCCCGGATGGTCCTGATAGCACGCGGCCAACTCATCGCCGCGAAACCCCGTGACCAGCACCACCCGATCGCAGAACGCCAGGGCGCTGGCCAGGGCGCTATCCAGAATCGTTCCTTCGCCCCACGGCATCATCATTTTCCACTTGCCCATGCGGCTTGAGAGCCCGGCGGCCAGCATAATGCACTGCTTATCGAATTTTTTGCTCATTGTCATCCTCCTCCTGCGGCCGAAAAAGCGCCGCCGTCAACTGGTGACGGCGGCGCTTACGATGGTCAGGATTTCAGCACGGCTTTAATCGAGGTGATGATCGGCTGATATCCCGTACAGCGGCAGATATTCCCTTCCAGCGCCTCTTTCAGCTCATCGTCGCTGGGGGCCGGGTTGGCATCCAGCAGCGCTTTAGCGCTCATTAATACGCCGGGGGTGCAGAAGCCGCACTGAACGCCGCCGTGACGAATAAAGGCATTCTGCAATTTTTTGCCGACCGGATCGTGATGCAGCGCTTCGACGGTGGTGACCTCCGCCCCGTTGCACTGGGCGGCCAGCAGCAGGCAGGAGCAGACCGATTTTCCGTCCAGAATGACGGTGCAGGCGCCGCACTCACCCACCGAACAGCCCTCTTTGGTGCCGGTTAACTTGAGATCTTCACGTAGAAAATCGATCAGGCGGACATTGTCTTTAACATCGCGGGCAATGCGGATGCCATTCACTTTTAGCTCAATATGGTTCATGTTCATGGCTCCTTATTTCTTCTGCTCTGTCATGACTTCCTGCAGCATCTGCCGGAACATATCGATAAATACGGGGACTTTATAGGGGGCTGACCAGCGTCCGCCGATGGCTTTTTCTACCTTGTCGTGAAGCACGCCGGCCGCATAGTCGATGGTGGCGGCGTCTAGCGTCTTACCGGTGAGCGCCTGCTCAACCTCAGTCAGCCGCTGCGGTTTAGCCATCAGCGCGCCATCCACCAGACGGCACAGGCGAACCACGCCCTTATCGACCATGAACTGCCCGGTTAAGCTCTGGCGCGTAATGTTCAACGCATTGCGCCGGCCAAGCTGCAGATAGCGATTGATCAGCGGTTGCTGCGTCGGCGCCGGCAGGATAAAGCGGACCACCAGCTCATCGGGTTCAAGAAGGGTGCGATAGCCGCCCACGACGAATTCGCTGACCGGCATCCGGCGCGTTCCGCGCGCGCTGCGCAGCTCGACTTCCGCATCATAAATAATGAGCGGCGGCATGGAGTCCGCGCACGGGGCGGCGTTGACGATATTGCCGCCGATCGTTGCCCGATTGCGCAGCTGCAGGGAGCCGACGGTTTTACAGGCAGTGACCAGTAGCGGATAGCGTTGCTGAATCAACGGATGCTTAACCAGATCGGTAAAGCAGACGCCGGAACCAATTGAGACGCCACCCTCAACGTCAAAAATCTCCTTCAGCTCCGCCAGCCCGGCAATATTAACAAGCGGCACTTCGCCGGACAGCATCCGGGCCTGAACCAGCACATCGGTACCGCCGGCAATAGGCATGGCCCCCTTCTCGGCCATCAGCGTCAGAGCCTCTTTCAGGGTTTGCGGGACGCGCAGCGACAGGGTATTGAGGCGGTGAACCTGTTTCTTATCGCCCGATTCCAGCATCTGCTCGCTCTGGCGTTCCGGCTTCTTAAGGTTATAGCCGAGGCGAACCTGTTCAAGCGTCAGCGGCAGGGTCCGGTTGGGTCGGTCGATGGCGAAGCTCACCGCGTTGTTGAGGGCCGCAGCGCCCAGTTCGAGCACCGGTTCGCCGATAACCTTCGCCCCCATCGGGCCCGCTTTATCATAGTTTTCCACCGCGATGATATCGATGTGCGGCATATCCTTGATGGTCGGCAGCAGATAGGTATCGAAGTTTTCCGATTTCACCACGCCGTGCTCGGTGTTGAAATCCTCCAGCATGCCGTAGCCGATCATCCCCTGCAGCACGCCGCCGTAAACCTGGCCGCTAAAGCCAACCGGGTTAATGACTTTTCCCACATCGTGAGTGGCGACGACGTTATTGACGGTAATTTTACCGGTGCGCATATCCACCGCCACGTCGGCCAGCTGGCAGCCGTACACCCAGGTGAAATAGGGGCTGCCGCAGCCTTTCTCTTCATCCCAGTGAATATTCGGCGCCACGTGCCAGCCGTAGGCGGAGAGGTTTGCCCCGGTAGCCCGGGTCATATCGCACACCTGCTGGAAACTGAGACTCAGCTCCGGGTTGTGGCGGTTGAACACGTTGCCATTTTGCCAGGCAATATCGTCAATGCTCTGCGCTTTTAGCGTTTCCCTGACGGCGTCCGCCATGCGTTGTTTAATTTTGTTCGCCGCGCTCAGAATCGCCTGCCCGCCCATCAGGGTACCGCGCGAAGCGACCGTTGAGCCGCCGTCGGCGATCATCGCGGTGGCCGGTTCGCTAAACATCACCCGATCGAGCGCAATACCGAACGCTTCCGCCGCCAGCAGCGACATGGTGGTCTGCAGCCCCTGCCCGTTCTCGGATACCGAAGTGGAAATGTTCACGCTGGCGTCGGCATTCACCTGAATCAGGGCCGAGGACGCATCCAGCCCCTCCGCCCCCAGAGAGCAGCCGCGATGGCTCAGCGCGAAGCCAATCCCGTAGCGGATCGGGCCGCCTTCCGCGTTAAGTTTTTTATAGTGCTCGCGTTTGGCCTCATATTCAGCCTTGAGCAGCGTCTTCTCCAGCACCTCCTGCGCGGAGACGGTGTGTTCGCTGAAGACCTGCCCGGCCATGCTGGTATCGCCCTGCTTGAGAATATTGCGCAGGCGGAATTCGACGGGCGACAGGCCCAGTTCGCCCGCCACGTCATCCATCAGCGATTCGTTGGCGAAAATGACCTGCGGCGCGCCGTAGCCGCGGTAGGCCGAGGTGTAGTTGTTGTTGGTATACACCCCCACCAGATCGACGCGCACGTTAGGAATATTATAGGGGCCCGCCGCCTGGACGGAACTGCGCCAGGTGACAAACACCGTCTGGCCGCAGTAGCTGCCGCCATCGGCGATGATGTCAATTTTAATCGCCTGAATACGCGCGTCGTCGTCCACGCCAATGCGGTATTTCATCTTATAAGGATGGCGCTTGTAGCTCTCGCGCATCGACTGTTCACGGTTATAGGAGATCTTAACCGGCCGTCCGGTCAGGTGCACCAGCAGCGCCGCGCGGCAGGAGACATTATCGATAATGTCATCCTTACCGCCGAAGGAGCCGCCGAGGACCGAACGCTTAATATTGACTTTCGCCTGGGGCAGGTCGAGATATTTGGCAATCACCGCCCGGGTGCGGTGAGCGTTCTGAATCGACCCTTCAATGGTCATGATCTGTTCATTATTGTCCAGATAGGCAGTAATGGACTCCGGCTCAATATAGCCATGCTCCTGAAAACCCACTTCATATTCACGTTCAAAGATATGGGTGGAGGCGGCAAAGCCGGCTTCTATATCGCCCTTCGCCGTGTGGTGGCGATTGATGATATTGCTATCGAGTTCGCTGTGGATAAGGCGCGCCCCGGGCTTCATGGCCTCTTCCGGCGAAGTAATCGGTTCCCACGGGGTATAGGTGATTTTGATTTTATCGACGGCAATGCAGGCCGCCTCATAGGATTCCGCCGCCACGACGGCTACCACGTCGCCGCGGTAGGCGATCTCCTTGTCAATAATCGGCGGATGATCGGGAACAATCGCCCCCAGTTTACGCTGGCCGGGTATATCGTCCCAGGTGGCGATGCGCACGACCCCCGGGACTTTTTCCGCCTCCGACAGGTCGAGAGAATCAATACGCCCGGCAGGGATATCGACGTAGCGGCATACGCCATACAGCATATTATTCATGGTGATGTCATCGCCGTAGACAGCTTTACCCGTCACCTTGGCGAGCCCGTCTACGCGGGGCACCTCACTGCCAACAAGCACTGTATCCATATTATTCAGTCTCCACTCACAAAGAAAGATGACTGAATAAAGCAATGGCTATGCCACCTATAAATAAAGGGTTATTTGAGGGTAAGTTATGTGAAGCATCTCTAAAAAAACCTGCCGCTGAAATAATATGACATGGATAAGCCTGCCGGGTAATTATCAAAAAGAGAACAGGCGTATCACTATGATAATCGGTTGTTCTCAATTCTCTTTCCCGGGGCCGCCCCGCCGCTAATCATTGACGACATACATAGATATCAGCCTTCGCTTGCGGTCAAAAAGCGGACTCAGGAGATTAAGCCGTGAATGTTAACGCTCGCCACGGCAGCAGCTTTTTGCCATCAAATTTCGAATAAAAATTAAAATAATTTCAATAATGGAATTTAAGTTCCATAAAATATGCGGTAAACAAATGTGATATATATCATAATTTTAACAATACATCGGCATACTGATAGCTACACCCCCCATTTGCAAGCTAAAAAATTACTCTATATATCAGATGATTATAAACAAAGCCCTTGTATAAACAAGGCTGCTACACTTGCCTCACAAAACACACTCGAAACAAAACTTTCAAAATGTGATCTGTTTGCATTTTTATTTCACTTATTACGTCAATAATAACGTCTCACTAAACGCACTCTGCCCGCCTTAATGGCGCAGCAGAAATCCTAACCCCCCGGAGGATGCAATGAAGGAAGTGAGATCAGGATTTATCAGAACCGTTTATATTGGCCCACCCCTTTTCCACCCTCACGCTGCCGGGGACTTTCTGAACGTCGACCATCCCGGAGGACCCAGCCCCGCATCTACCGATGATTCATCATTAATCAAAAAGAAACCTCTTTGATCGGTTTTATTTAGCGCATAGCAATCGCGCTAAATAGTTGCACTAAGAACAAAAAATTATTTCATCCCGACCGTGCTTCGCCTGGCGCAAAGGCAGGCCATGACGGGGATGGGATGACACGTTTTTATCTCGTGCCGTTAATCAAAACAAAAGGTATAAAAATGTCTCTTATTATGAATCTGAACCTACAGCAGAGAAAACGACTACACCAGATAACCCTGGTTGCGACATTTGGCGGCCTGTTATTCGGTTATGACACCGGCGTTATTAATGGCGCATTTTCCTCTCTGAAACAATATATGGCGTTGACGCCGACCACTGAAGGTCTGGTCATGAGCGTATTGCTGATCGGCGCTGCGCTAGGCAGCGTGTTCGGGGGAAAATTCGCCGATTTCTTTGGCAGAAGAAAATACCTGCTTTTTTTATCCTTTATTTTTTTCATCGGCGCACTGATGTCCGCTCTGGCGCCAGATATCACCGTACTGCTTATTTCACGTTTCATCCTCGGCTATGCCGTCGGCGGCGCTTCGGTCACCGCCCCCACCTTTATATCTGAAGTCGCGCCAACGGAAATGCGCGGAAAACTCACTGGCTTAAATGAAGTCGCGATTGTCATCGGCCAGTTAGCCGCATTTGCCATCAACGCCATTATTGGCATCCTCTGGGGCCATCTGCCCGACGTCTGGCGCTATATGCTGATGGTACAGACCATTCCCGCTATCTGCCTGTTTATCGGCATGCTGCGTTCGCCGGAAAGCCCTCGCTGGCTCGTTAGCAAAAACCGCCATGAAGAAGCGCTGGAAATTTTAAAGCAAATCCGCCCGCTTGAACGCGCAACCAAAGAATTCAACGATATCACCACCTTAATTAAGGCCGAAGCCGATAAAAAGCTCCATTCGCAAAACGCCTTTATCACCATCCTTCAGACGCCATGGATTTTCAAACTCCTGCTGGTAGGGGTGATTTGGGCGGCGCTGCAGCAGACCACCGGGGTCAACGTCATTATGTACTATGGCACTGAGATCCTGAGCAGCGCCGGATTCTCCGAAAGAACCTCCCTCATCTGCAACGTACTCAATGGCGTGTTCTCCGTCGGCGGCATGTTATTTGGCGTTCTGTTCCTGGTCGATCGTTTTAAGCGTAAAACCATCATTATTTATGGTTTCGCGATCATGGCTACCCTGCACCTTATCATTGCCGGCGTAGACTACACCCTGGTCGGCGACATCAAAGCCACGGCCATCTGGCTGCTCGGCGCGATGTTCGTTGGCGTAATGCAGGGGACGATGGGCTTTATCACCTGGGTGGTGCTGGCGGAACTCTTTCCGCTCAAGTTCCGCGGACTGTCGATGGGCATATCGGTATTTTTCATGTGGGTGATGAACGCCATCGTCAGCTATCTGTTCCCATTATTGCAGGCCAAGCTCGGGTTAGGCCCGGTGTTCCTGATTTTTGCCGCGATTAACTACATGGCGATTATTTTTGTCGTCACGGCGCTACCTGAAACATCAAATAAATCGCTGGAGCAGCTGGAAGAAGAGCTGTCGGCCAATAAATCTTCAGCACGACTCAATGCAGCAACAAAGGAAAGCGGATTATGATCGATAACATTACGCAAGATAATCTTCATCTGTCATGCCGGGCGAAAAATAAAGCGGAAGTGCTGGCGATGATTGGCGCTGACTTTAAGGCCAGGGGTTATGTCAGTGAAGATTGCGTGGCCTTTCTTGCTGAAAGAGAGCGCCAGGTCTCCACCTTTTTAGGTAACGGCATTACGCTGCCGCATCTGCCTAAATCAGCCACAAACATCATAGTTAAAACCGGCGTTGAGATTTATCAGTTCCCTGACGGCGTAATCTGGGACAGAAATAACGTCATGTTCATTGCCATTGGCGTGATTGCTAAAGAGAGTGAGCACATTGATGTGCTAAGAGAAGTCGCGTCAATCTTTAGCGATGAAGTTATCGCCAGAGCGCTGTCATTGATTGCCAATAAAGCGGACTTTTTAAGGATCCTCCAGCAAAACCAATAAGCACGGCGCGCTACCGAAAGTCGTCAGATAAAAGCCTGCTTGTAAGCAGGCTTTTGTTTTTTATGGCGTGAGGTAAAGCGTGTTTATTGCGAGCGATCAGCTGCCTTTATAGGTGGAATAGCCATACTGGCTGAGCAGCAAAGGAATATGTAGCTTTTCATTGGTGCGCGTCACGGTAAAGAGAACCGGGATCTCCGGGAAAAATGAGGCCAGTTTCTGCTTATTGAAGTCATCGCCGGTTTTGAAGGTCACTTTGTAAATCCCCGGCTGCATATCCCCTTCTGCCGGATACAGCGATTTAATTCGGCCATCGTTGTCGGTTACGCCGCTTGCAAGCTCGGTCCATTTATTCGCCTGCTGTTTTTCCAGGGTCACCGTCACGCCCGAGGAAGGCAGCCCGGTTTGCTGATTGAGAATATGTACGCTGAGCGTCCCGGTGGGAGCACTAAACGCTGCGGGGATGAAAGACATAGCAGATAACAGAACCAGACCGGATAATTTTTTCACAATGTTTTCCTGTTGCGGATAATAACAATTAAACGTTAGCAGCTGGGCTGTGAAAATATATTCAATTTTTCGTGATAAACGCGGTTATGGAAACAAGCGCAGAATGCTATTCGTCCCGGGGACGATAGATTTTTCTGAATATAACCTCAACGATCGGGAAAAGAATAAGCCTGCGCTATACTTCCTGTTCCTGCGTTCACAAAAGGACTTCACATGAAGATATGGCCTGTTCTGACTGGCGTTGCTATCGCATTAACCCTTGTCGCCTGTAAATCCCCCACGCCACCCAAAGGTGTCCAGCCCATAAGCGACTTTGACGCGAGTCGGTATCTGGGCAAATGGTATGAAGTTGCCCGCCTTGAAAATCGTTTCGAACGCGGCCTGGAGCAGGTCACCGCGACCTACGGTCAACGCAGCGATGGCGGCATTAGCGTAGTTAACCGTGGTTACGATCCGCAGAAACAAAAATGGAACGAGAGCGAGGGTAAAGCTTATTTCACCGGCGCTCCTGATACTGCGGCGCTGAAAGTCTCCTTTTTTGGCCCGTTTTACGGTGGCTATAACGTGATCGCGCTGGATAGCCAGTATCAATATGCACTGGTCAGCGGCCCCGATCGCGGCTATCTGTGGATCCTGTCGCGCACGCCGACCATCCCTGACTCCGTGAAGCAGGAGTATGTGAGCATTGCGCGGAAGTTGGGCTTCCCGGTCGATAAACTCGTCTGGGTGACCCACAAGTAAAAGGCAGAATCCACATTATCTTCAGCGAACCAACGCGCTGAAGATAATGTTGGCATAAGGCTGGAGGGCGAAAAATAATCAGTGTGATGTCTGCTGGTTAGCATTGGCCGCATCTTCTGCGGTTTTAGCGGGAGCGATACTCTCTTTAATTTCTTTTGTTTTATTCGCCGCATCGTTGGCCAGATTATTGGCATCAACAATCGCGCTGTCTTTAATTTTGCCAGCTTCCTGCACGATTTGGTCGCTTTTCTGCCGGGCATCCTGCTTGACGGCATCAGCCTGGGCCTGGGCCTGCTGAGCAATTGCTTCCGCTTTTTTATCCGCCTCCGCCTTGATGCTGGAGGCCTGGCTGCTGAGATTGTTGGCCTCGTCCGCCGCCTGTTTTTTTATTGCATCAATGTGTTTATCAGCTTCATCCTTAATGGCGTCGGCTTTATCGGACGCCGCCTCTTTAATTTGTTGGGCGTTATCTTTTGCTTTATCCAGATTAGCATCAACCTTTGAGGAATCATCACAGCCGGCAAGAAATAAGCATACGGCAGAAGCGATTAGCGTTTTACTCCAGAGTTTCATAGTCATTCCTTTATTTATCGATATCAGCGTATCGAGGGATCATCGCAGCGGGGTTACCAGGATAATTCTCATAACAATAATGCCATGAGGTTATTTTGACCCAATCCTGAGCCCTGCATCCCTTTATTTATAATCGCTAAACAGGCAGAGTCAAGTTCCTGCGCCATTCACCCGGCGATGGCTAACGTAAAAAACCCGGGCGGCTGCCCGGGTTGGTCGCTGAAAAAATGCCTTAGGCCGTGACGGCTGATTTTGTCAGCGTCGGACCGGCTAACGCCAGGCGGGCGCCGGCTTCGGTATCGCTATATTGCCTGAAGTTATCCATAAACAACTGCGCCAGGCTTTCGGCCTTCTCCTGCCATTTGTCGGCGGAAGACCAGCCGCTACGCGGGTCAAGCAGCGCGCTATCCACGCCTGGCACGGTTTGCGGAATAGACAGACCGAACACAGGGACCGTCTCCTCGCGCAGCTCGCCGGTAGTGCCGTTTAAGATCGCGCTGATGATATTGCGCGTATCGCGTAGCGAAAGGCGCTTGCCCTCTCCGTTCCAGCCGGTATTCACCAGCCAGGCCTCGGCGCCCGATGCCGCCATTTTCGCAGCCAGAACGCTGGCATACTGCGTCGGGTGCAGCAGCAGGAAGGCCGCGCCATAGCAGGCGGAGAAGGTTGGCGTGGGCTGAGTAATGCCGCGCTCGGTTCCGGCCAGCTTCGAGGTAAAACCCGACAGGAAATGATACTGCATCTGCTCGGTTGTCAGACGGGATACCGGCGGCAGCACGCCAAAAGCATCGGCGGCAAGAAAAATGACCTTCGACGGATGGCCCGCGCGCGATACCGGTTTCACGATGTTGTCAATATGCGACAGCGGATAAGAAACGCGGGTATTTTCAGTCTTACTGCCGTCGGCGTAATCCACGCTGCCATCGGCTCTGACCACCACGTTTTCCAGCAGCGCGTTACGACGAATCGCGCCGTAAATTTCCGGTTCGGCATGCGGGTCAAGATTAATGGTCTTGGCATAGCAGCCGCCTTCGAAGTTAAACACGCCTTCATCGTCCCAGCCGTGCTCGTCATCGCCGATCAGCTGACGCAGCGGGTCGGTGGAAAGCGTGGTTTTGCCGGTGCCTGACAGACCAAAGAAGAGCGCCACGTCTCCCGCTTCGCCGCGGTTAGCTGAACAGTGCATCGAGGCGATCCCCTGCTGCGGGAGCAGATAGTTCATCACCGAGAAGAGACCCTTCTTCATTTCGCCGCCGTACCAGGTGCCGCCGATCAGCTGAATTTTTTCGCTCAGGTTAAAGGCGACAAAGTTCTCGGAATTCAGCCCTTGTTCCTGCCATTTGTCGTTGGTGCAGCCCGCGCCGTTGAGGACGACGAAGTCCGGCGTAAATTCAGCCAGCTCTTCCGCGCTCGGCGCAATAAACATGTTTTTGACGAAGTGCGCCTGCCAGGCCACTTCGGTGACGAAGCGGACGCCCAGGCGCGTTGCCGGACTGGCGCCGCACCAGGCATCGACAACATACAATTTTTTGCCGCTCAGCTGTCCGGCAACCAGCGTCTTCAGGTCAGCCCAAATCTCCGTGGATAACGGCTTATTATCGTTGCGGCCAAGGCCGGAATCGGACCACCAGACGGTGTCACGCGTCAGCTCGTCTCTGACGATATATTTGTCGCGCGGAGAGCGTCCGGTAAAGATCCCGGTATCCACGGCAACGGCACCGGACTCGGTCATGACGCCGCGCGCCGCGCCGGTGAGCTCTGCACTGGTTTCATGCGCAATCAGCAAGTCGTAATCGGGGTTATAAAACAGCTCGCTGCTTTCCTGAATTCCGAGCGCAAGAAGAGCGTCTTTTACTGATTCAATACGTGACATGGCACTCCTGACAAACTATTGGCTGGATAAGATGCTATTCGGTTATTTCAACCCGTCAGTTAAGCAGATGGATTTATTTTAATAAAAAAACCATCGTGCAATTAAATAACCAGGATGAACAGACCAGAGCCGGCGATTTAAAATCGTGCTCGTGTAGGGTTTCGCCTGTACTTTAGAAATATCGTTGGCACGTATACCTCATAAGCTAACTCTGCTAAAAATGTTAACACCTGTAGGTAAGTATGTTAATTGCATAGTTTCTATGCGTTATGCTAAAATTGCATAGCATTTATTGCAGGAATGAGGAATGGATCGGTGCTGGCGAATCTTGAAGTAAAATGGCTTTACGATGTGATTGCCCTTGAGGAAGCCAGAAGCTTTACGCTCGCGGCCAAAAGCCGCAATATTTCGCAGTCCTCCTTCAGCCGCCGCATTCAGGCGCTTGAGTCTTCGCTGGGCTTCAGCATCTTCGACCGTTCGGCAAACCCGCTGCAGCTGACCAACCGCGGGAAGATTTTCGTTGGCTACGCACGAAATATGCTCGACGATATGGACTTCCAGATCAGCCGAATTAAAGGGCTGAACAACACCACGCAGAAAATAAGAATCGACGCTGCGCCGTCGCTTTCCGTTTTATTACTGCCAGAAATTATCGCCGGTTATACCGACCGGAAGAATAAAACTTTTCATGTTGAATCGATTAATGTCAACGATGCCGTATTTAATCTTAAAGAAGGAAAAAGTGATTTTATCCTGTCGTTTTATAATGAAGAGCTGATGAACTATCCGTTTATCAATCATAAAATTTTCGACTCAGCGCTGCACCTCGTTTCTCCCTGCGATAAGCACGGCAGACCGCTTTTTAATTTGCATCGCGGGGTGCTGCCGCTGATGAAATACGCCAACGACAGCTATATGGGACGACAGGTGAATCAGGTGATCGACCGCAAGCCGGAAATTACCTTCTCGCTGACCTTTGTCTCCTCAATGAGCGAGCTGTTAAAACGTATGATCCTCAACGGCGACGGCGTGGGCTGGCTGCCGCAATACTCTATCAAGCGCGAGCTCGAGGAAGGCCGCCTGACGATAATGGATGAGAGCCTGTCCTTGCCGATCGGCGCCTATATTTATCGCTCCGGTGCGCGGCTCAACCAGTCCGCCGAACGTTTCTGGCAGCATATTAAGGCCATGAGTACCGTCACCGCATAGCTCGCGTGAAGGCGAATAATACGCTATTATCCGCCTCCACTCTCTCTCCGTGCAGCCTGATGTCTACCGTTATCGATACCTTTATCGCCCCGCCGTGCCACGCTGAAATCGATATCCTCTACCAGGATGACCATCTGCTGCTGATCGATAAACCCTCAGGCCTGCTGAGCCTGTCGGGGAAAAATCCCCTGAATCTCGACTCGGTACATTATCGACTGGTACAACAGTTTCCCGGCTGCACGCTGGCGCATCGTCTTGATTTCGGCACCTCCGGGCTGATGGTGATTGCGCGCAACAAGGCCATCAACGCCGCGCTCTGCCAGCAGTTCAGCCAGCGTGCGGTGAGCAAAGTCTACAGCGCGCTGCTGTGCGGGCATCTGGCGGATGATGAAGGAACCGTTGACGCTCCGATAGCCAAAGATCCGGCGCTGTTTCCGCTGATGACGATTTGCCCGCGCCACGGCAAACCTGCCCGCTCCGGCTATCGGGTCGTGGAGCGCCTGCGCTATCAAGGTCAAGTGCCGGTAACGCGAGTCCAGCTGACGCCGGAAACCGGCCGCACCCATCAGTTGCGTATTCACTGCCAGCACCTTGGCCACCCTATTCTGGGCTGCGATCTGTACGGCGGCATGGCGCTTCCGGGAACAGAACAGGCACCGCGCCTGATGCTGCACGCCAGCGAACTGCATTTCGTGCATCCGGTTAGCGGAGAGAGGATCGACGCCGTCAGCCCGAGCGCGTTTTAACTCGCTTCGCTCGCCAGCCCGCTGGGCCGACGCTCCCCTACGCCAATTGACGTCAACGCCTGAATTCGACTCGCTGACCGCGCTGCGACTTGCTTCCCGGTGGCGCTGTGCTGACCGGGCTACGGGTTCACAGCCGCCTGCGATCGGGTAGCCCGGGCAAGGCGCTTGCGCCGCGGCCCGGGGCAATTGCCAACTATAGCCGCACAACGCCTCTGGCCGCGGCCTCTTCACGCCACGCCAGCAGCGGCTGATAGTCCGCGCGCCGCATATCGCTGTAGCCGCAGATAAACAGCGCTTCGCAAAGCGGCTGGTAGCGTTCATCGCTCACCAGCTGCTGCAATGCCTCTCTGAGCAACTCCAGCGTCGCCGCGGGCGTCGTCGCCGACGTAATCAGCGGTAGCCCCGGGGCCAGCGGGCTATGGGCAATCACCGTCAGCCCCGCCAGCGCCTCCGGCTGATGACGCTGCAGCAGCGCCCAGGTCACGCAATCAATGGCGGCAATATCCGCCGTCCCCTGCTGAAGTTCACGCAGCGACTGGCGATGGCTGCCGCTAAACGCGACCGTTGAGAAGAAACGCCCATCGCGCGACAGCGGCGCGATCATTTTTAACAGCACGTTATAGCCGGACTGGGAATCCGGCGAATTGCACGCGACCCGACGCCCGTGAAAATCTGCCAGCGACTTCCCTCCGTCCGCTTCACGCGCCACCAGCAGGCTGCGGTAGTTCCGCCCTTCGCATCCGGGCGCCGAATAGTGAAAACAGCCGACCGTTTGCACGTTCGCCAACAGCGTCACCAGCGGATAACCGCAGGTCTGGCTCAACAGCAGCGCCGGATGGCGCCAGTGCGCCAGCAGATCCTCAGGTACCGTATATGACAGCCCATCCTCATCCACCACGCCGCGAGCCGCCAGCAGCTGCCGCACCGCCCGCCAGAGCGCCTGAGTATCCTCGTCATTCACCGCGTACATCGGAAACGCCAGCCTTTCACTCATGCTCTTCATCCGCCTTACCCTGCTGGTTGAACCCGGGATGCGCATTCACCGTCACCGGTCTGGCAAAAAAATGCCGCAGCCATTCACCGTAGCCGCGCACCACAAACCCGGCGTTGCGCCGCTGATACTCCGCCTGATTATGCAGATAGATTTTTCGCAGCCCGTACCACGGTACGCCCGGCAAATCGTGATGCACTGAATGGTAGTTGAGATTGAGGAACAGCACCCGCCAGACCAGCCCCGCCTCGTTAATCACCGAACGGGCCAGCGGATCGTCCGCGGCGCGGTGCTCAAGAAAAGAGCGCACTTTGGTTAACGCCAGCGCAGGATAGCTGACAGCCAGCACGAAATAGAGCGGCGAAAAGTCAAGGTGATGCATCCACGCGAACAGCGCCGCCAGCAGCAGGCCGTGAACCAGCCACATCGCTAGCGTCTTCACCCGCCGAAGACGCAGCGCCGTCAGCGCGCAGCTGAGCGTCTGGGCAATATCCAGCAGCGGCGCTACCAGCAGCCTGCCGATAAACGTATTGCGCAGATGAATAAGACTGCGCTGCAAGGGGGCAAAATGCTGCCAGCTCTGCGGCGTAAAATAGTAGGATTCCGGATCGTCAACCGGCTGCGTCAGCAGATGATGATTATGGTGCGCCAGGTGCGAGTCGCGATACAGACCATATGGGTACCAGACCGCCAGCGGCAGGGTCCCCAGCAGTTGATTAAACCACGGCCGCGAAGTGGGATGGCCGTGAATGAGCTCGTGCTGCAGTGACATATACCAGGCGGTGAACCAGACCAGCAGCAGCGTGGCCGGGAACAGCCCCAGCGCGCGCCACCAGGCCAGCGAGGCAAACCAGCCGCCGTAGATCGCAAAAATCAGTAGCCAGGTCGGCAGTTCGCTGCGCCACAGCCAGCTGCGGGACAACTGCTGAATCCGCTCGCGCTGCTGCGGATGCAAATAGGCCGATCTGCTTTTTGCCATTCCTGAAGCTACCTTTTCGCGTTATCGTTTTGCTCCCCCGAAGATGTGAGATAACGCGTTAAATAACAAAGAAATTAAATCACTAAGCTTTGCCAGAAATCGGCCTTATGCGTCGTTGAGCGAGTGCATATAGCGCCACCCGGCGATGAGGCTTACCCCAGCGCACAGCAACAGCGATGCGCCCAGCGATTGCCCCCATCCGGCCGCCAGCAGACCGGCGCCTATCAGAAGATAATAAAACAAGCCGAAAATGGCGCCGGCGGTGCCCCGACAGTCGCCATAGGCGCTCAGCGCCGATCCCAGAACCAGCGGGATCGCCATCGCATACGCGAGGGTGACCAGCGCGACCGGCGCCACAAACCACAGCGATTCCCGCAGCACGTACACGGCGGCAGCGCCCGCCAGGTGGAGGATGCAGGCGATCGCGAGCATTTGCCCCAGCGGGACATTCTGACGCAGCAGACGGCGGTTAAGCAGCGCGCCGAACAGCGAACCCGCGGCAAGCGCCACGCCGCTGTAGCCAAAGGCCAGGGCATCGAGAACGAATCTGGCGAACAGAAAGGGAGCCAGACTGTAGTAGCTGAACAGGCTGATGTTAAATGCCGCCACCAGAATTGCCGCCAGAGCGATACGCCTGTCGCCCGCCATCCGCCTCAGCACGTCAAGAAAAGACCCTCCCCTGAGGTTATGCGGGCGCGTTTCCGGCATCAACCACAGGCAGCCCAGCAGGAGCGCGGCGGCAAAAATCGCCAGCGCGCTGAATACACCGCGCATACCCCAGATGGCGGTCAACCCACCGCCGATATAGACCCCGATGGCCGGGCTCACCGCCAGCGCCAGGCCGATAAACGAAAAAATCCCCGCCAGCTGCCGCCCGCTATAGCAGTCCCGCAGAACCGTCTGCGTCACTACTGAGCCGGTTGCCGCGCCAGCGGCCGTGACGATCCGCGCCACCAGCAGCAGCGAAAAATCGCTGGCCCACAGCGCCAGCAGGCACCCCGCCGCGTAGACACCTAACCCCGCCAGCAGGGCCGGGCGCCGACCGTAGCGATCGCTGAATCCGCCCCACAACAGAACGCCGACGGCAAAACCGATAAAGTATACGGAGAGCGTTTGCGCCGCCTGCGCTGCGCTCACGGAAAACCGGGCGCTGATATCGGTCAGCGCCGGGCTATAAATCGTTTCCGCTATTTGCGGAAACATCAATAGCGCAGTAACCAGTACCAGCGCGGCACGTCCCAACATATCTACCTCCTGATAAACAAGAGGCGCTATTGTAGGTAAGCCGTTTATCGAACATTATAAACATAATGACTTTAAATATCGGAAATCAGACATTATGGCCTGGCTTGACGCTGATGCGGCATTCGATCCGGATGCGTTAATAAAAAGCCTGATTGGCGTGCAGTCGGCGCTGGGTAACCATGACTCCGGCAGCCACCAGCATAAGATGGCGCAGATCCTGTTTACCCGTCAGGGATGCGTACGTTTGACGCTCGACGATGGCGCGCTGCTGTGCCTGCTTCCGCCGGGACGCGCCGCCTGGATCCCGGCCGGTATCAGCCATCGCGCGGAGATGAAAAATATTGTCGATTATCGTTCAGTCTGGTTTCAGCCGCAGCGTTACCCTCAATTGCCAACGCAGGCGGCGATACTCAACGTGGTGCCACTGCTGCGCGAACTCTTAGAGCGTATCAGCGCCAGCCCCTGGGATACCGACTGGGAAACCGAGCCGGCGCGGCATCTCGCGGCCCTGTGCCAGGCGGAAATTCGCGCCGCCGCCCAGGAGCCGATGATGCTGGCGCTGCCGCAGGATAAACGGCTGGCGCAGCTTTCCGGCGATGCGCTACCGCCGGCGCTTGGGACGCTCGCAGCCCGCTGCGGTGCCAGCGAAAAAACCATCAGCCGCCTGTTCCGCCGCGATACCGGTATGTCCTACCAGCAGTGGCGTCAGCAGTGGCGATTAATGAAGGCAGTTGAGATGCTGGCTACCGGGCAGCGGATTACCGATACCGCGATGGCGCTTGATTTCGCCAGCGATAGCGCCTTTATCTACTTTTTCCGCACCATGACCGGCATGACGCCGGGACGCTATTTCGCCCCCTGATCCTGGCCGCCCGGCGTGAACGGCGGCAGCTGCAGGAAGGTGCTTTGTAACCCCTCGGACCAGGCTTTGCGAATGGTATTGAAATAGGGATCGTTCTCGGTGATCCGATGCTGCCCGGCGCTGCTCAGGCTACCGCTGCGGTAGAGCAGCGTGTCCAGCGGCAGTCCCACCGAAAGATTGCTGCGCAAGGTGGAGTCGATCGAGATCAGCGCGCAGCACATCGCCTGCTCAAGGGGGGTATCGATGGTCAGGACCCGGTCGATGATCGGTTTGCCGTATTTACTCTCGCCAATCTGGAAATAGGGCGTGTCGCGCGTGGCTTCAATAAAGTTGCCTTCCGGATAGATATGGAACAGCCGGTGCGTTTCCCCGGCGATCTGCCCGCCGAGCAGCAGGTTACAGTTGAAGTTGGTATTGCCGCAGTTCTGCTGATTGCTGGCGTCGCGTTGAATCACCTCCTGCAACGTTTTGCCGATCAGCATCGCCGCGTCGTATAACGAAGTCACCTGCATCAGATTCGGTTCCTGCTGGGTACGAATGCGGGCGCTGAGCAGGCTAATCACGCTCTGAGTCGTGGCCAGGTTGCCCGCAGACTGCAGGACCATGACGCGTTCGCCATCCTGATGGAAAACGTGCAGTTTTTTAAACGTTGCAATATGGTCCACTCCCGCGTTGGTGCGGGAGTCTGAGGCAAACACCAGTCCATCTGACAAACACATGGCCACGCAATAGGTCATCGTTTCATTCCTGCGGTTATTGCTGCTGCGCCTGCTGTGAATGCTCGCGCACCTCAGCGTTAGTTAACAAAATTTCTCCGCCGCCGCCGAGGCGGGTACCGCGCACCGGACACGCATCAAGATAGTCCAGCCCGGTCGCCAGCCGCAAATGCTGATTCAGACGGCGGGTATTGTTCGTGATATCAAACGGCTGCCAGCGATCGTTCAGCCATACTTCAGCCCAGGCGTGCATAGCGACATGCTCGGCGTTATCGCTGTAGACATAGCCGCTGACGTAGCGCGCCGGGATCGCCAGCGCCCGGCAGCAGGCGAGAAACACATGGGTGTGATCCTGGCAAACCCCTTTCGATCGCGCGAACGCGTCGGCGGCAGAGTCCTGTACCTGGGTGGCGCCCGGCGAATAGGGCATTCTCAGCAGCAGCTCGGCCATTAACCGGTTCAGGCTCGCTTCCTGAGCCTCCGGCTGATACCAGCGCTGGGCAAATTCGCGGATCGGGCCGTCAGCGCGGGTAAGCGGGGTACAGCGCAAGAAAACCAGCGGCGACAGCAGCTCCTGCGGCTCCGCGCCAATCTCTTCCCCCTCTTCCACGATATCGACGATCCCGCTGGCGCGGATGGTAATCTCTTTATGCGGATTATCCAGCGTCAGCACGTGCAGCACGTTGCCCCACGCGTCGGTGGTGGCGACGGCGGAACCGTCCGGCAGGGTTAATGTCCAGGCGGTGATCTTCTGCCGACCGCTGCTGCGCGGCGTCAGGCGCAGGTACTGGGTTGAAAACTTCACTTCTTCATCGTAGCCGTAGCGGGTCAGGTGATCGATTACCAGTTTCATAACGCCTCCAGATAGGTTTGTCTGATGCTGTCGGAAAGCGCGTTAATCCGCGCCAGCAGTGCATTAAGGGTGACCTGCAAATCAGCCTGCGCCAGATCGTCGCGGGTGCTAAAACGCAGGTCGACGTTAAGCTGGTGCGCCAGGCGCAGCGGCAGGTGCGAACGATCGTTGGCAATCTGCTCCAGCTGCCCGACGAGGTCGGAAATGCTCGCTCGCAGCGATCTCGGCACATCGTTGCGCAGGATCAGCAGCTCCATCACCGTTTCGCGGCTGACCGGCTGGCGGTAGATGCTGTTATAGGCCTCGCGTGCGCTGACCGCGTTAAGCAGCGTATCCAGCCGGTAATACTCGCGGACCGGATCGGGATCGCTGTTTAACTGCTGATCCTTAATCAGCAGCAGCTGGGCGGTGGCGGATGCCCGTTCGATCAGCGTCCCGATACCGATAAAGCTCAGGGCGTCGTTACGCAGCAGCGTGCCGAGAATCGCCCCGCGAAACAGATGAACCCGCTCTTTTACCCACTCAAAGAAAGCGTCGTTGCCCAGCTCGCCGATCCCCTGCTGGCGCAGTTTTCGCAGCTCAATACGCGTGGCGTTGATGCTTTCCCACACTTCCGCCGACAGGCTGCCGCGCACCGCGTGGGCGTTGTTCCACGCCATCTCGACGCAGCTAAAAATGCTGTACGGGTTGTTGCCGTCGAGGGCGAAAAAATTAAGCAGGTTGCTCATGGTGAAACGCGCGTGCCGGGCCTGAAACAGCTCGTGGGTCAGCGATAGATTTAGCGGCAAGGCTAAATCCCGCGACTGCTGGCTATGGCGGGGGATCATCGACAGCTTCCAGGTCACGTCCAGCACCCGGGCATAGCTTTCTGCGCGCTCAAGATAGCGCGCCATCCAGAAGAGTTCACTCGCTGTGCGGCTTAACATGATTCGTCCTCCTCCATCACCCAGGTATCCTTGGTTCCGCCGCCCTGCGACGAGTTCACCACCAGCGAGCCTTCGGTTAGCGCCACCCGCGTCAGGCCGCCGGGAACCAGGCGGATCTCCTGACCGGAAAGGACAAAGGGCCGGAGATCGATATGGCGCGGCGCCAGCCCCTCTTCTATAAAGGTCGGGCAGGTTGACAGCGCCAGGGTGTCCTGGGCGATATAGTTGGCCGGGTTTGCCAGCAGACGCTGACGAAACGCTTCGCGCTCCTCTTTGGTCGAGCGCGGACCGACCAGCATGCCGTAGCCGCCCGCGCCGTGAACCTCCTTCACGACCATCAGCTCAAGATGGCTCAGCACGTAGCTGAGATCTTCCGCTTTACGGCATTGCCAAGTGGGAATATTGCTGAGGATCGGTTGCTCGCCCAGATAGAAACGGATCATCTCCGGCACGAAGGGGTAGATCGATTTATCGTCGGCGACGCCGGTGCCGATGGCATTCGCCAGCACCACGCCTCCGGCGCGGTACACCGACAGCAGCCCCGGCACGCCCAGCATAGAGTCGGCGCGAAAGGCCAGCGGGTCGAGATACGCATCGTCGATCCGCCGGTATATAACGTCCACGCGCCGCGGCCCCTCGGTGGTGCGCATATACACCGCCCCGGTTTTAATAAACAGATCCGCGCTCTCCACCAGCTCAACGCCCATCTGCTGGGCCAGAAAGCTGTGTTCAAAATAGGCGCTGTTAAACCGCCCTGGGGTCATCACCACCACGCACGGGTCGTCCACGGGCGAGCTTTCGCGCAGCGTTTGCAGCAGATAGCTGGGGTAGCGTTCTACCGGCGCAATACGGTGCTGTTCGAACATTTCGGGGTAGAGCCGCATCATCATTTTGCGGTTTTCCAGCATGTAGGAGACGCCGGAGGGGGTGCGGAGATTATCCTCCAGCACGTAATACTGGCCGTCGCTGTTGCGCACCATATCAACCCCGGTGATATGGGCATAGGTGTTATTGGGTAAGTTTATCCCCTGCATACAGGGCTGATACTGTTCATTCGCCAGCACCTGTTCGGCCGGGATCAGTCCCGCGCGCAGGATATTTTGATCGTGGTAAATATCGTAAAGAAAGGCGTTGAGCGCCTTCACCCGCTGGCGGATGCCGCAGTCGATTCGCTGCCACTCGCCGGCGGGGATAATGCGCGGCACGCTGTCGAAAGGGATCAGACGTTCGGTCCCCTCGTCTTCGCCGTAGACGTTAAAAGTGATGCCGATGCGGTGAAAGAGCAGCTCCGCCTGCTCTTTTTTCTGCCGGATAGAGAATTGATCGGTACTGCGAAACCATTGCCACCAGGCGTTATAGTGCTGACGCTGCTCTCCCTGTACGGTAAGCATCTCATCATAATAATGCCCGTCAGGAAGCGTTATTTTTATCATGGCCGTCTCCTCCGGTTGTACTCACTTTGAGGTCATCCCCGGGAGAGATAAGCATTAATTATGCCAGGTAGCACAGCGCAGCGGCATAGCGTAACGCCGCGCTTATCTGAATAAAAAATAACCCGTTATTTTGCTTGTTCAGGCTCTGCCGTCAGCCAGAATCGCACCAAATTGGGGCGTTCGCTCCCGCGTTAACGGGCGGGTCGATAGCCCGCATCCGTCGCCAGATAACGGCTCGCGAAGAGGCCGCACGCGACCTGAACGTCTGCCACGGTTAGTCGTTAACGCGCCTCAGCTCCAGCCACTCCACCACCAGACCCGGCTTGATAACGTCAAACCCCACGCGGTATTTCCCCGGCTGTAGCGCAACCCGACACAGCTTCTGCACCATTTCCCGGCCGAGCGTGCCGTGGGTGTGTATCGTTGCCACGAACTGGTCATTGAGCAGCAGATTGCCGGCGGTTTGCGCCAGCGGCGCGCCGTCGGCGTACACGCTGACCAGCACATCGTAGACTGCCGCCTGTTCAACGCTCAGCACCAGGTCCTCGTCATAGCGCAGACGCGACTGCTCGGCGATTTTAATTGCCCCCTCGCAGCCGGCGGCGCAGGCTGGTTCTGCCGCCAGGTGAATCACATGCGCCCGGGGCGCCTCCCCATGCTTAAAGGCCTGAGTCTGCAGCATAAAATCGAGGATGTTTATCGCGCAGCGCTGAAGCTCACCGAGCGTGAGTTCCCCTTTTGCCAGCGCCGCCAGGGTGTTATCACCGGCAGCGTTAACCTCCGCGCCGTTATTATTGACCACCATATAGAGATCGTTCTGCGCGCGGATCATCGCCGCGGTGTTGCGGGTGCTCGCCGCGCCGCCATCGATGGGATCGTTCATCGTTGCCCACCAGTCGGTCATGACGATCCCGCGAAAGCCCCACTCTTCGCGCAGTACGGTGGTGGTGAGATCGTAGCTGGAGGCCGCCTGGTAACCGTTGACCGGGTTGTAGGCGGTCATCACCGCGCTGGCGCCGGCGGATTTCACCGCGTACTCAAAGCCTTTCAGGTAGATTTCACGCAGCGCGCGCTCCGACACTACCGAGTCCGCTGTGGCTCTGGCAAACTCCTGATTATTACAGGCAAAGTGCTTAAGCGTCGCCACGCCGCCGCCGCTGCGAATGCCGCGCACCACCGCCGCCGCCATCATCCCGGTGATAAGCGGATCTTCGGAAAAATATTCAAAATTGCGCCCGTTGAGCGGATGGCGCTGGATGTTCATCCCCGGCCCCAGCAGCAGGTCGATACCGTTGCGCAGCAGCTCCTTGCCCTCCATCACGTATAAACGCTCCACGAGTATCGGGTCCCAGCTGGAGGCCAGCAGCGTACCGCTGGGCAGCAGAGTGGCCTTTGCGCCGTTATCCATGCGAATACCGGAAGGCCCGTCGGCGGCACACGCCAGCGGAATGCCTTTTTCCAGCAGGCTGTCCGCCACTCCGCCAAAGGCCGACGCGACGCCGGGGGTGACTTTGTAGCTGCACATGCCCTCCCCGCGCACCAGACAGGCCAGCTCCTCCACCGACAGCTGAGCAACAAAAGCGTTCATCGTCGCGCGCCCTTCCGCAACGTCGCTGAGGGTAAGCCCCTGGTTGCCGGTGAGAGTGATGCTCTCTGGCAGGCGCTCCTCAATACGCGAGCGCAGGTTGATCTTCCGCCGCGGCACTTCTTCCCATTCGATCTGGTAGCGCCCATCGCCGCCATCGCCAGCGGGCCTAATGCGCACGAAAGGTACCGTTGGCGCCAGCACCTGCTGATGGCGGGAGAGGATCCGCAGAGTCTTCTGCGTGTACCCTGCCTCTCCGTCTACCGGCAAAGGTTGTAGATCGCGCACGCTGTTACCGATCAATAAACGATACAGTCCGGGTTCCATCACGTAGCAATGGGGATGCCCGGTAGCCCCGCTATCGTCGAGGGAGGCAAAACGCTCCAGCGGGATCGATAACGTTAAGGTTTCGCTTTCACCCGGCTGCAGCAGGCGGGTTTTGGCGAAGGCCACCAGCGCCCTGGCCGGTTTCCCGAGCGCACCCTGCGGCGCCTGGAGGTAAATCTGGACGACTTCTTTGCCCGCAAAACGCGCGCCGTCGTTGGTTACGGCGACGGTCGCCTTGATCTGGTCGCCAAAGGCTTCCGCCCGCGCCGATTGCAGGGTGAAGCGGGTATAGGAGAGACCAAACCCAAAAGGAAACTGCAGACGCTGGGGACAAAAGGTTTCAAAGTAGCGATAGCCGACGTAGATATCCTCCTGATAGAGGTTTTGCGCTTCCGCTCCCCAGCAGGGCGATGCCGGATGGTCATCCAGCGATTTGACGATGCTACCCACCAGCTTGCCGGATGGCGTTACCTCACCATAGAGCAGCGAAGCAGCCGCCTGCGCCCCGTCTGCGCCGCCGTGCCACACGTACAGCAGCGCGCGAATGCGAGTACGCAGCAGCGGATCGTCGGCCCATGTGAGATCGATAAGCCCGGCGGTATTCAGCACGACCGCCACATCGTCAAACTCGCGGCAGACCTGATGTAGCAGCATCATTTCGTCGGCCGTGAGCCGGTATCCGCCTTCAACATCCGCGTTATCCTGATCTTCACCAGCGGTACGGCCAAGGACAATCACCGCCTGGGTCGAGACGGCGCGGGCCTGACGAATCTGCTCATCGCTCAGCGGCATCTCCTGCTGATACCAGGGCTCAGCCGCCCAGCCTCCGCCGCCGTTGTCAAAAGGATGCTGTTGCGTCCAGCTCTCGTAAAGCGCGGCCAGCTGCTCATTGAGCTTCTCCCCGCTGCGCGCGCGCATGGCCTGCAACAAGGTGGTTCGGCTCACCACGTTTACCGCCCCGCCCGAGCCGGTACCGCTACGATAGTAGTCAATTTGCGTACGGCCAAATAACGAAACCGGCTGCTGAGCGTCAAGCGGCAGCATGCCGCGATCGTTTCTCAGCAGCACCGCGCCCTCGGCAGCGGCGGCGGCGGCAAATTCGGCAAACCCTTCCAGCGGGGTCCCCGCTTTACTGTCATACATGGTGTTGTCCTGTTAACTCGAGCCTCCGCAGGAGGCGTAATGGCATCATGACCAGAGCCCGCGCAATGCGGGCTCGGCTTTGATCAGAAGAAATATTTGAAGCGAAGACGGCCGCCGTAGCGGGAGTCTTCATGTTTGTCGCCATCCGTTGGTTTCGCTTCAATCCACGAGGCGTAAGCGCCAAGGTAGATATTGAAGTTCTTCATATCCATGACATTGGGGAACAGGTACGACGCGTGAATGGTGTGGATATCGTAGTCACCCACGTTGGAGATCCAGCAGCCATCGTCGCAAGTAGAGACATAATTAGCCGAGTTGAACTTGTCGATTTTGTTGTGGGCGTAGATATAACCCAGTTCAAAACGATGCCAGAGGGAGTTAATAGCTGCGGTGAAATCCTTCTCATCGGAGGCATCCATATAGGCCACGTTCAGGTTAGTGGTGACCCCATCTTCCGGATCGGTTTTTTGTCCATTCCATGACATCGTCAAGCCATAGCCGGTGCGGTCCGACTGGTCGATCCAACTGCCGCGATTGTCGTAATAACCGTAAGCATTCTTCACGACGTTCTTTTCCATCGCGACGGCGGTAGAGAAGCGACCGCTATTCCACGCAATCACCGGACGTAAATAGGCAACGTTTTTCTCATTTTCCAGGTTATTGCCATGATAGCTGGAGTCCCGGAACAGCGTGCTGCCATTTTCCACCAGATTATTAAGTTCGAAATACCAGTTATCTATCGTTTTACTGAGCAGGAAGTTGCCACCGCTGCTGCTACGGCCGCGGCCCTCTTTCATCATGTAAATATAGCCGTAGCCATCGCTATAAAGGTCGTTAGCCGTGTTGCCGGAGTATTCGACAAACGTATCCTGATTCAGCGGGAACATATCGTAGGCTTCGAAACGACCAACTTTGACCTTCCAGTCATCTTCCCGGCCAAAGAAGAATACCGCATCATCAAGGTTCATCTTACCGGTCATATCGGCCAGCGGCTGGGCGGAGAAACCGGCGAAATTGCCGTTATCCATTTTGCGCATACCATCGAAGCCCAGCAGAATACGGCCGTTAATATCCCAACGTTCTTTAGTACCCGGCGCCCAGTTTTTATTCGAAGAGGTTTTTACCGACGTCAGGCTACCGCTGCTGCTGGCGCCGTCCATGTTGAATTCGACATCGCCGTAAAACTTGATATCCCCATAGCCAGAGAGCGTCAGTTTCGTTGGCGCCGCGCCCGGTGCGACGGGCTCCGCAGACTCGACCTTCACGGTTGGCGCATTTTTCGCCGCCACGTTCTGCTGCTGGGTTAGCGTCTGAATTTTCGCTTCCGCATCGGCGGCCCGCTGTTCAGCGTTAATTAAACGCTGTTCAAGCTGTGCTAACCGTTTTTCAATATCCACAGAGTTATTATTTTGGGCGGCCAGCAGACCGCCAGAAAATACGGCACTCATAACCAGAGCGATATATTTCACTTTCATTTTTAACATCCCTAATTACGTTATTGTATATGTCATCCCGGATACCACAGGGCTATCCGGAGGCAATAAATCAGATAGCCCTTGCACTTTTTTAGTGTTTAATCAGGATTCAGCAAAAGTTCCGTTTTTCAAATCATCAACGATGCCGTTCATTCTATTTTCAGTTAAGCCATAGAATTTAATAGAGACTGCGGTAAGAACATAAAAAACAGAAGGTACCAGCGTGAATAACAGCACCACCCCCTGTACGGCGGAAGCCGGCTGTACCGTGGTGTTAGCGGCGTAATGGTAATAGGCTAATATCCAGCCAAGGATCGCCCCACCGACGGCGACGCCCAGTTTTATCACAAAGATATTGGCCGCAACGTTCATACCGGTAATACGCCGCTGGGTTTTCCATTCGCCGTAGTTGTTCACATCGGTAATCATCGACCACTGCAGCGCGCCGTTACCGCCCTGAATAATGGAGATCAGAATATGGACCCCAAGCACCAGAAGCCAATACTGCACCGGTACAATAAAGCACACGACCCCCAGCGCAGCGGTGACGAGATTAATCCAGAAAGAGAGTCTGACCTTACAGAAACGCGTACCAAACGGTTTTGCCAGCACCGAACCCAGCATGGAGGCAAACATCCCGCCGAGCATGAATAGTGTAATAACGTCCGCACCTTTATTCAGCACGCTATTGACGTAATATACCACCGCCCCGCCGCGAATCACCACGGCGACCAGCATCATAAAATTGTAAACGGAAAGAATACGCCACTGATCGTTGCGGAAAAGAATTTTCACATCGCGGGCAATATTCAGATTTTCTTCTTTAATCGGCTGAACGCGCTCTTTAGTGGTCGCGAAACAGACGACAAACATCAGGCAGCCTATAACGCCAAATATCGCCATGGAGACCTGAATACCCGTCGCCCGATCGCCCGGATAAAGAAGATCAGCCAGCGGTAAAATAAACGCGGTACCGAGCGCCCCGCCGATCGGCGTGATAGCGAAACGCCAGGATTGCAGCGAGAGACTCTCGCGCGGATCGGAGGTCAGCGCCGCGCCCAGCGAGCAGTAAGGGATATTTATCGCGGTATACATCAGTGTCATGAATATATATGCCGCCACGGCGTAAACAATTTTTCCCGAGTCAGAGAAAGATGGAATGGAATAAACCAGCACGCAGCTCACCGCAAAGGGGACGCATATCGCCAGCAGCCAAGGACGAAAGCGCCCCCAGCGGGTTGAGGTGGCATCCGCAATCGCCCCCATAATCGGATCGGTAATCGCATCCAGCAGACGAACCAGCAAAAACATCGTCCCCATCACGGCGGGCGGCAGGCCATATATATCGGTATAAAAATAAGCCAGAATAGCCACGGATGAGTCAAATACAATATGGCTCGCTGCGTCCCCCAGGCTGTAACCTACTTTTTCTCTGACAGAAATTTTGTCGCCAGCAGACATACATCACTCCTTTACGAAAAAATGAAACCGGTTTCTGTAAAGTCTGCATTTTTTACTTTTCCCTCCTACAGATGCCATTATGTTTTTTTATTAATTATTTATGTTTTTTTATTTATGTGATCCTGTCAGCCTTCAATGGTATTAGAACCCGGTTTTTTGTTTGGCAGATCACATGTTTTAATACTTCGCTAACTTTTTTCAGGCGACAGGGATGAGCCGATAAAAATGCCATATAGGAATACCATGCCGCTTGTCTATTTATTTTTCTTATTCACGGATTATGTTTTTTATCAATTACCAGATATTCAGCGCCCCCCGAAGTACCATACAAGACAGCACTGTTTTAATCGCCAATATTTTGTCGGCGCGGAACAGAGCGATGCCCGGTAAATACTCTGTTTTCACTTAAAATGTTACCTCGGACACGCGCAGCGGCGGATATTCGTCTAAGGTTTTCTGATGGCCGAATGCAGTGGCACATAGTCTGCAATGATAAGGAGAACAATTTATGACGAGTCCGGTTTCCCGTCGCCCCGCAACCCTTCGTCTGGCGCTCGGGGGCGCATTTGTCGCTCTGGCGACGCTGACGGCTCAGGCTGAAGAGACCCGCCCTACCCCGCAATCGCCCGATATCCTGCTCGGACCGCTGTTTAACGACGTGCAAAGCGCCAAACTTTTCTCTGACCAGAAAACGTTCGCTGACGCCATCCCTAACGGCGACCCGCTGATGATCCTTGCCGATTATCGGATGCAGAAAAATCAGACCAGCTTTGATTTGCGGCACTTTGTCGAGCTTAATTTTACCCTGCCTCAGGAAAACGACCAGTACGTTCCGCCAAAAGGGCAAACCCTGCGCCAGCATATCAATGGACTCTGGCCAGTGCTGACCCGCAGTACCGTTGAAGTAGAAAAATGGGATTCGCTGCTGCCGCTGCCAAAACCTTACGTGGTGCCCGGCGGACGCTTTCGCGAAGTCTATTACTGGGATAGCTACTTCACCATGCTTGGCCTGGCTGAGAGCGGCCACTGGGATAAAATCGAAGATATGGTGACCAACTTTGCCGCCGAGATCGACACCTGGGGTCATATTCCCAACGGCAACCGCACCTACTATCTGAGCCGTTCGCAGCCGCCATTCTTCCCGTTTATGGTTGAACTGCTGGCCACCCATGATGGCGACGAGGCACTCAAGAAATGGCTGCCGCAGATGGAGAAAGAGTACCAGTACTGGATGGATGGCGCTGAGGCGCTTCAGCCCGGCAGCGCCAGCAAGCGCGTGGTGCGCATGGCCGACGGCGCGCTGCTCAACCGCTACTGGGATGATAACGACACGCCGCGCCCGGAATCCTGGCTGGACGATGTGACCACCGCCAAAAATAACCCCAATCGTCCGGCGACTGAAATCTACCGCGATCTGCGCTCTGCCGCGGCATCCGGCTGGGACTTTAGCTCACGCTGGATGGATAACCCGCAGCAGCTCGGCACTATACGTACCACCTCTATTGTTCCGGTCGATTTGAACTCGCTGATGTTCCATATGGAAAAAGCCATCGCTCGCGCCAGCAAAGCGGCGGGAGACTCGACCAAAGCCGCGAAGTATGACGCGTTAGCCAATGCCCGCCAGAAAGCGCTGGAAAACTACCTGTGGAATGATAAAGAGGGCTGGTACGCCGATTACGATCTTAAAAGTCATAAGGTGCGCAATCAGCTGACCGCCGCGGCGCTGTTCCCGCTGTACGTTAACGCCGCCTCCAGCGAACGCGCTGCGAAAGTCGCCGCCGCCACCGAAACGCGGCTACTTAAGCCCGGCGGCCTGACCACCACCACGGTGAATAGCGGCCAGCAGTGGGACGCCCCCAACGGCTGGGCGCCGCTGCAGTGGGTCGCGGCGGAGGGTTTGCAAAAATATGGCCAGCAAAAAATTGCGATGGAGGTAAGCTGGCGTTTCCTGAGCAACGTCCAGCACACTTACGACAGCAAACAGAAGCTGGTGGAAAAATATGATGTCAGTTCGACGGGAACCGGCGGCGGCGGCGGCGAGTATCCGCTACAGGACGGCTTTGGCTGGACCAACGGCGTCACGCTGAAGATGCTGGACCTGGTGTGCCCGAAAGAGAAGCCGTGCGATTCCGTGCCTACCGCGCGCCCGGCGGCGAATGACGATATCGGCTCGGCGCAGCCTGCCGCGCATCAACCTGCTGCGGTTGAGGAGAAAAAAGCCGCGCAGTGAACCTTCGCGCGGCGGAACTCCGCCGCGCGTCTTTCTCACTTTACTGTCCCTGAATCGGCTGGGCTGATGACCCCCGGCAAGCTAAGCCAGTGGGGAGCGCCCGTTACATGGCGTCCAGCGCTTTCTGCAGCTTCCAGATATAGCGCGGAGCCTGCGGTGCCGGATGTTTCTTCACCACGTGCTCAAAGAAATCATCGGCGTCCATATCGTTAATCTCCTCAATCGCATCCTGGCGATTAGACGAGAAGGTGCGCAGCAGCGCGCCCGCGCCGTTGGCGTAGGAAACCACCACCGCATAGCGCATTACCTGCGGATCTTTAATCCCCGCCAGCGGACCGTTCTCGAGAATGCTAAGGTAGGCCGCCCCCATAGAAATATTACGCTCGGGATTTTTCAGTTCGCTCACCGAAGGATCGCCGCTCCAGCCCATCCGCCGGTAAACATCGCGCCCGGACGTTGAGGGTTTCAGCTGCATCAGGCCAACCGCGCCGGATTTGCTGACCACCGTCGGGTTGCCGCCGGATTCAATGGCGATAATGGCGGTAATCAGCTGGGGATCAACGCCCCACGCCGCGCCGGCTTTTTCGCTGATTGGCATCCACTGCATCGCCCGCTTAACCGGGACTTCCGGATTCCACGGCGGGTTACGATAATCGTGTTTTGAACTACAACCGGCCAACAATACAAATAAAAAAACACACCATCTCAATTTCACACATCTATCCTTATTGGCTGAAGTTTGCCGCATGGAGATGACAATAAACGCTCCAGGCGGCATGATAACCCTTTCATTCTTAGCAAGGAATTGTCATGTCTCAGTTTTATCTCATCGCCCCCTCCGGCTATTGCATCAACCAGGAGGCGGCGAATCGCGGCGTGCAACGTCTGCAGGAGGCCGGGCATCAGGTGGCGCACCAGGAAGTCATTCCCCGCCGGGCGCTGCGCTTTGCCGGGACTGAGAACCAACGCCTTGCCGATATTAACCAGCTCGCCACCCTCGACGGCAAAAACCGTATCGTGCTGGCGGTACGCGGCGGCTACGGCGCGACCCGCCTGCTGCCGCAAATTGACTGGCAGGGGCTCATTGCCCGTCAGCAGCGGGATCCGCTGCTCATTTGCGGCCACAGCGATTTCACCGCCATCCAGATGGGCCTGCTGGCAAAGGGTAGCATAATCACTTTTAGCGGGCCGATGCTGGCGGGAAACTTTGGCGCCGAAGCGCTTAATGAATTTACCGAACACCATTTCTGGCAGGCCCTGCGCAACCCGGCGTTTACGCTTGAATGGCACGGCGAGGGGCCCGACTGTCGCGCCAGCGGCACGCTATGGGGCGGCAACCTGGCGATGCTGACCTCGCTTATCGGTACCCCGTGGATGCCGAAGATTAGCGACGGGGTTCTGGTTGTGGAGGATATTAACGAGCATCCCTTCCGCGTTGAGCGTATGCTCTTGCAGCTGCTTAATAGCGGTATTCTGGCGCGCCAGCGGGCGATTATCCTCGGCAGCTTTACCGGCGCTGTCGCCAACGACTACGATGCCGGATACGATCTGCCGATGGTATACGACTACCTTCGCCAGCAGCTTAACATTCCGGTCATCAGCGGCCTGGATTTTGGCCACGAGCAGCGCACGGTCACCCTACCGCTTGGCGCCAGAGCATTGCTGGTCAACAACGCCTCTGCCACGACGTTGAGCATCAGCGGCCACCCGGTACTGACAGAATAAAAATTCCTCTAACGCATATCCTGATCGGCGTCGGATTGTTAAAATGGTGTAGTTTTTAATTTATCTTCACGCCGGTAAGGAGTACGTCAACATTGGACGCCGCTGCGGTCATCAGTCTGTTTATCCTGGGTTCTGTTTTAGTAACCTGTAGCATCTTATTAAGTTCCTTTTCCTCACGCCTCGGCATCCCGATTCTGGTTATCTTCTTAGCCATTGGGATGCTGGCGGGTATTGACGGTATCGGCGGCATTCCGTTTGACAACTACCCTTTCGCCTACATGGTAAGTAACCTGGCGCTGGCGGTCATTCTGCTTGACGGCGGGATGCGCACCCAGGCTAGCTCCTTTCGCGTAGCGCTTTGGCCCGCGCTGTCGCTTGCCACGGTCGGGGTGTTAATTACCTCGGCCCTGACCGGACTCATGGCGGCCTGGCTGTTTAAACTCGACCTGATTGAAGGCATGCTGATCGGCGCGATTGTCGGCTCGACGGATGCCGCAGCGGTGTTCTCTCTGCTCGGCGGAAAAGGGCTAAACGAACGCGTCGGCTCAACGCTGGAAATTGAATCCGGCAGCAACGACCCGATGGCCGTGTTCCTGACCATTACGCTTATCGAGATGATTCAGCAGCATGAAACCGGCCTGAGCTGGATGTTCCTGGTGCATATCGTCCAGCAGTTTGGCTTAGGTATCGCCATCGGTCTCGGCGGCGGCTATCTGCTGCTGCAGATGATTAACCGCATTGTGCTGCCCGCCGGGCTTTACCCCCTGCTGGCGCTGAGCGGCGGGATCATGATTTTCGCCGCCACCACCTCGCTGGACGGCAGCGGCATCCTCGCGGTCTATCTGTGCGGCTTCCTGCTGGGCAACCGGCCGATTCGCAACCGCCACGGCATTCTGCAAAACTTTGACGGGCTGGCGTGGCTGGCGCAGATCGCCATGTTCCTGGTGCTCGGCCTGCTGGTCACGCCGTCAGATCTGTGGCCCATCGCCATCCCGGCGCTCATTCTGTCGATGTGGATGATTTTCATCGCCCGTCCGCTGTCGGTATTCGCCGGCCTGCTGCCGTTTCGCGGCTTTAACCTGCGCGAGCGCATATTTATCAGCTGGGTGGGTCTGCGCGGCGCGGTGCCGATTATTCTCGCCGTCTTTCCGATGATGGCGGGCCTGGAGAATGCGCGCCTGTTCTTTAACGTGGCTTTCTTCGTGGTGCTGGTCTCGCTGCTTTTACAGGGTACGTCGCTCTCCTGGGCGGCCAAAAAAGCCAAAGTAGTGGTGCCACCGGTCGGATCGCCCATCTCACGCGTCGGGCTGGATATCCATCCGGAAAATCCGTGGGAGCAGTTTGTCTATCAGCTGAGCGCGGAGAAATGGTGCGTCGGCGCGGCGCTGCGCGACCTGCATATGCCGCCGGAAACGCGGATTGCCGCGCTATTCCGCGATAATGCTCTGCTGCACCCTACCGGCAGCACCCGCCTGCTGGAAGGCGATATTCTCTGCGTGATTGGCCGCGAACGCGATTTACCCGCGCTGGGTAAACTGTTCAGCCAGTCGCCGCCGGTGGCTCTCGATCAGCGCTTCTTCGGTGATTTTATTCTCGATGCCAGCGCCAGGTTCGCCGACGTGGCGCAGATTTACGGCATTGACGGGGGAGAAGAGTTTCGCGATCGTCAGCAGTCGCTGGGTGACGTCATACAGCACCTGTTAGGCGCAGCCCCGGTTGTCGGCGACCAGGTGGAATTTGCCGGCATGGTGTGGACGGTGGCGGAAAAAGAAGAGGATCACGTTCTGCGGGTTGGCGTACGGATGGCGGAAGATGAGGCGGGGTGATCCGCCTCGGTTCAGGTTACACTGTCACAACCGGCACGCGCGGCGCAAGGGCGCACATTAATTCATATCCGACGGTGCCGCAGGAGGCTGCGACATCGTCAATTTTGATCTCTTTACCCCATAGCTCGACCGGCGCGCCAATGCCTGCCTGCGGGCAGGTTGTCAGGTCCACCGCCAGCATATCCATTGAGATACGCCCGACCGTTACGGTGCGGACGCCATCAACCAGCACCGGCGTTCCGCTGGGCGCTAAGCGCGGGTAGCCGTCGGCATAGCCGCAGGCAACGATGCCGATTCGCCGCTCCTCAGCCGTGCGCCAGGTTGCGCCGTATCCAACCGCTTCACCGGCTTTCAGATTCTGCACGGCGATAATTTCGCTGCTTAGCGTCATGACCGGTTTCAGCCCGGTATTGGCCACATCCTGCCACTGGCCGGAAGGCGAAGCGCCATAAAGCACGATCCCCGGCCTCACCCAGTTAAAATGCGACTCCGGATGCCACAAGGTGGCCGCCGAGTTCGCCAGCGAGCGCGGGCAATCCAGCCCTTCCGCCGCCTGCTCAATGCGCCGCATCGGCTCCGCGATGCCATCCGGATTTTCCGCTTCGGCAAAATGCGACATCAACGTCATTTCACTGACGTTGCTGAGCGCTCGCAGCTGCTGCCAGACGATTTGCAGACGATCCGGCATAAACCCCAGCCGGTTCATCCCGCTATTCACCTTGACGTAAATATCAAGCGGCGCATGCAGCTTCGCCTGCTGAAGGGCCTTAATTTGCCAGTTACTGTGCACGCTGGTGGTCAAGCGGTATTTATCAAATAACGCCAGCTCATCGGCATGAAAAAAGCCTTCCAGCATCAGTATCGGCCCTTTCCAGCCCAGCTCACGCAGCAGTATCGCCTCTTCAAGATTCAGCATCGCGAAACCGTCTGCGGCGCTAAGCGCATTCCAGACCCTTGCCAGACCGTGGCCATACGCATTGGCTTTGACCACCGCCCACAGGCGCGAGCCGGGCGCCGCGCGGCGAACAATTTGTTGATTCTGGCGTAAGGCTGACATATCAATGCTGGCCTTTACAGGACGAGACATGAAAGCTCCTTGTTAATTGTGAACGCCATGCAGATGCTGAGCGCGGGCCGGCGTAAAGCCGCGTCCGTAGCGGGCGACGGCAAGATCGTCATACGGGATCGCCGGCGTGCGTCCGGAGATCAGGTCGCTAATCAGCTGCCCTGAACCACAGGCCATGGTCCATCCCAGCGTGCCGTGGCCGGTGTTGAGCCACAGATTTTTATACCCCGTACGCCCCACCACCGGCGTACCGTCCGGAGTCATCGGACGCAGTCCGGTCCAGAAGGTTGCCTGTTCAACGTGGCCGCCGCGCGGGAACAGATCGCGCACTACCATCTCCAGGGTTTCACGCCGCGGCTGCAGCAGTTCTTTATTAAATCCAACAATTTCTGCCATTCCACCAACGCGAATACGCCTGTCGAAACGGGTGATGGCGATTTTGTAGGTTTCATCAAGGATAGTCGAAACCGGCGCGCCGTCCTCTTCCGCGATGGGGATCGTCAGCGAATAGCCTTTCAGGGGATAGACCGGAATATCCACCCGCCCTTTCAGCATGGCCGTCGAATAGGATCCGAATGCCATAACGTACGCATCGGCTTTAATAATTTCAGCGCCGCACTTCACACCCGAGATGAGATCCCCTTCATAGAGCAGTTCATCCACCGGAGTATTAAAACGGAAAGTCACGCCCGCCTGCTCCGCCATTCGGGCCAGACGAGTGGTGAAGAGCTGGCAGTCGCCGGTTTCATCATTAGGTAAGCGCAAACCGCCCGTGAGCTTATGGCTCACTTCTGCCAGCGCCGGCTCAACTTCCAGCAGGCGATTCGCTTCCAGCAGCTGGTAAGGCACGCCCGCATCCTGCAGCACCGCAATATCGCGGGTCGCGTTCTCGAACTGCTTGTCAGTGCGGAATAGCTGGAGCGTACCACCCTGGCGCCCTTCATACTGAATACCGGTGCTCTCGCGCAGCGCTTTCAGGCAGTCGCGGCTGTACTCGGCCAGGCGCACCATTCGTCCTTTATTTTCCATATAGTGGCGAGTGTCGCAGTTGCGCAGCATCTGCCACATCCATTTCAGCTGGAACTGGGTGCCATCCAGACCGATAGCCAGCGGAGCGTGGCGCTGGAACATCCACTTAATCGCCTTCAAAGGGACGCCCGGCGCCGCCCAGGGCGCGGCGTAGCCGGGGGAGATCTGCCCGGCGTTAGCGGCGCTGGTCTCTTCGGCCGGTCCCGGCTGACGGTCGATAACCGTCACTTCATGTCCTGCCTGGCTTAAATACCAGGCGCTTGCGACTCCTACAACCCCACTTCCCAGTATGACGACGCGCATAGCGGCTCCGTAATCGTTAAAGAACAATCATCTAATTACAAATTGATAACTCAGATGAAAATATTATTCAACATACGCTTTATTTATGGTGACTTATCTCACAGGATTCTGCGCCAGCGCTGACCCCGTCGCTTTACCATCTCCTGCTGCGCCTCATTTTTCTACAGAATAAAATTCTGATTAAAACGCAAAACAGCGCCTTTAAGATTGTGAAATCGCGAAGAAAGGAAATGCGGATAGACGCAGTTTGCGACGCCGTGTTCTATGCTTGTTTAGAGGTTTTCCGTACAGAGAGAACCATCAACAACGAGGGCGCGCTAATGGCTACGATTGATTCCATGAACAAGGACACAACCCGTTTAAGCGATGGACCCGACTGGACTTTTGAACTGCTGGAGACCTATCTGGCAGAAGTCGACCGGGTGGCGAAGCTGTACCGTCTTGACACCTATCCGCACCAAATCGAAGTCATTACTTCCGAACAAATGATGGATGCCTACTCCAGCGTCGGGATGCCGATTAACTATCCGCACTGGTCGTTCGGTAAAAAATTCATCGAGACCGAACAGGCCTATAAGCACGGCCAACAGGGGCTGGCTTACGAAATCGTCATTAACTCCAACCCCTGTATTGCCTATTTGATGGAAGAGAACACCATTACCATGCAGGCGCTGGTGATGGCGCACGCCTGCTACGGGCATAACTCGTTTTTCAAAAATAACTATCTCTTTCGCAGCTGGACCGATGCCAGCTCAATCATTGACTATCTCATCTTCGCGCGGAAATACATCACCGAATGTGAAGAGCGCTACGGCGTTGATGAAGTTGAAAAACTGCTCGACTCCTGTCATGCCCTGATGAATTACGGCGTTGACCGCTATAAACGCCCGCAAAAAATCTCCCTGCAGGAGGAGAAGGCGCGGCAAAAAAGCCGGGAAGAGTATCTGCAAAGCCAGGTGAATATGCTGTGGCGCACGCTGCCGAAGCGAGAAGAGGAAAAAACCATCGAAGCCGCGCGTCGCTACCCTTCTGAACCGCAGGAAAATCTGCTCTATTTCATGGAGAAAAACGCGCCGCTGCTGGAGCCGTGGCAGCGTGAGATCCTGCGCATCGTGCGCAAGGTCAGCCAGTATTTTTATCCGCAGAAGCAGACTCAGGTGATGAACGAAGGCTGGGCGACTTTCTGGCACTACACCATCCTGAATCACCTTTATGATGAAGGTAAAGTGACGGAGCGCTTTATGCTGGAGTTCCTGCACAGCCACACCAATGTGGTGTTCCAGCCGCCATACAACAGCCAGTGGTATAGCGGTATTAACCCCTACGCGCTGGGGTTCGCCATGTTCCAGGATATCAAACGTATTTGTCAGTCGCCGACGGAAGAGGACAAATACTGGTTCCCGGATATTGCCGGCTCTGACTGGCTTGAAACTCTGCACTTCGCGATGCGCGACTTTAAGGATGAAAGCTTTATCAGCCAGTTCCTGTCGCCGAAAATCATGCGCGACTTCCGCTTCTTCACCGTGCTGGATGACGATCACAACAACTATCTCGAAATATCCGCAATTCATAATGAAGAGGGATATCGTGAGATTCGTTCCAAACTTTCAGCGCAGTACAACCTGAGCAACCTCGAGCCAAACATTCAGGTATGGAATGTGGACCTGCGCGGCGACCGCTCGCTCACCCTGCGCTACGTGCCGCACAACCGCGTGCCGCTGGATAAAGGCCGCCGTGAGGTGCTTAAGCACGTTCACCGCCTGTGGGGATTTGACGTTCTTCTGGAGCAGCAAAACGCCGATGGCAGCGTCGAGTTGCTGGAACGCACCCCGCCGCGGCAGAACCCGCTGTAGCCGTTGAAAAGCAAAACGCCCGGTAAAAGCACCGGGCGTTTTTTATTCATTACGTGGGCTTAACGCATATTAATCGCTAAGTCGCCCGGTAGATTCTTCTGCATACGATGCCAGATCTCACCGCTGTCGCGGCCGTAGCGGCGTACGATGTCATAAACCTGCTCATGCAGGCCCTCTTCACAAACTTTAGCCAGCTGATGATAGAAGCCGAGCGCCAGGCTGCGCGCTTCCGGATTGGCAAAATAGTGGCGACCGATACGGGTATATAAGCCTTTCATACCGTTGAGGATCAGACCATAGATGGGATTGCCTGAGGCAAACGCCAGACCGCGGAAGATATTGTAATCCAGCTCGGCAAACGCATCGGCGTGGTCTTCAATTTCACGCGCGCTCGCCAGTACCTCCAGCGCCTTATCCGGATGCTGACGGAAAGCGGTACGGATGAAAATGGTCGAAATATTGGTACGCACGGACAGCAGATTATCAATCAGCTGCGGTACGCTGTCATGGTCGAGACGCGCCAGGGTTTCGAGAATATTCAAACCTGAAGTTTCCCAGAAATTGTTCACCTTTGTCGGTTTACCATGCTGAATGGTTAACCAGCCATCGCGGGCCAGACGCTGCAACACTTCACGTAAGGTTGTACGGGTAACACCAATCAGTTCAGAAAGTTCACGTTCAGCGGGAAGAATTGAACCAGGGGGAAAACGGTTATTCCAGATACTTTCAATGATGTACTCTTCAGCGAAACCCGCAGGGCTTTGCGCCTTAATGACCATAATAAGATTTCCATTACACAGCGTTGCTATTCGACTCATCATACCAGAGCGGCCATAAGGCAGATAGCGCCAGAAAGTAATTAAAAAGGGATCGCCGTTTCATTTTCCACTTTTCATTTCACATTTTCTGTTGCTAAAGAATGTGATGCGAAGAAAGTTGCGTCTCGTTTTGCGCAACTGGTAATCTTGCGTATAGTTACGCATAAAATCATGTTTCAGAATTTGACGGAGAAAGGATGTCTGTCGTGGAAATGTCTTATGGCCGCGCCCTGTGGCGCAATTTTCTTGGCCAGTCCCCGGACTGGTACAAACTCGCTCTCATCATTTTCTTAATTGTTAATCCGCTGGTCTTTTATCTGCATCCGTTTATTGCCGGATGGCTGCTGGTTATCGAATTTATCTTCACCCTGGCGATGGCGCTCAAGTGCTATCCCCTGCTGCCGGGCGGCCTGCTGGCCATTGAAGCGGTATTTATCGGCATGACCACCCCGGGGCATATCCGCGAAGAGGTGGCCAGTAATCTTGAAGTCCTGCTGCTGCTGATGTTTATGGTCGCGGGGATCTACTTCATGAAGCAGCTGCTGCTGTTCATATTCACCCGCTTGTTGCTTGGCATTCGTAGCAAGATGCTGCTGTCGCTGGCGTTTTGCGTCGCATCCGCTTTCCTCTCCGCCTTCCTCGACGCGTTGACCGTTGTCGCAGTGGTGATAAGCGTTGCCGTCGGCTTCTACGGTATTTACCACAAAGTCGCTTCGGCGCGGCCGGATGATGACAATATGCTCGACGACAGCCATATTGAGCAGCACTATCGCGATGTCCTGGAGCAGTTCCGCGGCTTCTTGCGCAGCCTGATGATGCATGCCGGGGTCGGCACCGCGCTTGGCGGCGTGATGACCATGGTCGGCGAGCCGCAGAACCTGATCATCGCCAAGGCGGCAGGCTGGCACTTCGGCGAATTCTTCATGCGTATGCTGCCGGTTAGCCTGCCGGTGCTGGTATGCGGACTGATCACCTGTCTGCTGCTGGAGAAATTCCGCCTGTTTGGCTACGGCGAACCGCTGCCGCCAACCGTGCGCAAAGTGCTACAGGATTTTGACGATCGCAGCCGCCAGAGCCGCAGTCGTCAGGATCGCCTGCGTCTTATCGCTCAGGGTCTTATCGGCGTCTGGCTGATTATCGCCCTTGCGATGCATCTTGCGGAAGTCGGCCTGATCGGCCTGTCGGTGATTGTGCTGGCGACAACGTTCTCAGGCATCACCGATGAACACGCTATCGGCAAAGCCTTCACCGAAGCCCTGCCGTTTACCGCCCTACTGACGGTCTTCTTTGCCGTGGTTGCGGTTATTATTGACCAGCACCTTTTTGCCCCGGTGATCGAGTTCGTTCTTCAGGCATCGCCGCACGCCCAGCTATCGTTGTTTTATCTGTTTAACGGTCTGCTGTCGTCGATTTCTGATAACGTCTTCGTTGGAACCGTCTATATCAACGAGGTCAAGTCCGCGCTGGAGCAGGGTACCATCAGTTTGCCGCAGTTCGAGCTGCTGGCGGTGGCGATCAATACCGGCACCAACCTGCCATCGGTCGCTACGCCGAACGGCCAGGCTGCTTTTTTGTTCCTGCTGACTTCCGCGCTGGCCCCGCTGATTCGCCTCTCCTATGGCCGGATGGTGTGGATGGCGCTGCCCTATACTCTCGTCCTGACCCTCGTCGGCCTGGCCTGCGTCGAGTTTACCCTGATGCCGGCCACCCAGTGGATGCTGGAGCACGGTTGGCTGGTGACGCCACAACTGCTGAAATAAAATCATCCATGCCCGGCTCAAAACGCCGGGCATTCCATATTCGTTTACGTAATATTTTCAGACTAGCTGCTGGCGTCGCTACGGTTTTCGTTTACACTGCCATGATTTAGCATGTTCCAGGGAAATGATTATGTTGCGATATTTAAACCAGTGCTCAAGGGGACGCGGTGCCTGGCTCCTGATGGCGCTAACCGCGTTTATTCTTGAATTGGTGGCGTTATGGTTCCAGCACGTGATGCTGCTGCAGCCGTGCGTACTGTGTATTTACGAGCGCTGCGCGCTATTTGGCGTGATGGGCGCCGGTATCGTCGGCGCCATTGCGCCAAAAACCCCTCTGCGCTACGTCGCGATTGTGATTTGGCTCTACAGCGCCCTGCGCGGGCTGCAGCTGTCATGGGAACACACCATGATTCAGCTTCACCCTTCCCCCTTCCAGACCTGCGATTTCGCCGCTCGTTTCCCAACGTGGCTGCCGCTGGATAAATGGCTGCCTCAGGTGTTTGTCGCTACCGGCGACTGCTCCGTACGCCAGTGGGAATTCCTGACGCTGGAAATGCCGCAGTGGCTGGTCGGCATCTTCGCAGCCTATCTGGTGGTCGGTGTACTGGTGCTTATCGCTCAGCCGTTTAAACCTAAAAAGCGCGATCTGTTTGGTCGCTAAGACCGATTGCTCATAAAGCGCTCCTCCGGGAGCGTTTTTTTTGCCTGCGCGTTGACGTTGCCGCCATAAAGTTGCATATTAAATACATCTTATAAATGTTAACTAAGGAGCACATGATGTCTCATTTGCGTATTCCCGCTAGCTGGAAGGTAAAACGCTCCACCCCATTCTTTACCAAACAGAACGTACCCGCCGCTTTGCTGACGCACCACAACACCGCAGCGGGTGTTTTCGGCCAGCTTTGCGTAATGGAAGGGACGGTAACCTACTATGGTTTCGCCGATGAACAGGCGACAGAGCCTGAGGCAAAAGTCGTTATCAATGCTGGCCAGTTCGCAACCAGCCCGCCGCAGTACTGGCACCGCATTGAGCTAAGCGACGACGCGCAGTTCAATATTAACTTTTGGGTTGCAGATGACGCCGACGGTGAAAGCGGGCTATTTCACGCGAAGAAAGGCTAACTGCGCGCCTTACTGCGCCCAGTCTGGTTTATTTAAAATATGGTCCTGCCAGTCAACCACGGTGGATTCTTTCACCGCAATATGGCGAACGGAGATGCGTTCGCCATGCATCGCCGCCTTCGAACCGGTTAACAGCGGATGCCAGTGCGGCAGCGGCTGGCCTTCCGCCAGCAGACGATAGGCGCAGGTCGGCGGCAGCCATTCAAACGTAGGCAGATTGTCGCGAGTTAACTTGATGCAATCCGGCTCATACTCGAAACGGCGCTCATAGTTACGGCACTGGCAGGTTTTGATATTGAGCTGACGGCAGGCGACGTTGGTAAAGTAGATTTCGTCGGTATCTTCATCCATCAGCTTATGCAGGCAGCACTGACCGCAGCCATCGCAAAGTGATTCCCACTCCGCATCGCTCATTTCATCCAGTGTTTTTTGTTGCCAGAAAGGTTGTTCGCTCATTGGGATGTCCGTCATTGCAGTTCAGGGTGCACCTTATAACCACTCTGGCACGCCGATGCAAGTTTTGCCGCCCGGAGAAGGCGGCAAGCGGACGTTACAGCACGCGGGTAGTCAGCAAAAAGCCGTTAAAACCGACTTCCAGCTCGTCTCCGCTGCTCAGCGGCCCTACGCCTTCCGGCGTACCGGTCAGCACCACATCCCCGGCTTTCAGGGTAAAAAAGCGCGACATATAGGCGATGAGTGGCACAATCTTATGGATCATGTCGGCGGTCGAACCCTGCTGGCGCACTTCGCCGTTCACCTTCAGACTCAGCGGAGTACTCTGCGCGTCGCCGTGAAACTCGGCGGCGGGAATAAAGCCTGAAACAGGACAGGAGTTATCAAAGCCTTTGGCCTTCTCCCACGGCTGACCGGCCTTTTTCAGTTTTCCCTGCAGATCGCGCAGGGTAAGGTCCAGCGCCACGCCATAGCCGGCAATGGCTTTCAGCACATGATCTTCCGTCGCCTGGCGCAGCGTACCGCCAATCAGTACCGCCAGCTCAACTTCATGGTGCACCGACCCCAGCCCCTCAGGCAGCACCAACGGCTGGCGGATGTCGCATAGCGCCGTCTCAGGTTTAATAAACAGCACCGGCTCTTCCGGCGTCGCACTGCCCATCTCTTTGATGTGTTTTGCATAGTTGCTGCCAACGCAAACCACTTTGCTTACCGGATAATCCAGTAGCGCACCCTGCCAGTTATGATGTTGGTACATTATATTCCCTCTGTGGGTTAATCAGATTTATTCCCCTGTTCCGCCAGGTGTTTCTTGAGTAAATTTTCAGACGGAGGAGGCAGCTGAAGGTAATAGCCCTGATCGGTGAGCGCCTGTTTCACTTTCTCCAAATCGGCGTGAATGAGTTTTTTTCGTCCATCGAGCGGTAGAATCATTGCCAGTTTGGGCGTACCGAAGCTATACATTAATTCGTCAGGAACGCGGGAGAAATCGTCCTTTTTTTCGACATATAAATAGGTTTGCTCGCGTTTAGTACTTCGATAGATCACACAAAACATAGTTTTACTCGGAATTAGACCTGTGGTCACTTGCCTCAATATATGAGTGACTATAACATGCCTTTTAGTCTTCGGAATATCACCGCACTTCAGCGAGTGATAAACAGCAAATTGAGTAAGGCCAGGATGTCAAATACGCCAATCGAACTTAAGGGCAGTAGCTTCACCTTATCTGTGGTTCATTTGCACGATGCAAATCCCGAGGTTATTCGTCAGGCGTTAGAAGACAAAATCGCCCAGGCTCCCGCCTTTTTACGGCACGCTCCCGTGGTGGTGAATATCAGCAGCATTGAAGATGACGTCGACTGGCGCCCTCTGCATGAGGCGATCGCGGCTACCGGCCTGCGTATTATGGGCGTAAGCGGATGTAAACTTCCCCGGCTGAAAACGGAAATTGACCGCGCCGGGATCCCTTTATTAACCGAAGGGAAAGAAAAAGTGACTCGCCAGGCCGCGCCTGAACCCGTTGCCCCACCTCCAGCTGTTAATCAGATCACAAAAACGCGTTTGATTGATCAGCCGGTACGTTCCGGTCAGCGTATTTATGCGCCACACTGTGATCTAATTGTTACAAACCATGTGAGTGCCGGGGCTGAACTTATCGCCGATGGTAACATCCATGTATATGGCATGATGCGGGGACGCGCGCTCGCTGGCGCAGGCGGCGACAGAGACGCCCAAATATTTTGTACCAACCTCTCGGCGGAACTGGTTTCCATCGCGGGGGAATACTGGCTGAGTGATAACATTCCGGCCGAATTTTATGGCAAAGCGGCCCGTCTACGTTTAGACGACAGCGCTTTGACGATTCAATCGTTGAATTAATCCCTTTTTAACAAGGAATTTCTATGGCACGCATTATTGTTGTGACTTCGGGTAAAGGAGGCGTTGGCAAGACCACCTCCAGCGCGGCCATCGCTACTGGTTTGGCCCAGAAGGGAAAGAAAACGGTCGTTATCGACTTCGACATCGGCCTGCGTAACCTTGACCTGATCATGGGCTGTGAACGCCGGGTCGTTTATGATTTCGTCAACGTCATCCAGGGCGATGCCACGTTGAACCAGGCGCTTATTAAAGATAAGCGTACGGAGAATCTCTATATTCTCCCGGCCTCCCAGACGCGTGACAAAGACGCCCTGACCCGCGAAGGCGTAGACAAAGTTCTCGAAGAACTGAAAAAAATGGATTTTGATTTTATCGTCTGTGACTCCCCTGCAGGCATCGAAACCGGTGCGCTGATGGCGCTGTATTTTGCTGATGAAGCCATCATCACCACCAACCCGGAAGTCTCCTCCGTTCGCGACTCCGACCGTATCCTTGGTATCCTGGCCTCCAAATCCCGTCGCGCGGAAAGGGGCGAAGATCCAATTAAAGAGCACCTGCTGCTGACGCGCTATAACCCAGGCCGCGTAAACAAGGGTGACATGCTGAGCATGGAAGACGTGCTGGAAATTCTGCGCATCAATCTGGTGGGCGTGATTCCGGAAGATCAGTCCGTGCTGCGCGCGTCAAACCAGGGCGAGCCGGTGATTCTGGATGACGCCTCGGACGCGGGTAAAGCCTATGCCGATACGGTTGAACGTCTGCTCGGAGAAGAACGCCCTTTCCGCTTCGTAGAAGAAGAGAAGAAAGGTTTCCTCAAACGCCTGTTCGGAGGATAAATTATGGCATTACTCGACTTTTTTCTCTCGCGGAAAAAGAACACGGCCAATATTGCGAAAGAGCGCCTGCAAATTATCGTCGCGGAGCGCCGTCGCGGCGACGCTGAACCGCACTATCTTCCGCAGTTGCGTAAAGACATTCTTGAGGTGATTTGCAAATACGTGCAAATCGACCCGGAGATGGTCAGCGTACAGCTGGAGCAGAGAGACGGTGATATTTCGATTCTGGAGCTGAACGTGACTCTGCCGGAAACTGAAGAGTCGAAGCCCTGAGCCTGAGGTGTAAAAAAACCGGCAACGCTGTGCGCAGCCGGTTTTTTCACTATGCCGATCGGCGCTAGCGCGGGTAGTCGCTTAATAGCGCATTCAGGCGATCGGCCATCAATTCACCGCGCCAGCCGGAAACCAGTTCAGGCTGCCCGTTGCCGTTTTTTAGCCCCCAGTGCCAGTTCAGCAGCTGATTAATCTGTCTTCTTGAAGCCAGCAGCTCCGCGCTCACGCCCTTCTCGGCGCTTACGGTCTGAACTAACGCTTTGATATCCTTAAACAGCTTGCGGTAACCGGGCATGTCGATCAGATTTTGCAGCGGCTCTGGCAGCGCCTCTTCCGGCAGCGCCTGCGCCTTCTCGACGAGGGCGATCAGCGTCTTACCGTGGAAACGAATCTCGCTGCCCGAGAGTCCGAGGCTGTCAAGTTCCCCCAGGCTGGTGGGCATATAGCGCGCCACGTTCCACAAATGCTCTTCACGGATAACAAAGTTGACCGCCAGGTCGCGTTCGCGCGCTTTACGCAGCCGCCACTCCGCCAGCAGCTGCAGGCAGCCCAGCTGACGAGTGCGCAGCTGCCAGGCATTACCAATGTCGCGCCACGCCTCGGCAGGATCCTGAATCTCCTGACGACGCTGCTGCATCAGCTGGCATTCATCCAGGGCAGCGGAAAGCCAGCCCGCGCTGTCGGTTTCAGCCATCAGCTTTCCGGCAATCGGCAGCAGGTACCAGACGTCGGCAGCGGCATAAACGCACTGGCGTTCGGTCAGCGGGCGCGCCAGCCAGTCGGTACGAGATTCGCTCTTGTCCAGCGCAACGCCGGTATACTCTTCTACCATCGACGCAAAGCCCCAGGACATCGGACGACCGCAAAAAGCGGCAAGAATTTGCGTGTCGATCAGCGGCTGAGGCATCAAATGAAAGGCATTAAGAAATACTTCCAGATCTTCACTGCCAGCGTGCAAAAATTTGGTCACATCTTTATTCAGCAGCAGTTCACGCATCGGTTCCCAGTCGGTGATAACCAGAGGGTCAATCAGCGAGACCTGGTTGCCGTCGAACAGCTGGAGCAGACCGAGCTGCGGGTAGTAGGTACGAGTACGGACAAATTCCGTATCCAGCGCGATGGCAGAAACCGCGCTTGCCGCTTCACAGACGGCGCGAAGGCCATCGTTGGTGGTGATCATCTGATAGTTCAAATCATACTCTCTTAACTTGCGCCCATAAAAAACGCCGGCTTAGCCGGCGTCTGGCGATTCACTCTTAGCTCAGGCTTTATTGTCTACTTTAGCACGGGCTTCGTCACGCAGTTCTCGACGTAAAATTTTCCCGACGTTGGATTTCGGCAGCTCATCGCGAAACTCAACCAGCTTCGGAACCTTGTAGCCGGTCAGCTGGCGACGGCAGAAAGCGATCAGCATCTCTTCCGTCAGCGTCGGCTCTTTCTTCACCACGAAAATTTTCACCGCCTCACCGCTGCTTCCGGACGGTACGCCAACCGCAGCAACCTCCTGAACCCCGGAATGCTGCATTACCACATCCTCGATTTCATTCGGATAGACGTTGAAGCCCGAGACAAGGATCATATCTTTTTTGCGATCGACGATACGCAGGAAGCCCTCGTCATCCATCACCGCGATATCGCCGGTATGCAGCCAGCCGTCCTTAATGATTTCAGCGGTAGCATCAGGGCGCTGCCAGTAGCCCAGCATCACCTGCGGCCCTTTCACGCACAGCTCCCCCGGCTCTCCCGGCGCAACTTCATTATCGTCATCATCCACCAGCTTCGCTTCGGTGGACGGCACTGGCAGGCCAATACTGCCGCTGTGATAGTCGATATCGTGCGGATTGACGCTCACCAACGGCGCGCACTCCGTCAGGCCATAGCCTTCCAGAAGATACTGCCCGGTCAGCTTAACCCAGCGCTCCGCAACGACCTGCTGTACCGGCATTCCGCCGCCGGCGGAGAGATGCAGTGAAGAGAAGTCGAGCTGCTGAAACTCTTTGTTGTTAAGCAGCGCGTTAAACAGGGTATTGACTCCGGTCATCGCGGTGAAGGGATATTTCGCCAGCTCTTTGACCAGGCCTGGGATGTCGCGCGGGTTGGTGATCAGCAGGTTTTGCCCGCCCAGTTCAATGAACAACAGGCAGTTCATGGTCAGCGCAAAGATGTGATACAGCGGTAGCGCGGTAACAACCAGCTCTTTGCCGCGATGCAACAGCGGCCCGTAGGTACCGTTCACCTGCTCAAGGTTCGCCAGCATATTGCGATGGGTCAGCATTGCCCCTTTCGCCACGCCGGTTGTGCCGCCGGTATATTGAAGAAAAGCGAGATCCTGAGAGACGATTTCCGGCTTAATGTACTGCATGCGGTAGCCGTGCTGCAGCGCGCTGCGAAACGAGATGGCGTCCGGCAGATGGTATTTTGGCACCAGCCGTTTAATGTACTTCACCACAAAGTTAACCAGCGTCCCTTTCGCCGTGGAAAGCTGATCGCCCATGCGGGTTAAAATCACGTGCTTGACCTGGGTTTTATCAACCACCTTTTCCAGGGTATGCGCAAAGTTGGAAACGATCACAATGGCGGCGGCGCCGCTGTCGTTAAGCTGATGTTCCAGTTCGCGCGGGGTATAAAGCGGATTGACGTTCACGACAATCATGCCAGCGCGCAGGATACCAAACAGCGCCACCGGATACTGCAGCAGATTAGGCATCATCAGCGCGACACGGTCGCCTTTTTGCAGGCCTAACCCTTCCTGAAGATAAGCGGCGAACGCGCGGCTGCGCTCCTCCAGCTTGCGGTAGGTCATCACCTCGCCCATGTTAATAAAGGCCGGCTGGTCGGCATAGCGGCGGACGGCGTGTTCAAACAGTTCAACCAGGGATTGATAGCGGTCAGGGTTTATCTCCGCAGGAACGTCTGCGGGATAACGGTTTAGCCAAACCTTTTTCACTGCATCACCTCTGAAATAGTTATTCGTCGTCATCACAACCCCTGATCAACAAACATTTTGTTAACATTATATTAACTCAGCGTACCAGTTTATTAATTAGGCGTTTTACAGGTTGCGAAGCGCGTCACTATTTATTTTTCTTATTTGACTGAAAACGAAGAAACAGCGGACCAGCCGCTGTTTCTTTGAACTTACAAAAACTACAAAATCATTCAGTTACAACGTTTCTGACTTCGGCAGGACCGGGATTATACCAGCCCCAGCCGCCGTATCCGTAGCCCCACGGGCGCGGGCCGAACATCCACGGGTCCATCATCGGCTGCGGCGGCATGACCACCTGCTGGACAACGTTCCAGCGCTTGTAGCCCGTAGCGTTCATCAGCATGAATTTATACGGCGTATTGCCGACTTTACCGTCGACGACGCCGACGATCGGGCCAACCACGGTGACCAGCTGCCCGCGAAAATCCACCGGGTCGATAAAACCGTTTACGTCGGCAAAGATACGACCTCGCGACGGCTCGCCCAGCTCCGGACGCGCGGCGCCGTCAAGCTGAACGGTGGCAATTTCTAGGCGGGTTTTACCCTGCTGATTCTGCACGCTGACGACCTTCCCGCCAAAGCGCGCTTCCTGACCGACATACAGCTGCGGCGCGTTCATCACGCGAACTAAATCCTGCTGCGGCGTCGGGGTGGTGCCCTTAATGGCATCCGGTACCGAAGCGCACCCGCTCAGCGCAGCAACCACTGCTGCCGCGACTAACCAACGCACTACCGTTTTTTGACCCGCCATGACGCGACTCCTTCCTTCTTCTCAGACATATAGTTACTGAGATTCACTCGCGGCCAGGAAGTTTCTTCCACGCCACTTCATTGCGTAAATAAACTGGTTCAGCGTGTTCAACGGCCACGGTTTTTCCCACCGTAAACAGATGGCAAGCCAGCGGCAGCATATCCTGCGCGTCAGGAAGCTCAATTTCGCCGTCGGCAAGCGTTAAGCCGCAGCCGGTAGCCATATCCGGCCACGCCTGCCAGCCGGTGCCGACGGTAGCCCACTCGCCCTCCAGCTGCTGCAGACGCTCGCGAACCGCTTCCGGCTTCAGCACCGCTTCACTCTCTTCGCCGTGCCAGACGCCCTGTTCATCGCGCTGATATTCCGCCCAGTAAACTTCGCCCATTCTAGCGTCGATGGCGGCCAGCACGCGGGTGGCGCCGGTTTTTCGCCATGCGCCCTGCGCCATGGTTGCCAGCGTGGACACGCCGATCATCGGCAGCTCGGCCCCCAGCGCCAGCCCCTGCGCAATCCCGATACCAATGCGCACGCCGGTGAAGCTGCCCGGCCCACGGCCAAAGGCCAGCGCGTCAAGCTCGGTTAATAGCGTGCCGCTTTCATTGAGGACATCCTGCACCAGAGGCAGGATACGTTGGGTATGTTCGCGGGGGCAGATTTCAAAATGAGCACTGAGGGTGCCATCATTCCACAGCGCCGCGGAGCAGGCCTCCGTGGCGGTATCGATAGCTAAAATTCGCATGGGTTGTCGCGCTCTCGCTCTAGCAGATTGACAAAATGGCGCGCAGCTTACCACATTTTGCGCCGGATTACCTCGCCGACGGCACCGCAAGAAAACGCACCGCCCGACGGATATCGCGCGTGCGCGGCGCAGGCGGAAGGCTCGCGAGGAAGACGGCGCCATAGGGGCGCATAACCAAACGGTTGTCGCAGATAACCAGGACCCCGCGATCGTCGATGTCGCGAATCAGACGCCCCACGCCCTGTTTGAGGGTGATGACGGCGTCCGGTAGCTGGACCTCATCAAAAGGATCACCGCCGCGCAGGCGACAATCCTCCATCCGCGCTTTCAGCAGCGGATCGTCCGGCGAGGTGAACGGCAGCTTGTCGATAATCACCAGAGAAAGCGCATCGCCGCGCACGTCCACCCCTTCCCAGAAGCTACTGGTCGCCACCAGCAGCGCATTTCCGGCGCTGACGAATTGCTGTAAAAGCTGGCCTTTGCTGGTTTCTCCCTGCAGGAGAACCGGCAGCGTCATGGTGGCGCGAAACTGTTCCGCCAGGTCGCGCATCATGGCGTGCGAAGTGCAGAGCATAAAGCAGCGCCCGTCGTTGGCTTCAATCAGCGGTTTGAGCATCGCCGCCAGATGTCGCGCGGCGCCGGGCTGGTTCGGTAACGGCAAATTGCGCGGCACGCACAGCAGCGCCTGGTGGGCATAATCGAAGGGGCTAGGGAGCAGCAGCGTTTGCGCGTCGCCTATGCCCAGACGATCGGTAAAGTGGTGCAAATCGTCATTGACCGATAGCGTCGCCGAGGTGAAGATCCAGCTCCCGGACTTTTGCGCCATCACCTCTTTAAACTTATCCGCCACCGTCAGCGGGGTCAGCGCCAGGGTGAAGTTGCGGGAAGTACACTCATACCAGTAGCTAAAGCCGGGCTGATTGGTCTCTTTTAACCGCTTCAGGCGGCCTCGGTATACGGTGGCCCGCTCAAAAGCGGCATCGAGCAGCGCCGAGCGGCCCAGCGACAGCTTTGCCACGTCGTAACAGAGTTCGAGCGCATCATCAAGCAGCAGCAGCGAGCGCTGAATATTGTTATCCGCCAGCAGCTCGCGCAGGTTGCCGCGATAGCCGGGCTCCCCCAGCTGCAGACGAAAATCCTGCGTGCTCTGGGCCAGGCGGTCGGCGCACTTCTGCAGCTGCTGGGTGTCTTTAAGTTCGGTGCGATAAGCAATAGTAATATCTTTCGCCAGGTCCATCAGCTGGCGGCTGGAGAGCGACTGGCCGAAGTACTGGCTGGCAATATCCGGCAGCTGATGCGCTTCATCGAAGATCATCACTTCCGCTTCCGGAATCAGTTCGGCAAAGCCGCTCTCTTTGACCACCATATCGGCGAGGAACAGATGATGATTGACGACGACCACGTCAGCATCCATCGCCTTTTTCCGCGCTTTCACCACAAAACAGTCTTTATATAAGGGGCAGTCGCTGCCGAGGCAGTTATCGTTGGTACTGGTGACCAGCGGCCAGGCCTGGGAATCTTCGGCCACGCTAACGCAGGTGCTGATATCGCCATCGACGGTCTGGTTAGACCACGAGCGCAGCAGAATGACATCGCTGAGGGTTTGCACCGGCAGGTCGCCACCGGCGAGCGCCTGCTGTTCCAGACGCTCCAGGCACAGGTAGTTCGAACGCCCTTTCAGCAGGGCCAGTTTACCGGTGAAGTTCAGCGCTTTAGCGACAGTGGGTAAATCCCGACTGTAGAGCTGATCCTGTAACGCTTTCGAGCCGGTGGAAATAATGACTTTCTTGTTGGCGCGTAGCGCAGGCGCCAGGTAGGCGTAGGTTTTCCCGGTCCCGGTGCCCGCCTCCACCACCAGCGGACGAGTTTCTTCAATTGCACTGGCGACGGCGAAAGCCATCTGGCGCTGCGGCTCGCGCGGCTTAAATCCGGCAATCGCGCTGGCCAGCTGGCCGTCTGCTGCAAAATCGTCGATCACATTACCCCCTGGTTATTTGGACAGTGATTATGTCAGGGTGGAGGGGTTTTCGCCAGTGCAGGTAGTGACGCAGATGAAACATTATGGCAGTCTTGCCGCAGCTTAATGAACCGGAACAGAGAGGAAATAAACATGACCATTACGCGTATTGATGCCGAAGCCCGCTGGTCTGATGTGGTGATTCATAACCAGACGCTGTACTACACCGGCGTACCGTCCAACCTCGATGCCGATGCCTGCGCGCAAACCGCTGATACGCTGGCGCAGATCGATGCGGTGCTGGAGAAACAGGGCAGCAGCAAATCACGTATTCTTGATACGACTATTTTCCTCGCCGACGGTGCAGACTTTGCGGCGATGAATCAGGCCTGGGATGCATGGGTCGTCGCCGGTCATGCGCCGGTACGCTGTACCGTACAGGCGAAACTGATGAATCCGAAGTATAAAGTCGAGATTAAAATCATCGCCGCAGTGTAAGACAGCCGAGGCCCCGTAGCCCGGGCAAGCGTAGCGCCGCCCGGGAAGAAGCCGCGCCAAAGCCGCTCTCCGGCGCATTCCCCGGATAGCGGCGTAAACGCCTTATCGGGCTACATATCAGCCAGGCCGACCAGGCACAGCGCCGTCGGGAGGCAAGAAGCATTGTTCTATCCGCCCGGACACCACATCAGTTGCTCCTTTAACTGTAAGGTCTCCTGGGGCACACACTTCAGCGCATCACGATAGCTGGCAGACTGCTTTGCATAACCCCGCACTGACTGCAGCAGTACGCGCAGCGCGCTATCCCACACGATCCCCTGCAGATCGCTGTACGGCCAGAGCTCCGGCTCGCGAATAAACGGCACCAGATAGTCGATGCCCTGCTTCACCCCTCGCCCGTCGCGGATGGTGTTCCAGCGATCGAACTCAACATGTTCGGCGTAGCGGTTGAGCAGCAGATGCGCCTCCAGGTTAAATAGCGAATAGTGGAACGGGATGGTGCGTTCCAGCTCCATCGTTTGTCGGCCATCCTGGTCAATCTGCGCCGCCATACGCTGGGTAATTCCCTGCTCAATGATCCGCGCCGCCAGCCCTTTATCGCCATAGAATAACGCGTTAACCGTCCGCTGGGCGTCGTACCAGGTGCCGTGGTTATTGTGCCAGACGTACTCTGAGTGGCCGATTTCGCTGTAGTACATCCAGTGGTTAAAGTCGCGGAACCACTGGTGCAGGCCGATAATATCATCGGTATCAAGCACGCTCGCCGTGTTGATCAGGCCGATGGTATCCACCACCATCCACATTAAGCGAGTATCGATAAGCCCGGTGCCGCGACCGGATACAATCCCCGGGATCGCCTGGCCGTAGTTCAGATGCGGATTCATCCGCGTGTCGGCATCCAGGAACCAGCAGCGTATTTGCGTAGCCGCGGCCTGCGCATACTGGCGCTGGCCGGTAAAGTACCATGCCAGCCCCAGGGTCAGGCACCGTTCGCACATGCGGATAATGCGCGAGGTGTCCGTATCGTTGTTTTCACATTGCGGATTGATATGCCCGTCGCGACGAATATAGGGCAGCCCGTTGGGCCGCCGCGGATTCGGCCACCAGTAGGTACCCAGACTGTAGTAATCGTGCGCGTCGCCGCTGGCCGGGCGCAGCTTTTTATGCACCACGCTTTCCGGCGCCTCTCGACGCAGGATGTCGGCCTCCGACACCAGCTTGCTTAACGCCAGCTGCAGCGGCGAGAACGGCTGCTTTAAGCCCGCCCGGGCGTTTTCCAGGCAGGTTTCGTCAAGGGTGTACAGCTTCATCGCCACCTTAGTTTTCCTCCCGGCACGCTATGCGCTGGCCGCTTTGTCCATCGAACAGGTGCACGCCGGAGAGCTTCGGCTGCAGCCAGATCTTATCGCCCTCTTTTACAGCCAGACGCTGTTTGAACACCGAGGTAAACGCTCCGCCGCCGGTATCGCAAAACAGCTGCATATCCGAGCCGGTATTCTCCACCGCCGTCACCTTCGCCGCCAGCGCATCGTCGCGCGCTTCGTGGACGACGTTGACCTGCTCAGGGCGAATGGTGTACACCACCTGCTGACCGTCGGCTACCTGAAGGCCAGCGGGCAAAGCCAGCAGCGAGCCATCTTTCAGACGCAGGCTGGTGGCGCTGCCGTTCAAAACCACGACGCCCGACAGCTGGTTAATCTCCGGCGAACCGATAAAACCAGCGACGAACAGATTCGCCGGCCGGTCGTACAACTCCAGCGGCGTCCCCGCCTGCTCAATGCGCCCATCGCGCAGCACCACGATCATCTGCCCCATGGTCATGGCTTCAATCTGATCGTGGGTGACGTACACCGAGGTGGTTTTCAGCCGGCGATGCAGCTCGCGAATTTCGCCGCGCACCTGGGTTCGCAGCTTGGCGTCGAGGTTGGAGAGCGGTTCGTCAAACAAAAACACCTGCGGCTTACGCACGATCGCCCGCCCCATCGCCACCCGCTGGCGCTGGCCGCCCGAGAGATCCTTCGGCAAGCGCTCCAGTAGCGGTTCGAGCCCCAGCAGCGCAGCGGCTTCATTAACCTTCTGATTAATCTCCGCTTTCGGCAGGCGCGCCATCTTCAGGGCAAAACCCATATTTTCACGCACCGTCATCTGCGGGTAGAGCGCATAGCTCTGAAACACCATCGCAATATCGCGCAGCTTCGGTTCTACCTCGGTAACGTTGCGCTCGTTAATATGCACCTCGCCGCCAGAGATCTCCTCCAGGCCGGCGATCATGCGCAGCAGGGTTGATTTCCCACAGCCGCTGGGGCCAACGAGAACGCAGAATTCACCGTCCGGGATAGTCAGCGACACGTCTTTAATGACGTGCGCATCACCATACGATTTACGCACGCTATTCAGTACAACAGATCCCATTGGTCACTCCTTATCCTTTGACTGCGCCGGACATAATCCCGCGGTTGAAATGTTTTTGCAGACCCAGATAGACGATGATGCTGGGGAGCATCGCCAGCAGCGTAATAGCGATAAAAATGTTCGGCGTGATGCTCTCATCGGTACGCAGCGTGCCGAGGATCACCGGAATAGTATTCAGGCTGTCCTGGTTAACCACAATCAGCGGCAGCAGGTACTGGTCCCAAATCATAATGAAGCCGAACGTCACTACCGTACCGAGCGCCGGTTTCACCAGCGGCAGAATCACATGGAAGAAAATCTGCCATTCGTTGGCGCCGTCTATCCGCGCCGCCTCTTCCAGCTCTTTCGGTATCGCCGACATAAATTCGGTCAGGACAAAGATGGAGAAAGCCCAGCCAACCACCGGCAAAATCATCCCGAGGTAGCTGTTGTAGAGCGAGGCATCGATCAGCGGCAGTCGCCAGTTAATAATCATGTACAGCGGAATGGCGATGACCTCTTCCGGCAGCATCATGGTGGACAAAATCACCAGGCTCACCAGCGCCACGCCGCGAAACTTTTTCCGCGCCAGGGCATACGCCGCCAGCGCGCTGACCGACACCTGTAGAACGGTGCCGAAGAACACCACCAGGATAGAGTTCAGCAGGTACTGCCAGACGCCGATATCCATCCACGCAAAGATGAAGTTTTCCAGCGAGAACTGATTCGGCCAGGCCAGCAGCTCGCCCGGCTTCACCGGCGCACCGCTGAAGGCCGTGGCCACGATGCCCCAGAACGGCCCGACGAAGACAATCAGCAGCAGCGCGTAAATGCACCAGCGCCCTGCTGTATCCCAACGTTTACTTAACATCGCGGCTCCTTAGTAACGTGCGATACGTTTTTTCAGCGTCAGATGACAGAGGGTTAATACAACCGTGAAGGTGAACAGCAGAAACGACACCGCCGAGGCGTAGCCATAGTCAAACTGCTCAAAACCCAGTTTGTAGATATGGGTCATCACCATTTCCGTGGCGTTAGACGGCCCTCCGCCGGTGGTGGCGTACACCTCGGCGAACACGCGGAAACCGCGGATAAAGGAGAGCATCAGCACCACCGAGAGCGCCGGGATCATGCCGGGCAGCGTGACGTAGCGCAGACGATTCCACCAGCTGGCGCCGTCGACGTTCGCCGCATCGTATAAATCGCGGCTGATCCCCGCCAGACCGGCAATAAAAATCACCATGTTGTAGGGCACCGCTTTCCAGATATGCAGCAGCATGATGACCCCCAGCGCCTGATCGGAGCTGGCAAGGAAGCCCTGATCGGCGACGCCAAACCAGCTGAGGATGTGGTTAACCACTCCATTGGGCGTCGGGTTGAACAAAATGCGCCACATTTCAGCGACGATTGCCGCGCTGGTGACCGCAGGTAAAAAGATGGCGGTTCGAATAAAGCGCAGATGGCGCGCCGGGCCTTCCAGCAGCATGGCGAGGAAGAAGGCCAGGATAGCCGCGGCGAACATCGTTACCACCACGTACAGCAAAGTGTTCACCACCGCCGCGTGCAACTCTGCGTCGGCAAAAGCGCGGGTGAAGTTATCGAGTCCTACCCACTCGTTCGGCTGATTAAAGTTGACCTTGTAAAAGCTCATCACCAGACCCTGAATCATCGGGATAAACTTAAACCAGCTGAAAATAATCAGCGCAGGCGCCAAAAACAGCCACGGGATCAGCGCCCGCTTACGCTTTGCGCTCAGCCATCCGGTTGAGTCAGGCGAAGCGGCCTGCTTTATCGGCGAGGACTTCGTCTCATGCAGCGTCATCACTTGTGTCCTCAGTTAGCCAGCACGTTTTGTTTTTTCAGCTCAGCGTTCACCTTGCCGTCGATAGTTTTCAGCTCGCCGGCGATATCGCTGCTGCAGTCGGCAAAAATCCGGTTAAAACCGTCGGCGGCCACCTGACGTACCGGCGTCCAGTTAGGAATTTGCGGCACGTAGCGTCCCTGTTCATTGTAAAGTCTGGCGAAAGTTTCCCAGCGCGCGTCCTGATAAACGGCTTTGACGTCGACGTTCTTATTCACCGGCAGGCGCACCACCGGTATATGCTGGCTGCCTTTACCCATGCCGATCTCCTGGCCTTCCGGCGAGATCATGAATTCGATAAATTTACGCGCCGCCTCTTTCTGTTTACTGCTCTTCATCATAAAGACCGTGGTGCCCTCCGCGAGAGTCGCTTCGCCTTTTGGCCCCACCACCGGAACCACTTCAAAATTGTCTTTACCGGGATCTTTATCGAACAGCGCGATATGGTACGGGCCGCTAAAGAACATGCCGCTTTGCCCTGAGCGGAAGGATGGAATAACGTCGGCGGTGGTGGCGTTAATCGCCCCCGGCTGGGTGACTTTTTCGCACATCATGGTGCGCATAAAGGTCATCGCCTGAGCCACTTCCGGCGTATTGAGCGAGGCGCTGAACTTTCCGCTCTCTTCTTTAACGAAATCACCGCCCGCCTGCCAGATAAAGCTGCTCATAAACCAGCTGGCGTAGCCGCGTGTCGTGGAGGCGGGAACGATAAAGCCGTAGGTATCATTTTTGTCGTTGCCGTCGGGATCCTGGGTAGTGAAGGCTTTCGCCAGGGTCTGGATATCATCCCAGCTCTTAGGCTGCGGCAGCCCCAGTTTTTCACGCCAGTCTTTGCGTACGAACAGCGCGAAGGTTTGCGCTGAAGTCGGTACGCCGTAGTATTTGCCGTCGATATAGCGGGTACTTTTCCAGGCCGTCGGGAATAGCTGGTCGCCGCCGGCGATCGCTTGCGGGTCAATTTCTTCGGCAATACCCAGCTGGATAAACTGCCCCAGCGAAGCCGCATCGTTAAAAATCAGATCGGGTAAGGCGTTGCCCGCCGTGGCGCGCGCCAGCCGCTGTTCAAAGTCGGTAGTGGCGTTGAAATACGCGATTTTGATACCGGTTGATTCTTCAAATTTTTCCGCTTCTTGTTTGTAGATATTTTTCGAGTCGTTGCTGGCGCGGATCCAAACGTTGAGGGTGGTAGCCGCATAGCTTTGGCTAACGCCGAGCCCGAGTGCGGTGAGAAGTAATAGTGAACGTAATTTATTGGCAGACATGATGGCATATCCTTTATTGTAGGGCACAAAGGTAATTAAATTCTTAATTAATACACAGCAAGGTATTTGAATATCGCTAAGACGTTAATAAAGCAGACGTAAGAAATATTTCCCTTCATTAGATAGAAATGTATTTCCCAATACAACCACACTAAAAAGAAATCGCGTTTCAAAAATCAAAAAATAGAAGCAGATCACATCAAGAAGTGACAAAAAAGGTGACACAAATAAAATATCGAATAATATCAATAAATTATAAATTTACTGATTTTGTTAAAACATTCAAAAAATCTGGAAAAAGGCGAAATTGTGTGACGGCGGCAGCATTAAAAACGCCATTATTTATCCATGACAATAAGTTTGATGGATATCACAAAAAAAATCACTTTGTCTTTTACACTGCACGCCATCGAATATTCAAATAGTTCGCCTTTAATTAAACCGCCTGTTTTATGCGTCATTAAAATACGCGACAGGTATAATTCTGTTGTTATCTTTTCTCATATTATGCAGAAGGGTTATCACTATGATCTCAATACCTCGCCGAGGTTTGTTAGGCATTGCGCTGTTTTGTTCCGGCCTTAGCGCCTCCTCATATGCCGCTGAGCCGTACACGCTCGACGGAAAGGATTTAACCTTTAGCCGCCAGCAGATTGCCGCGAAAGATCCGCTATTCGTGCAGGCGCAAGCGGCTTTGCAAAAAAAAGCCGATCTGGCGCTCAAGCATCCGCTGTTCTCGGTGATGGATAAAACCCTGGTCGCCGCCAGCGGCGATAAGCACGACTACTATAGTTTCCCTCCCTACTGGTGGCCGAACCCTGATACGAAAGACGGACTGCCCTATATTCGTAAGGATGGGCAAACCAACCCGGATGCCAATAGCGATGCCACCGATAAAAACCGCCTGGTGAAGATGAGTAACGACGTATCAACCCTTGCGCTGGCGTGGTACTTCACCCAGGACAATCGCTACGCGCAGAAGGCGGCGGCCCAGTTGAAGAGCTGGTTTATCGATCCACAAACGCGCATGAATCCCAACCTGCAATATGCCCAGGCCATTCCCGGCATTAATACCGGACGCGGTATCGGCATTATTGATAGCCGCGCGCTGGTAGAGGTGGTGGATGCTATCGCCCTGCTGCAATCCTCAGAGGCGCTGAACGAAAACGACGTTAGCGCATTAAAGCAGTGGTTTGGCGAGTATTACCAGTGGATGACCACCAGCCAGAACGGTTTCGAAGAAGATAACTGGCACAACAACCACGGCAGCTATTTTGATATGCAGGCCGCGACCTTCGCCCTGTTTAGCGGTAAAACTGACGAGGCGAAACAGCGCCTGTACATCACCCAGCTGCGACGAATTGCCGGGCAATTCGACATTGAAGGCCGCCAGATGGGCGAGCTGGAGCGCACGCGTCCGTGGCACTACAGCAATTTCAACCTTGAAGCCTATAACCGACTGGGTCGTCTGGGCGAGAAGGCGGGCGTCGATATCTGGAACTTCACCCTCGACGACCATAGCCTGCGCAAAGGCTATCAATACATCGCCGGGTTTATTAACAGCGATACGCCATGGCCCTGGAAAGACCTTGATAAGATGGACGACAAGAAAGCGCTGCGCAATATGGCCACCGCCGCGCATGCCTGGCCGGAAGATCCCCTGTTCCGCGCCAAAGCGCAATGGTTAAGAGCGAAATATCCCGACGATATCACCACGCTCATTGTTCCGCTTTCCCCATCGTCAGAGGTCAGGGATAACCGCTAATGAAACAATTTTCTGGACTCTGGCCCGACATTGCCAGACGTGCAGCCGGCGATAGCGGTCTGCTTGAACGGCTGGTGCAGGAAGCGCAACCGCAGCTTGACGCGACGGCGCTCATTCCACAAACGGGGATCGCCAGCTGGAACCTCTACTATTTTTGCCCCCATCACGGCGTGCGGCTGACGTGGCGGGCGGATATGCCTCATCGCCACGCCTGCCCGGTTGATGGCGAAATTTTCAGCGGTGAGCCGTGGGACGGCGCATGGTGGCGAGAAATGAACGGTCGTAACGCCAGCGCCTGTCAGCAGCTTGGTCTGATATGGCGGCTGACCGGCGAAACGGCGTATCGCGATAAAGTTCGCACGCTGCTGATGGGTTACGCTGACGTCTATCCCGGCTATCAAATTCACGGTGATATTCCCAACAACGGACCGGGGAAGATGAACGCCCAGACGCTGTGTGAAGCCAACTGTATTCTGGAGATGGCGCTGGGTTATGACTTTATTCGCGACGGCTTAACCTCCGCCGAAGAGCGGCATATTCGCGACAACCTGCTGCGCTGCGCGGCAACGTTTCTACGCGAGCACCGCACTGCGCAGATTCATAATCACGAAGTCAAAATTAGCGCGGCGCTTGGCGTTCTCGGTTTCGTTCTCGAAGATGAGAGCCTGCTGGAATTCGCCGTTAACCAGCCTTACGGCCTGCGCTGGCAGCTGGAAAAGGGCCTGCTGGCGGAGGGGCTATGGTTTGAAGGTTCGATTCACTACCACTACTACGCGCTGCAGGGCTTTTTTGCCTTTGAAAAACTGGCGCGCGGCACTCGCTGGAGCCTGCTGGATGGCCCCTGGTATCAGCCGATGCTGAAGTTCCCGCTGTCGCTGCTGCTGCCGGACGGAACCTTCCCTCGCCTCAACGACTGCCTCGCCGGACAAGAAAAGCTGCGACACCGGGATCTGTACGAATTCGCCTGGTTTATCTGGCGTGACCCGCTCTACGCCGCCGTGCTGCAGTTTATTGAAACGGAACCTGATGTCCGCGAGACCTTGCTGTGGCGCAACCAGCCGCTGCCTGAAACGACGCAGGAGCTCATTCCTCAGCAATCGCTGTTTGCGCCAGGCGCGGGGCTCACTCTCTGGCGGCGCCCGCAGCAGGCGCTGCTGATAAAGCACAGTCCCTGGGGCGGCGAACACGATCATTACGACAGGCTGGGGCTGATGCTCTGGCATCACGACGGCTGGCTGCTCCCGGATATGGGCACAACCGGCTACGGCGCGAAAATGCACTACGACTACTACAAAAACAGCGCCACCCATAATACGCTTTCCGTCAATCAGACCAACCAGCCTCCGGCCAATCCGCAGGTATCAGGCTGGCATATGGATAGCGACGCTCTGTGGCTGGACAGCGAGGTTGACTGGGGCAAGCCGCCGCCGGAGCTAGACAGTCATAGCCGCGTCGAGTGGGACGCGACGGCCTGGCGAGATGTGCGCTTTCGCCGTCGCCTGCTATGGCTTGAAGAGGTGCTGATCGATCTCTCTACCGTAGAGAACCCACATCGCCAGCAGCTCGACTGGACTTTGCACCTGGCGGCGCAGGCGCTGGATCAGAGCGGCACGCCGCAGCCCTTTTCGCTCAGCGGACCGCTGCGGCATATGGCCAATGCAACCATGGCGCCGCTGAACGGCTGCCAGCCGCGCCACTTTGCGCGCGACGGCGATACCGTTGCGCTCTGGCTTTCCGGTGATGGTGAACTCTGGCAGGGAGTGGCGCCCGATAACCCGGCGACTCACGATCTCAGCTATCTGGTCATACGCAGTCACCTGCCGCAGGCGCGTTTTGTCTGCCTGTGGGATTTTGCCAACAGCGCACCGCTGACGGAAGTGCAAGTGAATCATACGCCAGTCGGGACGCAAATTACCTTCTGGCGCGGCGAGCGCGTGACGCACGTGACGCTTTACGACGCCCCCGGGAAACGACCCGATGCGATCTTTCCGTTCGCGGAAAGCGGCACCTGATCTCAACTGGAGGGAGTTTACTCGTCTTCATCCTCAAAGCGCGCCACAATCCGATCGCCGGTATGGGAGGCGCGCAGTTCATCGGCCACTAAAGCAATAGCCTGGCCGCTGCTCATGCCCTGGGACATCAGCTCCTGAATTCTTTCCACTGCTTTTTGCTGTTGCTCGTGGCTCAGCGAAGGTAAACCTGCAAACATGACTGACTCCTGCTACATTGTGGGGCGTAATTATTTCACGCCGTCCTCTTGTATACCAGCGGGCGGTAACGATCAGGATTGAAGAAGACGATGTTGTCCCCCGCTATGATTTCCCTGCCCTGGCGTCCGGATGCCGCTGAATACTATTTTAGCTCCTTAAGTTCCCGGCCCTGGGCGATGCTGCTGCATTCCGGCTTTGCCGAACATCCGCATAATCGTTTTGATATTGTTGTCGCCCAGCCGCGAGCCACGCTGGTAACGCGTGGTCAAACGACCATCATCAACGAGGGGGAAACCGTCATCACCTCTGACGCCGATCCGCTCACGCTCGTGCATCAGCAGCTGGCGCGCTTCAACCTGCATCCGCAGCCTCATCCGCATCTGCCGTTTCTCGGCGGCGCGCTGGGGCTGTTCGGCTACGATCTGGGCCGCCGCTTTGAATCTCTGCCGTCACGAGCGGATGCGGATATCGCGCTGCCGGATATGGCGGTGGGGATCTACGACTGGGCATTGATCGTCGATCACCAGCGTCGGGAGGTGTCGTTATTCAGCTATGACGATCCGCAGGCGCGCCTGGCGTGGCTGGAAGCACAGGCAGAGCCTGTCGCCGAAACCTTTACCCTGACCTCAGCGTGGCGCTCAAATATGAGCCGCGAAGAGTATGGCGAGAAGTTTCGCCAGATCCAGGCCTGGCTGCACAGCGGCGACTGCTATCAGGTCAACCTGGCGCAGCGGTTTACGGCAAGCTATCGTGGGGATGAGTGGCAGGCCTTCCGTCAGCTTAACCGCGCCAATCGCGCGCCGTTCAGCGCCTTTATTCGCCTGGATGAAGGGGCAGTATTAAGCCTGTCGCCCGAGCGCTTTATTCAGCTTCGGCAAGGCGAAATTCAAACCAGGCCGATTAAGGGGACGCTCCCCCGGCTGACCGACCCTGAGCAGGACGCGCTGCAGGCGCAAAAGCTGGCGAACTCGCCAAAAGACCGCGCCGAAAACCTGATGATCGTCGATTTAATGCGCAACGATATTGGCCGGGTTGCCGCTCCCGGTAGCGTCCGGGTGCCCGAACTGTTTGTGGTGGAGCCCTTCCCTGCCGTGCATCACCTGGTGAGCACCGTGACCGCCAGATTGCCTTCCCATCTGCACGCCGCCGACCTGCTGCGCGCGGCCTTTCCCGGTGGCTCAATTACCGGCGCGCCGAAGGTCAGAGCGATGGAGATCATCGATGAGCTGGAGCCGCAGCGGCGCAATGCGTGGTGCGGCAGCATCGGATATCTCAGCTTCTGCGGCAATATGGATACCAGCATTACCATCCGTACGCTGACGGCCTGGCAGGGGCAGCTTTACTGCTCCGCCGGAGGCGGGATTGTCGCCGATAGCGATGAAGCAGCGGAATATCAGGAAACTTTTGATAAAGTTAATCGTATCCTGCAGCAACTGGAGAGCTAAAACATGGCGGACAGCGCCCTCGAACTTGACGATTTCCTTTCGCGTTTTCAGCTTCTGCGCCCGCAGCCCACGCGTAGCGCGCTTAACCAGCGTCAGGCTGCGGTACTGGTCCCGATTGTACGTCGCCCGCAGCCTGGGCTGCTGCTAACCCAGCGTTCGCCGCTGATGCGCAAGCACGCGGGTCAGGTCGCTTTCCCCGGCGGCGCGGTAGATAACAGCGATGCGACGCTGATCGCCGCCGCGCTGCGCGAGGCGCAGGAAGAGGTCGCGATCCCGCCGGAGTCGGTTGAGGTCATCGGCGTTCTGCCGCCGGTGGATAGCGTCACCGGCTTTCAGGTCACCCCGGTGGTAGGGATTATTCCACCTGACCTGCACTATCATGCCAGCCAGGATGAAGTCGCTGCGGTCTTCGAAATGCCGCTGGCCGAAGCGCTGCGGCTGGGACGCTATCACCCGCTGGATATCCATCGCCGCGGCAATTCGCATCGCGTCTGGCTATCCTGGTACCAGCATTATTTTGTCTGGGGAATGACCGCCGGTATTATTCGCGAGCTGGCGCTGCAGATAGGCGCTCGTCCTTAGCGCTACCCGCCATACTTCAGGTTGCGTGTAAGCTAGCTTTTCTGCAACTCGAATTCTCCAGGGTATATACTTAATAGCGCGGGTTCACAGCATTAGTAAATCCGCGGTTATCCATTAGTTTAATTCATGTGAATACATAAGCTGATGACCCGGTTCCCTCTTACACTATGCGCAGTGATTACATCGTTGTCGCACTCGCGACAACCCTGTCAGGAGTGTTAGCGTGATTAGTATATTCGACATGTTCAAGGTGGGGATCGGCCCCTCATCTTCCCACACTGTAGGGCCGATGAAGGCCGGTAAACAGTTCGTCGATGACCTGGTCGAAAAGGGATTGCTTAATACAGTGACGCGCGTGGCGGTTGACGTCTACGGCTCACTGTCATTAACCGGCAAAGGCCACCATACGGATATCGCTATTATTATGGGACTGGCGGGCAATCAGCCCGATACGGTCGATATTGATGCGATACCGGCATTTATTCGCGACGTTGAAACGCGCGGACGCCTGCTGCTGGCGCAGGGGCAGCATGAGGTCGATTTCCCGCAGAATGACGGCATGCGTTTTCGTAGCGACAACCTGCCGCTGCATGAAAACGGGATGATCATTCATGCCTGGGCTGGCGAGAAAGAAATCTACAGCAAAACCTATTACTCCATCGGCGGCGGTTTTATCGTCGATGAAGAGCATTTCGGCAAAGAGAGCGCCAGCGAACTTTCCGTACCCTATCCGTTCAAATCCGCCCAGGAGATGCTGGGCTACTGCAAAGAGACCGGCATGTCGCTGTCCGGCATGGTGATGCAGAACGAGCTGGCTCTGCACAGCAAAAAAGAGATTGAAGACTATTTTGCTAATATCTGGCAGACCATGCGCGCCTGCATCGACCGCGGCATGAACACCGAAGGCGTACTGCCTGGCCCGCTGCGCGTGCCTCGTCGCGCCTCGGCGCTGCGGCGGATGCTGGTTGCCAGCGATAAACTCTCCAGCGACCCGATGAACGTGGTGGACTGGGTCAATATGTTCGCGCTGGCGGTGAATGAAGAGAACGCCGCCGGTGGCCGCGTGGTCACGGCACCGACTAACGGCGCCTGCGGCATCGTGCCGGCGGTACTGGCTTACTATGACCACTTTATCGAGTCCGTCAGCCCGGATATCTATATTCGTTACTTCCTTGCATCTGGCGCTATCGGTACGTTGTATAAAATGAACGCTTCCATTTCCGGCGCTGAGGTCGGCTGCCAGGGCGAAGTCGGCGTGGCCTGCTCGATGGCCGCTGCAGGTCTGGCGGAAATCCTTGGCGCCAGCCCCGAGCAGGTCTGCGTGGCGGCGGAAATCGGCATGGAACACAACCTTGGTCTCACCTGCGATCCGGTGGCCGGCCAGGTGCAGGTACCGTGCATTGAACGTAACGCCATCGCTTCCGTCAAAGCCATCAACGCCAGTCGGATGGCCATGCGCCGCACCAGCGAACCGCGCGTGTCGCTGGATAAAGTCATTGAGACGATGTATGAGACCGGTAAGGACATGAACGCCAAATACCGGGAAACGTCGCGCGGCGGCCTGGCAATCAAAGTTCAGTGCGACTAATCATTGCTCAACAGAATGCGCCCACGGGCGCATTCTTCTTTTTCCTCTCGATATTATCTGCGCCCACTACACTTGCTCTATAACGGCTGTTACTCTCATTAACACTTTTAGCCGACAGGGCGTCGCGCATGCAGACTGCACAAAAAGTTATCACAACCTATCGCAGGAAACGCATTCTGGTTTGCTTGCTGGTCGCGCTACTTACGCTAACGACGACGTTAGTAATACGATTTATTTCGCAGCGTAGCCTAAATCAGCAGCGCGTCCAGATCAGCACCAATAAAATGGTGACCGCCATGGATAATATCCTGCGGCCTCTGGCGGCACAGCACGCACCCCTGCTGCACCTGGTAAACCAGCCCTGTCAGGAAATTCATCTCACGTTACGTAAGCTGGCGGCGTCGCTACAGACAGTGCGATCCATCGCCCTGGTGCAGTCGAAACAGCTGTACTGCTCCAGTATTTTTGGTCAACGAAATATTCCGGTGCACCAGTTACAGCCCGCCTTGCCGACCAGTCACCCGCTGCTTACTTTCAGCTACGACTCTTCGTTGCTCAAGGGAACGCCGGTTCTCATCCAGTGGTATCCCGCTTCGCTTAGCGGTGACGACGGCGTGCTGCTGGTGATTAATATCGAGCTGCTGGGCGAGTTAATTTTCAATGCAAAATCGGCGTTAATTACCGGAATTGGCCTCAGCGTCGGTGAAAAAAGCTTTATTAGCGGCACCGGGCTGGTCGATCACGAAGCGTTGCCAGGCGAGCAAATCATCTATCGCCAGCATTCGACGGAATTTCCTTTCACGATTAGCGTCAGCGGGCCGGGCGCCTCAGCGGTCGCCTTCAATGAGCTACCGGGCGAACTGCCCCTGGCGCTGATAATCAGCCTGTTGATGACCGGTATTGCGTGGCTGGCGACCGCGGGAAGAATGAGCTTTTCCCGGGAAATTAACCTTGGAATCGCCGCCCACGAGTTCACGCTTTGGTGCCAGCCCCTGCAGGACTTACGCACCCGGCAATGCTGCGGCGTGGAGATTTTGCTGCGCTGGAATAACCCGCGCAGAGGCGCTATTTCGCCGGATGTCTTTATCCCCATCGCCGAAGGTTATAACCTGATACTGCCCCTGACCCGCTACGTTATTTCGCAGACGGCCCATAAATTAGCCCTCTTTCCGCAGGATAAACAGTTTCACATCAGCATTAACGTCGCCGCCCGCCATTTCGCGAATGGCGAACTGCTGCGCGATCTGCACCACTACTGGTTTAGCGCCCATCCGGTACAGCAGCTGGTGGTTGAACTCACCGAACGCGACGTGCTCCAGGATGGCGATCACCATATGGCCGAACATCTCCATTTTAAGGGAGTAAAGCTGGCCATCGACGATTTCGGCACCGGCAACAGCTCTCTTTCCTGGCTGGAAAAACTGCGTCCTGATGTGTTGAAGATTGATAAGTCTTTCATCGGCGCGATTGGTGTCGATAGCGTCAACGCAACGGTGACCGACATGATCATCGCTCTCGCCCATCGTCTGAAGATAGTGATGGTGGCGGAAGGCGTCGAGACCCAGGAGCAGGAAGCCTATCTGCGCGACAACGGCGTCGATTTATTGCAGGGATATTATTATGCCCGACCTATGCCGGTAGAGGACTTTCCGCAGTGGCTGGCGGCGGAAAAGCGTCGGGAAATGCGGTAATAAACAGCCCGTCGGCATGAAACCGACGGGCACAAAGGTTACTCTTCTTCGTCGTTATACTGGCGCTGCTTGACGACGCGTACCAGATCGACGCGATAGTCGTTGGCTTCCACGATGGTGAACTGCAAGGGCAGCAGTTCCAGCACGTCGCCAGGACGAGGAATATGACCGTTGACGGCAATGACCAGCCCGGCAACCGTCGCAATATCTTCGTCCTCATCGACCAGATCGTCGACGCCTACCGCCTGCTGCAAGGCATGCACATCGGTTGAACCTTTCACCAGCCAGCCGTCGCCATCAATGATAATTTCCGGCGTTTCGTCGGCGTCAGGGAACTCCCCGGCAATCGCTTCCAGTACGTCCAGCGGCGTCACCAGGCCCTGCACCACGCCAAACTCGTTGGTGACGATGACAAAGCTACCGCGAGCCCGGCGCAGGACGCCCAGCAGGTTAATCGGGTCGAGGGTTTCCGGGACCACGATCGCCGGCGAAGCCGACGCCAGTGCGGCAACGTTTTCACCGGCTTCCAGCGCCACCAGCATCTCTTTCGCACGCACGATACCAATGATTTCATCCAGCTCGCCGCGACATACCGGGAACAGGCTGTGCGGCGAAGAGAGCAGCTGACGGCGAATTTCCTCTTCACTTTGCTCGGCGTTCACCCAGCTTATTTCCCCACGCGGGGTCATAATGCTGCGCAACGAACGCTGGGCCAGGGTCAGCACGCCGTTAATCATATAGCGTTCTTCTTCCGCAAACGCGCCTTCCGGCACCGGCACCACCGAGGTGTTATCGCTATCGTGTGCCGCAGCGCTCTGTTTGCGGCCGCCCATCAGACGCAGAATCGCATCGGCGGTACGCGCGCGCAGAGGCAGCGTCGACTGGTGGCGAATAAAGTTACGACGCGCAATCTGGTTAAAGAACTCGATGGTAATCGAGAAGCCAATCGCGGCGTACAGGTAGCCCTTCGGTATATGGAAACCAAAACCTTCCGCGACCAGGCTCAGACCGATCATCAGCAGGAAGCTCAGGCAGAGCACCACCACTGTCGGATGCTGGTTGACGAAATTAGTCAACGGCTTCGAGGCCAGCAGCATCACCGCCATCGCAATCACCACCGCCGCCATCATTACCGGCAGATGGTTAACCATCCCGACCGCGGTAATCACGGCATCCAGCGAGAACACGGCGTCCAGTACCACGATTTGCAGTACAACCACCCAGAAGCTGGCATAACCTTTACCATGACCGGAGTCATGCTGGCGGTTCTCCAGCCGTTCATGAAGTTCAGTGGTCGCCTTAAACAGCAGGAATATCCCGCCGAGCAGCATGATCAGGTCGCGTCCGGAAAACGAGAAATCGGCAACGCTGAAAAGCGGTTTAGTGAGCGTCACCATCCACGAAATGACCGACAGCAGACCCAGGCGCATAAACAGCGCCAGCGAAAGGCCGATCAGGCGCGCCTTATCCCGCTGCTTTGGCGGCAGCTTGTCGGCAAGGATGGCGATAAATACCAGGTTGTCGATACCCAATACGATTTCAAGGACGACAAGCGTCAGCAAACCGGCCCAAATAGAGGGATCCATTAAGAATTCCATGAGCAGCTCCAGTTAACGACAGGCGTAGTCATCGCTGTGTCATGCACAGACGAGACACTTGTTGCTGGTGAAAAAACGTAGCAGGTGATGGCGGCAGACGAATGCCGGAAGGTGAAAAGGCGTCGGTGACGATCCATATAGCGGGCTATGCCCTATACTCCTGAGTGATTAAACGGAACGTAAACATAGCAAAATATAGAGCAATATTGGAAAAAATTTACCTGTCTTTGCAATAGCTAAGACTATTTTTTGCGCTGCAAAATAATTACCAACCGATGCAAAATTAGCGGAGCTTCATCACATTAATTATTTTTTCACTGTCTAAAATAATTCGCTGTAGTAATTACTTTATATCTTACACCCTTACTGAATCGATTTTGTTCGCAAGAGTGATTCAGGATGTATCACAACAGATGATGCATTCACGATTATAAAGGAGGTAGCAAGTGACGATTGCTATTGTAATAGGCACACATGGTTGGGCTGCAGAACAGCTGTTAAAAACGGCAGAAATGCTGCTGGGCGAACAGGAAAACGTTGGCTGGATCGATTTCGTTCCTGGCGAAAACGCAGAAACGTTGATCGAGAAGTACAACGCTCAGTTGGCAAAGCTGGATACAGCAAAAGGCGTGTTATTTCTCGTCGATACATGGGGAGGCAGCCCGTTTAACGCTGCCAGCCGCATTGTCGTCGATAAAGAACATTATGAAGTCATCGCGGGCGTTAATATTCCGATGCTGGTCGAAACGCTGATGGCGCGCGACGATAACCCGTCGTTCGATGAGCTGGTTGCCCTGGCGGTGGAAACCGGTCGCGAAGGCGTGAAGGCCCTGAAAGCGAAGCCGGTGGAAAAGGCCGCCCCTGCTCCGGTTCAGGCTGCTGCACCGAAAGCGGCTGCGCCGCTGAAACCAATGGGTCCAAACGACTACATGGTTATCGGGCTTGCGCGTATCGATGACCGTTTAATCCACGGTCAGGTCGCCACCCGCTGGACTAAAGAAACCAACGTTTCCCGCATTATCGTCGTCAGCGACGAAGTTGCGGCGGATACGGTACGTAAAACGCTGCTGACTCAGGTTGCTCCTCCGGGCGTTACCGCCCACGTTGTAGACGTCGCGAAAATGATCCGCGTCTATAACAACCCCAAATACGCAGGCGAGCGCATTATGCTGCTGTTCACTAACCCAACGGACGTTGAGCGCGTGGTTGAAGGCGGCGTGAAAATCACCAGCGTCAACATCGGCGGTATGGCTTTCCGTCAGGGCAAAACGCAGGTGAACAACGCCATTTCGGTCGATGAAAAAGATATCGAAGCGTTCAAAAAGCTGAACGCCCGCGGTATCGAACTGGAAGCCCGCAAAGTTTCCACCGACCAGAAACTGAAAATGATGGATCTGATCGCCAAGGTGAAATAAGTCACCCCGCAGATCGCAACGCAATTTTCAACTTAAGACTTAATCAACAGGAGAAGTGCAATGGAGATTACCTTTCTTCAGATTGTGCTGGTGTTCATCGTCGCGTGTATTGCGGGTATGGAGTCGGTACTTGATGAATTTCAGTTCCACCGTCCTCTGGTGGCCTGTACGCTGATTGGCGCCGTTCTCGGGGATATGAAAACCGGTATTATTATCGGTGGTACCCTGGAAATGATCGCCCTGGGCTGGATGAACATCGGTGCGGCCGTTGCGCCGGATGCCGCCCTTGCATCTATTATCTCTACCGTTCTGGTTATCGCCGGCCATCAAAGCATCGGTGCCGGTATCGCGCTGGCCATCCCGCTGGCTGCGGCAGGCCAGGTTCTGACCATTATCGTTCGTACCATCACCGTTGCCTTCCAGCACGCGGCGGATAAGGCCGCGGAGAACGGAAACCTGACGGCCATATCCTGGCTACACGTTTCCTCTCTGTTCCTGCAGGCCATGCGTATCGCTATTCCGGCGGTTATCGTGGCGATTTCCGTGGGCACCAGCGAAGTGCAGGGCATGCTGAACGCCATTCCAGAAGTGGTCACCGGCGGTCTGAACATCGCGGGCGGCATGATCGTGGTTGTCGGTTATGCGATGGTCATCAACATGATGCGCGCAGGCTACCTGATGCCGTTCTTCTATCTGGGCTTTGTTACCGCCGCGTTCACCGATTTCAACCTGGTCGCTCTGGGTGTCATTGGTACCGTGATGGCGGTGCTCTACATCCAGCTGAGCCCGAAATATAACCGCGTAGCGGGTGCGCCTGTGCAGGCTGCTGGTAATAACGATCTCGACAACGAACTGGACTAACAGGTGAGCGAAATGGTTGATATGACTAAAAATACCACCGAGAAAAAACTGACTCAGAGTGATATTCGTGGCGTGTTCATTCGTTCTAACCTGTTCCAGGGTTCATGGAACTTCGAACGTATGCAGGCGCTGGGCTTCTGCTTCTCCATGGTACCGGCTATTCGTCGCCTGTATCCGGAGAACAACGATGCGCGTAAACAGGCGATTAAACGTCACCTTGAGTTCTTTAACACCCATCCGTACGTTGCAGCGCCGGTTCTTGGCGTTACGCTGGCGATGGAAGAGCAGCGTGCTAACGGCGCAGAGATTGACGATGGTGCTATTAACGGTATCAAAGTTGGCCTGATGGGCCCGCTGGCTGGCGTAGGCGACCCAATCTTCTGGGGTACCGTTCGTCCGGTATTCGCCGCACTCGGCGCCGGTATCGCGATGAGCGGCAGCCTGCTCGGGCCTCTGCTGTTCTTTATCCTGTTTAACGCGGTGCGTCTGCTGACCCGTTATTACGGCGTAGCGTACGGTTACCGTAAAGGTATCGACATCGTTAAAGATATGGGCGGCGGCTTCCTGCAGAAACTGACCGAGGGGGCGTCTATTCTCGGCCTGTTTGTCATGGGGGCGCTGGTTAACAAATGGACGCACGTCAACATTCCGCTGGTGGTCTCCACCATCACCGGTCAGGATGGCCAGACGCGCGTGACCACCGTGCAAACTATCCTTGACCAGCTGATGCCGGGACTGGTGCCGCTGCTGCTGACCTTCGCCTGTATGTGGCTGCTGCGTAAGAAAGTTAACGCCCTGTGGATCATCGTTGGCTTCTTCGTCATCGGTATTGCAGGCTACGCAGTCGGCCTGCTGGGCCAGTAATCAATACGTTGTGCGCCGGGGGCTTGCCCCCGGCTTTTTTATTTGGAGGATGGATGACAATCACGGACCTGGTGTTAATCCTGTTTATTCTTGTACTGTTCGCGTTTGCGGTTTACGACCAGTTCATCATGCCGCGCCGCAATGGCCCCGTTTTGCTGGCAACCCCCCTGCTCCGCCGCAATCGCGTCGATGGCATTATCTTCGTCGGTCTTATTGCCATTCTGATTTATAACAACATCGCTAATCATGGCGAACTTATCACCACCTGGTTATTATCTGCCCTGGCCTTAATGGGGTTATATCTTTTCTGGATCCGTTCGCCCAAAATCATCTTCAAAAAGCAGGGCTTTTTTTTCGCCAATATCTGGATTGAATATAAGCGTATTAAAGAGATGAATTTATCAGAAGACGGGGTGCTGGTGATGCAATTAGAACAACGTCGCCTGCTGATCCGCGTACGAAATATCGACGACCTGGAAAAGATATACAAACTTCTCGTTTCCACTCAATGAGTTAACAATATAGCTTACGCTATATTTAATCATTTCCCGGCGGCTGAAACATAGCCATAGCTATATTTCAGCCGCTTAATTCAACGATATTTATTAACGAATCATTCACCTCTAAAGTCAAATGAAAATCGTTATCATTTGGTTATTAAAATAACGCGATTCTGTTATTGTTTTATATTCTAAAATTATGTTAAGGTTGCGCCCGTCGTTGGGGAGTAGCCAATTTTCTGCCTGTCGGAAAATGTACGTGTCAACATACTCGTTGCAAAACGTGGCACGTGCGGGTTGAAGAAGAACGTCTTCAACCAGGCGAGACCATAGACGCATCGCTGCTGTACGCGGCGCCTCATCTTCAGGATGGGCTGCGTATTTTTACTGGGGGCGGCGATGTGTCATATGGATTATCCCCGGTCAGGACGCTCTCATGAATGTATCCGCTACAATTCTTCTTGCCTTCGGCATGTCCATGGACGCCTTCGCGGCCTCTATTGGTAAAGGCGCGACTCTCCATAAACCTAAATTTTCCGAAGCTCTGCGCACCGGTCTCATCTTTGGCGCTATCGAAACGCTCACTCCGCTGTTCGGGTGGGGAATGGGGATGCTCGCCAGCCAGTTCGTGCTCGAGTGGAACCACTGGATAGCCTTTATATTGCTGGTATTTCTCGGCGGCCGAATGGTTATCGAAGGGGTTCGCGGCGGCGATGGCGAGGAGTGTGAAGCTCCGCGCCGTCACGGTTTCTGGCTGCTGGTCACCACCGCTTTCGCCACCAGCCTTGACGCTATGGCCGTCGGCGTTGGCCTGGCGTTTTTGCAGGTCAACATTATCGCCACCGCGCTGGCTATCGGCTGCGCGACGCTGATAATGTCAACGCTGGGCATTATGGTAGGACGTTTTATCGGCCCGCTGCTCGGCAAACGGGCGGAAATCCTCGGCGGTATCGTGCTGATCGGCATCGGCGCCCAAATACTCTGGAGCCATTTTGCCGGCTAACCCTCAGCGTCGCGCTGCCAGCAGTGAATCATGAAATCGGTCTGGCAGCTGAATAGCGCCTGCTGGCGCAGCGTTTCCCGAACCGGCGGTTTTGCCCGCCACGCAAACGGCGTCATTTGCAGTAAAGCTTCCGCCTCGCTGCCTTTGAGGCGCATCGGATAGGCCAGCTGCTGCTGATGACGTAGCGTGAAACCCTCAAGCGCTTCCGTGTTTTGCTCGTGCAAACGCACTTCGTCGTAGATCAACCCTTTTAGTTCCATCAGGTGACGAGGTCCCGGCGTCGCGGTGATGACCCAGCCGCCGGTACGGACAACGCGCGCCAGTTCAAGCGCGTTACAGGGGGCATAAATACGCACTATCGCATCCAGGCTTGCATCCTCAAACGGTAATCGCTGGCTGGAGGCGACGCAAAAGCTGACCTGCGGATAGCGCTTTGCCGCCGCGCGAATCGCCGATTTCGACACGTCCAGTCCCCAACAGCGGCCGGCGATAGCGGCGAAGGCATGAGTGTAGTAGCCTTCCCCACAGCCTATATCCAGTAAATCCGTTGGCGCAAAGGTGTGCAGATAAGCGCTGACCGCCTCACGAAGCGGCTGGTAATGACCCGCATCGAGAAACTCTCGCCGCGCCTGCATCATTTCGGCGCTGTCGCCCGGATCGCGGGAGCGCTTAAACTGTACCGGCAGCAAATTGACGTACCCTTCCTTCGCCAGATCGAACTGATGCCGCTGCGGGCAGATAAAGCTATTATCGCGGCGCGCAAGCGGCGCGTGGCAAAGAGGGCAACTGTAAGACATGGCAACTCCGGTGTGCTGAAAGGGCGAAAGTGTAGCGCTATTCGCCCTTCCAGGCCACCGTTACAGCGCAGGCGGCAGAACGCCGTCGTGATGCATGACGATCAGGTTTTCCGAGCTCTCCGGCATTCCATCGGGCATGACGTTTTCCAGGCGCAGCACATCGCCCATAATTTGACTGAATACCGGCGCCGACACCGCTCCGCCGTAATATGAACCGTTGCTGGGGTCGTTCATCACCACCACCAGGGCGAATTTCGGATTGCTGGCCGGCGCAACGCCTGCGGTATAGGCAACGTATTTGTCGATATATTTCCCGTCAGGGCCGATTTTCTTGGCGGTACCGGTTTTTACCGCCACCCGATAGTCGCGCACCGCCGCTTTGGTCCCCCCGCCGCCCGGCAAGGCAACGCTCTCCATCATATGCTCGACTTCATGCACTATCTGCTCCGGCATCACTCGGGTCCCCATGACCGGCGGATCGATACGCGTGATCGATAGCGGACGTTCAATACCGTAGCTGCCGATGGTAGCGTATACGTGCGCCAGCTGCAGCGGCGTGACCATCAGACCATAGCCGAAGGCGAAGGTCGCCCGGTCGAGCTGTCCCCAATAGCGGCGCTGCGGCATCAGCCCGGCGCTTTCACCGGTTAATCCCAGGCCGGTAGAATCGCCGAAACCGAACGCTTTATAGGTATCGATGAGATGCTGAATGGGCATCGCCAGCGACAGATGTGAAACGCCGGTATCGCTGGATTTTTGCAGGATGCCGGTGAGGGTTAATTCTGGATAGTAACCCACGTCGCGAATGCGATGGCCGTCGAGGATAAACGGATGGGTATCCACCACGCTATCCGGCTGAACAATGCCTTGCTGGAGGGCAGTCATCAGCACCAGCGGTTTAACCGTCGACCCCGGCTCGAAAGTATCGCTAATCGCGCGATTGCGGAAATCATCCAGCTTTGCATCATCGCGATTGTTAGGGTTGAAATCAGGGTAGCTGGCCATCGACAGAATTTCCCCGGTATCAATTTTAATTAATACCGCCGCCCCCGATTCTGCTTTGTTCCAGCGCACGGCGTTATCCAACGCGTCTTCGGTCACCGTTTGTAGACGCTCGTCGATACTGAGCTGCAAATTATGGGCCGGGACTGCCGGAACTTCCGTGATATTTTCGATGACGTTGCCGTGACGATCTTTGCGCACCAGCCGACGCCCGGGTTGACCGGTCAGCTGAGCATTAAAGCTTTTCTCGACTCCCTCGATCCCCTGATTATCGATGTTGGTAAAGCCCAGCAGGTTAGCAGCAACGTGTCCAGCGGGATAAAAACGGCGCGACTCATCGCGCAGATTGATACCCGGCAGGCGCAGCTTGTCGATCCACTCTGCCTGCTCAGGATTTATCTGGCGCGCGAGATAGAGAAAGCGCGCGTGAGGATGCGCCTGCACGCGATGAGCCAGCTCGCTAAGGTTGAGATGTAAAGCTTGCGCCATGGCCTGCCAGCGCGGGCCATATCCGACGCCGCCTTTTGCGAGCGTTGTTTGCGGATCGATCCAGATGGCGCTTACCGGAACGCTAACCGCCAGCGGGCGGCCCTCGCGATCGCTAATCATGCCGCGCTGTACGTCGATAGGCTCTTCGCGCAAGGAGCGCATATCTTCTTGTTTCACCAAATTGTCAGGAGAGACAATTTGCAGCCAGCCTACCCGGACCAGCAGCAGCCCCATACAGCAAAGAATGGCCACGCATAGCAACCCGAACCGCAAAGGGGTAAAGTTGGCGGCTGACTTAAGTTTGTTCTTTTGCACCTTAGCTCCATCATTATTTTGCAACCACCTGATTTAACAGATATATACAAAACAGATTGCTAAACAGTGCTAATAAGGATGTTGTTTTGCAACAAAGCGCAACGGTGGGAGGATAATTGACATGATTTGCAATAAAACCTAAAAAGCCCCGCGGTCGCGAGGCTTTCTTACAAGATTCAGTGGTCTTGAATCAGATAGCAGTTACGTTAACTGCAGCTGGACCTTTCTGGCCGTCCTGAATTTCGAACTCAACGTTCTGGCCTTCAGCCAGAGTTTTGAAGCCGTTACCCTGGATAGCGGAGAAGTGTACGAACACATCTTTGCTGCCATCAGCCGGAGTAATGAAGCCAAAACCTTTAGACTCGTTGAACCACTTAACTTGACCTTTAATCTTTGCCATTTGCAAAATTCCTTAGACTGTTTTCTTCGCCCGTGGGCACTTACATAGATAAAACTGACACATGACTGCATGAGGCACTAATATAAGGTTCGGCAGAGAAGCGGTATTCAACGACAACGTGTTTACTCAGGACTTCTTTACTGAAAATGCCACACATAAACAGAACTGTACCTCGTTTAACCCGAAACGTGTTATCACATACTACGTTAATAATGGCAAGCCATTTTTAGATGGGTCTCGATCGCTCGCACAAATTATAAGGGAATCATTTGATCACCTGCACATTTATGCGACTTTGCTCCCTCTGCCTTATCCTTTCCGCCCCGCGTCTGTGCCGTAGAGACTGGCTCCGGAAAGAGAGTTTATCCGCCATTCCTCAACAACTTCGGCGTACCCCGCCCCGCTCAAAGCTAAACTGCCAATTTTAGGGGGCAACAAAAAGTATTGCATAAAGATGCATTTAAAAGCTCATATCGATAGCTGAAAAATTGCTTTGCAGGACCATTGCATAATATCGAAGCGCGTAAATGGAATAACTTAAAATATTGTCTATACTGCACGGCAATAATGAAGTCCTGATGACAGTCAGGCCGTTTCTGTCCTTTTATTTGATTAATTAAACAAACTAATTAAAGAGGCGCGATTAACGCACAGCGTCCGCTTGCCGGCACGCCGGATAACCGTCAGCAGAAGATTTATTGATAAGGATAAGTTATAGACTGGGGTGAGATACAGGCGCACACCCTAGGATGCACGCCTGACAATCAGATTAGCGCTCTGCGACCAGACGAATGAAGTCGTCGTCGCCTTTCCCCTTCTCGGCTATGGAAGGTTCTGCTGCACTCTCCTTCTCAGGCTCATTGGCCTCGCAGAGACGGCGCAGCAGCGCGTTTTGCCGCTTTTGCTGATCCAGAAGCGCCTGCAGTAGCGCGATCTGCTCATTTGCGCGCGAACTGGCGCGATTAACAAAAAACCATAATAACAGGCCGACAAGCAACAGCACGACAGACAGCGCCACGGATGCCAGGCTTACAATCCCGGGATTTAGTAACTCACTCATTTCACCACCTCAAAGAGAAGGCGTTCATTCTACCACCCGCGCGGCAGAAGAAAATCAGTCATATAAAAAATGTCTTACCAGGGAATAAACTTATTGATAGTGCAGATGCCGCTGAAGAACTGTACATCCTGATCGCACATTACGTTAAGCATCTGAGTCCATAGCAGTAAACATCCTGCAATAACGACTATCAGCAAAACCCACCGTAATTTTTTCACTCCACACTCCGCATCAGTATCAAATGTCGCCAGGATAACATGACCATCTTAAACCGCGGCTAACTGTAATACGAAAGGCAAGTTTAGGAATCATAGACTTGTTTCAACTCGTGTGCATGACAGAATAGACGCAGGGATAATACAAATATTGAGGCAACAATGCGATTGATCATTCGTACCATTGTGGTGCTGGCTATCTTATGGATTGGCGTATTATTAAGCGGCTACGGCGTGTTAATAGGCAGCAGTGAGAATGCCGGTGGGTTAGGATTGCAGTGCAAATATCTCACCGCTCGCGGCATCAGCACCGCACAATATGTTCACTCCAGCAGCGGTATTATCGGCATTACCGATTGCCCTGTTCTGCGAAAAAGCGTCACGGTAGTGGATAACGGCTAGTCATGTTTCGGGCTACAGCAACGGTAGCCCGAATAGGATAGTGAATCAGAACGGATAATCGTTGTAGCCCATCTGCTCAGAAATTTTACGCGCCGCCGTGTGCAGCATCGCAACATACTCGTTCAGGCGCTCTTCGGAGAAACGTAGCGTCGGGAAAGAGATACTCAGGCCGGCGATAACCACGCCGAAGCGGTCGAAAACCGGCACCCCGATGCAGCGCAGCCCTTCTTCCTGTTCTTCGTTATCTTCGCCGTAGCCCTGCTCGCGGACCTTATCCAGAACCGCCAGCAGCTCTTCGGTGCTGGTGATGGTCCGGTCGGTACTGCGTTTGTACTCAACGCCTTCCAGAATCTGCTCAACTTCCGCGCGATCGCGCCATGCCAGCAGCACCTTACCGATCGCGGTGCTGTACAGCGGGTTACGGCGTCCGATGCGCGAATACATGCGCAAATTGTACATTGAGTCGATTTTATGGATGTAAACAATGCTGTCTTCATCCAGGGCGCCCAGGTGGACGGTCTCTTTCGTCAGGCGTGATAGCTCGCGCATCTGAATGTCGGCGCTGCGCACCAGATCGACGTTCTGCAAAGCCCGCGCGCCGAGTTCGAAGAGTTTCAGGGTTAAAGAATACTTCTCAGATTCCCCTTCCTGCGCTACGTACCCCAGCGATTTCATGGTCTGCAAAAAGCGATAAACGGTGCTTTTTGACATCATGACGCGCTGGGACAGTTCGGTAATGCCAATTTCACGCTCTTCGCCAAGCGCCTGCAGGATGCCAAAAACCTTCAATACCGAAGAGACAGAATCTGGCTGTTTATCCAAATCTGCAACTGCCATTTATCACCTCATCGCAACTGTTTTATAAAAATTAGAACCGGTTTTTATTATAAATTCGCATCCCGTTACCCGCAATCGTTCTTCTGCCCATTCGTTACAAATCTGCGACATGCCGCTGAATATTCAATGCTAAAATCATTATCCAGTTAATAGTTCCCGATAAGACATACACTTTATATGGATAAAAACCTCCCCGATGGGCTGCCAGCACCGCAGCGTTACGGCGCCATCCTGACCATTGTATTAGGCCTGACGATGGCCGTGCTGGACGGCGCTATCGCCAACGTAGCGCTTCCGACGATCGCCAGCGATTTAAACGCGTCACCGGCATCCTCAATCTGGATAGTAAACGCCTATCAAATTGCCATTGTTATTGCGCTTCTGCCGCTCTCTTTCCTCGGCGATATGGTCGGTTATCGGCGCATTTATAAAATCGGCCTGGTCGTATTCACCTTCACCTCTTTAGCCTGCGCGCTCTCCCGCAGCCTGGAAATGTTGACGCTGGCGCGCGTTGCGCAGGGTCTTGGCGGCGCGGCGCTAATGAGCGTTAATACCGCGCTGATTCGCCTGATTTATCCCCGCCGCTTTCTCGGCCGCGGAATGGGGATCAACTCTTTTGTTGTCGCCGTCTCATCCGCTGCGGGCCCGACCATTGCCGCCGCTATCCTGTCGATGGCTTCATGGCAATGGCTGTTTCTCATTAACGTTCCGCTGGGCGTTATCTCACTGGTTCTCGCGATGCGCTACCTGCCCGCCAATGTCGGCGGGAGCAAGGTCACCCGCTTCGATCTGCCCAGCGCCATCATGAATGCTCTCACTTTCGGCTTATTAATTACCGCTCTCGGCGGGTTCGCACAGGGCCAATCCGGCGAGCTGGTGCTGGCGGAGGTTATTGCGATGCTGGTCGTTGGATTCTTTTTTGTCCGCCGTCAGCTCAGAATGCCGGTTCCCCTGCTACCCGTCGATCTGCTGCGCATTCCGATTTTTTCCCTGTCCATCTGCACCTCGATATGCTCCTTCTGCGCCCAGATGCTGGCCATGGTTTCGCTACCATTCTTCCTGCAGTCGATGCTTGGACGCAGCGAGGTGGAAACCGGTCTGCTCCTGACGCCGTGGCCGCTGGCAACCATGGTAATGGCGCCGCTGGCAGGCTATTTGATAGAGAAATTTCACGCCGGTCTGCTGGGGGCGATTGGTCTGCTGGTAATGGCCTGTGGCCTGTTCGGTCTGGCGATGCTCCCCTCCACACCCACGGATCTGGATATTATCTGGCGAATGGCGCTCTGCGGCGCGGGCTTTGGCCTGTTCCAGTCACCCAACAACCATACGATCGTCTCTTCAGCGCCGGCTCACCGCAGCGGCGGAGCAAGCGGCATGTTGGGTACCGCCCGTCTGCTTGGCCAGAGTACAGGCGCCGCGCTGGTGGCGCTGCTGTTTAACCTGCTGGGCAATAGCGGAACTCATACCGCACTTCTGCTGGCCGGGATCCTAGCCGTCGTCGCCGCTGCCGTCAGCGGGCTACGCGTCACGCAGCCGCGCGCCAGGCTGTAGGCAAAGAATCGACATAAAAAAATCCGCAGCCCGAAGGTTGCGGATTTTTGTTTTCAGGGCCGGGAGCGGCGATTACTTCAGGTATTCGCCGCTGCGCAGGGCTTCAATACGCTTATCCAGAGGCGGGTGAGTCATAAACAGCTCGCTCATGGATTTCGCTTTACCGTTAATGCAGAATGCCATCATGCTGCTGGCCTCCTGCGGCTCATAGCTGGTTTTCAGACGCTGCAGCGCAGCGATCATTTTCTCACGCCCCACCAGTTTCGCTGAGCCAGCGTCCGCATGGAATTCGCGGTAGCGGGAGAACCACATGGTGATGATGCTGGCCAGAATACCAAACACCAGCTCCAGTACCGTAGCAACCGCAAAGTAGATCAGCGGGTTGCCGTTGCTGCTTTCACCTTCATCGCGGTTGCCGCCGAGGAAGCCCGCCGCAATCTGCGCGATAACGCGCGAGATAAAGATAACGAAGGTGTTCACTACCCCCTGAATCAGCGTCATCGTGACCATATCGCCGTTAGCGATGTGGCTAATCTCATGGGCGATAACCGCTTCCGCTTCATCACGGCTCATGTTCTGCAACAGCCCGGTGCTGACCGCAACCAGCGACGCATCGCGGCGCGCGCCGGTCGCGAAGGCGTTAATATCCGGCGCATGGTAGACCGCGACCTGCGGCATGGCAATTCCCGCCTGGCGCGCCTGCTGCGCGACGGTATTCATCAACCAGCGCTCGGTTTCGTTACGCGGCTGCTCAATGACTTCCCCACCCACCGATTTCAACGCCATCCATTTCGACATCAGCAGCGAAACGATTGAACCGCCGAAGCCAAACAACAGCGCCATGATCAGCAGCCCGGTCATGCTGCTTGACTGAATTCCCGTCAGGCTTAGCACCAGCCCGAACACCACCATCACTGCCAGGTTGGTCAGCAGGAAAAGCGCGATTCGCATCATAATTTTCTTTTTACCTCGATTTAACAAAACGCACTATGCGATTACCCACATGGTATGGGTAGAACGCTAATTTTCAACCATCAGCCCCCGCTAAGTCACGAGAAAGACACAACTTTACATTTTGTAGCATATTGCTGACGCTGGGCAAAAGCGTTGACATTTTGTTGAAATCAGGCAATGAACGTTGGGAAAGAAGCGAAAGAAAACGGGCACAAATCATTGTGCCCGTTGGGGGGATTATTTACTGGCCGGGGGCTCTACCGCTGGCCGATCCTTTTCCTCATGGGCCAGGTCGAGCGCAATATGAACCGTTTCATCAAGATACGGATCGGGCTCCTGGTAATCCTTCGGCAGATCTTCCAGCTTTTTCAGTAACGGCTTACCTTCGCGTTTCAGGCGATCGTTAACGCGGGCCAGACGAATCGCATCATCTTCTTCGTTCTCCTTTTCACGCTGCGCGTAGTTCAGGGAAACGATGTTGCGTTTGTCTTTCATCGCGTTATAGCGAGCAATATCCTTCATGATGTACTGGAACTCAGGATCTTTGGCAATACGCGCATCGTGACGCTTCAGCAGTTCCGGTCCAAACGGCGTCAAATCGCCATATTTCACGAAGGTTGCCGCATTGACGCTATCCCACGGCAGCGCGTTGTCTTCATACTGCTCGCCGGTCTCACGCTCTTCGGTTCCGGTCGGCATCATGATATCCGGCGTTACACCCTTGCGCTGAGTACTACCGCCGTTGATGCGATAGAATTTCTGGATAGTGTACTGTACGGAACCCAGCGCCGGCCAGTCAGGACGCAGCATCTGATCGTAGATACGGTTCAGCGAACGATACTGCTGGACGGTCCCTTTACCGAAGGTCGGCTCTCCGACGATCAGCGCGCGGCCATAATCCTGCATCGCAGCGGCGAAAATTTCGGAAGCCGAGGCGCTGAAACGATCGACCAGGACGACCAGTGGACCTTTGTAGTACACCACGCCATCGGTATCGCTGTCTTCACGGACTTTACCGTTATTATCGCGAACCTGGACAACCGGGCCGGAGGGGATAAACAGGCCAGAAAGCGAAACCGCTTCGGTCAGCGCCCCGCCGCCGTTGCTGCGCAGATCGATGACGATACTGCTAACGTTTTGTTTCTCCAGCTTTTGCAGCTGAACTTTAACGTCATCCGTCAGGCCAACATAGAAGCCAGGAATATCCAGCACGCCAACTTTTTCTTTGCCAACGGTTTTGACTGACATCTTAACCGCACGGTCTTCTAGACGAATGCGTTCACGCGTGAGGGTCACAATACGCGTTTTGGCGCCTTTACCCGCCGGGAGAATCTCCAGGCGAACCTTGCTGCCCTTTGGACCTTTAATCAGCGCGACGACATCATCAAGACGCCAGCCGATCACATCGACCATGCCTTTACCAGGCTGGCCGACGCCAACGATGCGATCGCCCACGCTGATGGCTTTACTCTTCGCCGCCGGACCGCCCGCGACCAGAGAATTGATCACCGTGTAGTCGTCGTCCATCTGCAGCACCGCGCCGATACCTTCCAGAGACAGGCTCATTTCAGTATTGAACTGCTCGGTGTTGCGCGGTGAGAGATAGTTTGTATGCGGGTCGATTTCACGCGCAAAGGCGGTCATCGCCAGTGAGAACACGTCTTCGCTATTGGTTTGCGCCAGACGGCGGATAGCAAACTTGTAGCGGCGGGTTAAGGTTTCGCGAATCTCTTTATCATCTTTGCCAGCCAGCTTCAGGCTTAGCTGGTCAAACTTCACCTTGGCATCCCACAGCGCGTTCAGCTCGGCTTCATCTTTCGGCCAAGGCGACTTGCTACGGTCAAGGTTGAAATTATCGTGGCCGGTAAAATCCATCGGCCGTTCCAGCACTTTCAGCGCATATTGATAGCGCTCAAAGCGACGCTTCTGCGCCAGGTTATACAGGTCGTAAAATACGTCCAGCTTCCCACTGCGCAGTTCATCGCCGATTTGATTCTTTTTCGCGGCAAACTGGTTGACGTCGCTGGCTAACAGTACGTTATGGCTGTAATCCAGCAGGTTCAGGTAGCGATCGAAAATTTTCGCCGAAAAGGCATTGTCGAGATCGAACTGGCGGTAGTGAGAGCGGGTAAAGCGCGATGTTACGCGCTCGCTCACCGTCGCGTGCTGCGGCTCTTCTTTCAGCACGGGGATTTGATCGACCCGGGTTATATCGTCCACGGCGAACGACTGGCCTGCTATTACCAGCAGGCCCGCCAACGCGGTGAGCTTAAAGAATTTGTTCATGCCTGGCCCGGCCTCCGTTTCAGAACACCAGGTGTTCTGCGCGTACAATCATTGACATACCAGAAGTCAGCTGTACACGAACGCCATCTTTGGTGATTTCCAGGACGGTGGCGTCCATTGCATTATTGCCTGCTTTCACCTTCAGTGCCTGGCCAACGGTCAATACAGACACATCTGATACAGGGGTATGACGCTCTTCGCGCGGCGCTTTGGCTGCTGCTGCCGGGCGTGGTTTACGCTGCTCAGCGCCTTCTTTGCGACGAGCCTGAGGCTGAGGACGCGGTTTACGCTCGCGACGTGCTCCCTCTTCCGGCTGGCCTGCCGCGGCAGCGGCTTCACGTTTTTTGGCCTGCTGCGCTTCGCGCTGCGCCTGAACGCGGGCTTTTGCTTCTTCAAGCTGCTGGCGGGCATGAGCGACATGCTGCTCTTCCAGTTCGCCGCACGGGTTGCCGTCAAGGTCAACGCGGACAGCGCCTGGCTTAACGCCGTACAGATAGCGCCAGCTCGAAGTATAAAGACGCAAAGCAGCGCGAAGTTGGGTTTTGCTGAGATTCATCTCTCCGCCAACGCGCTCAACGAGATCCTGAAAAATACCGACTTTCAGGGGGCGAGCTTCGCCTTCAGCGCTAAAGCACTGAGGGAAACGTTCGGCCAGAAACGCAATGACTTCTTTACTGCTATTCAACTTAGGTTGATTTTCCATGAAATTTCCTGATTACAACGGACGTAGCCAACAAGCCGCAGGCATGAACAGGCGTCATTATAATGACGTCCTCGGTAAATGCTACGTTATCCGTTGATTATCCTGCGACGCGGGTGAATATTTTTTGATAATCCGTGGCAGAAATGAGTTTTTCCAGATGCGAGACCAGTTCTGCCAGACCCCGCTCGTCTTCAACGGTGAAGCGGGAATGCGCCGTGCTATCGATGTCCAGGACGCCGATGGTTTGATTGTTCACCCGTAGCGGGAAGACAATTTCCGAATTGCTGGCGGCATCGCAGGCGATGTGGCCATCAAAGGCGTGAACATCCTCGACCCGCTGCACGCGATTCTGCGCGACGGCAGTCCCGCATACGCCGCGTCCTACCGGAATACGCACGCAGGCCAGCTTGCCCTGGAACGGCCCGAGGATGAGAGTATCGCCTTCCAGCAGATAGAAACCGGCCCAGTTCACTTCCGCCAGTCGTTCAAATAACAGCGCGCTGGTATTTGAGATCATCGCCAGGAAGCTGGTTTCGCCTGCCATTAACGCCTGAAAATCGCGGTTTAAATCCGCGTAGAATTCTGATTTGTTCATTATATGATCGCTTAGTTGTCTTACTGCCTTACACTTACAGCCTAATAAAATAAGCTTTAAATGCATTCATGCTCAAGATGAATTCATTCCTGAGTTAAGATAGAGAGATACATTCATTTCTGTAAGTTATAAATGCCACTAAAAACACCCAGGATTACGCCAGCAAAAAAGATGATCGTCTACTCGGTCAGCGCCCCTGTTGCGCACGCTCACTATCAGCGCTGCCCACAGTGCGACCTGCTGTTTAGTTTACCGGTCCTCAAAAAGGATCAAAGCGCCTGGTGCCCTCGCTGCAACGCCAAAGTGCGCGATGGCCGCGACTGGTCGCTTACCCGGCTGGGCAGCATGGCGATCGCTATGCTGCTGCTGATGCCTTTTGCGTGGAGCGAACCGCTGCTACGTTTGCATCTGCTGGGCGTGCGTATCGACGCTAACGTCCTTCAGGGCATCTGGCAAATGACCGGCCAGGGCGATCCGCTCACGGCGGCGATGGTGCTCTTTTGCGCGGTCGTCGCGCCGGTGCTGCTGGTGGTGTCAATCGCCTACCTGTGGTTGGGCAACGTGCTGGGCATGAATCTGCGACCGATACTGCTGATGCTGGAGCGGCTCAAGGAGTGGGTAATGCTGGATATTTACCTGGTCGGCATCGGCGTCGCCTCCATTAAAGTGCAGGATTACGCCTTCCTGCAGCCGGGTATCGGGCTTGTCGCCTATATTTCCCTCACGCTGCTCAGTATCCTGACGCTTATCCATATGAACGTTGAAGAGCTCTGGGAGCGTTTTTATCCCCAGCGCCCGGCGCTGCGCCCGGATGAAAATCTTCAGGTCTGTCTGGGCTGCCATTATACCGGACATCGCGATGCGCGCGGGCGCTGCCGCCGCTGCCACACGCCTCTGCGCCATCGACGCCGGCAAAGCCTGCAAAAGAGCTGGGCTGCGCTGATCGCATCACTGGTTTTCCTGCTTCCTGCCAACCTGCTGCCGATCTCGATCATCTACGTCAACGGCGCGCGTCAGGAAGACACCATCCTTTCCGGCATTATGTCGCTGGCCAGCAGCAACGTCGCCATCGCCGGGGTGGTGTTCATCGCCAGTATTCTGGTCCCATTCACCAAAGTTATTGTATTGTTTACCCTGCTGGTCAGCATACAATTCAAGTGTGAACAGGGGCTACGTACCCGCATCCTGCTGCTGCGGCTGATTACCTGGATCGGCCGCTGGTCTATGTTGGATCTTTTTGTCATCGCATTAACCATGTCGCTGATCAACCGCGATCAGCTCCTCGCGTTTACGATGGGGCCCGCCGCGGTCTATTTTGGCGCCGCGGTAATTTTAACTATCCTTGCTGTTGAATGGCTGGACAGCCGCTTACTTTGGGACGCACATGAGTCAGGAAACGCCCGCTTCGCCGACTGAAGCCAAGATTAAAACTAAACGCCGCATTTCACCGTTCTGGCTGCTGCCGGTCATCGCGCTGCTGATTGCCGGTTGGCTGATTTGGACCAGCTATCAGGATCGCGGTACGACGATCGTCATCGACTTCCAGTCGGCCAACGGCATCGTTCCGGGACGGACGCCTATCCGCTATCAGGGGGTAGAAGTCGGTACGGTCGAGAATATCTCGCTAAGCAAAGATCTGAGTAAAATCGAGGTTTCTGCCAGCGTCAAAGGCGATATGAAAGATGCGCTGCGCAAGGAGACCCAGTTCTGGCTGGTGACGCCGAAAGCCTCGCTTGCCGGCGTGTCCGGCCTGGATGCGCTGGTTGGCGGCAACTATATCGGCATGATGCCAGGTCAGGGCGAGCCCGAGGATCATTTTGTCGCCCTCGATACCCAGCCGAAGTACCACATTAATAACGGCGAGCTGATGATCCATCTCAAGTCAGCGGATTTAGGCTCGTTAACCAGCGGTTCGCTGGTCTACTTCCGTAAGATTCCGGTCGGCCGGGTGTATGACTACGCCATTAATCCGAACAATCAGGGCGTCACGATTGATGTACTGATCGAGCGGCGTTTCACCAATCTGGTGAAAAAAGAGAGCCGCTTCTGGAACGTATCTGGCGTAAAGGCGGACGTCAGCCTGAGCGGAGCTAAAGTTCAGCTGGACAGCCTCTCCGCGCTGGTGAACGGCGCTATCGCCTTTGATTCCCCCGATGATTCTCCGCAGGCTCAGCAGAATACCGATTATCACTTATACGAAGACCTGGCGCACAGCCAGCGCGGAGTGGTGGTTAAACTGGACCTTCCGGACGGCGCAGGGTTAAAAGCGGGCTCTACACCGCTGATGTATCAGGGTCTGGAGGTCGGCCAGCTCAGTAAACTGAATCTCAATGCTGACGGGAAAGTCACCGGCGAAATGACCGTCGATCCCAGCGTCGTCAGCTTGCTGCGCGAGAAGACGCTGATTCAGATGAAGAAGCCGAAAATCTCGCTGGATAATCCCAGCGTCAGCGCCCTGCTGACCGGTACCACCTTTGAGCTGGTCCCCGGCGAGGGTGAACCGCGCAACCAGTTTGCGGTGCTGCCAGCCGATAAATCCATCCTGGAAGAGCCGGATGTCGCAACCGTCACGCTCACCGCGCCGGAAAGCTACGGTATTGATGCCGGGCAGCCGCTGATCCTGCACGGCGTTCAGATTGGCCAGGTTCTGGAGCGCAAGCTAAACGCCGACGGCGTCACTTTCCAGGTCGCAGTCATGCCCGAGTACCGTTCACTGGTGCGCGGCGACAGCAAATTCGTGGTCAATAGCCGTATCGACGTCAAAGTCGGTATTGATGGCGTGGAGTTCCTCGGCGCCAGCGCCAGCGAATGGGTCAACGGCGGGATCCGCATTATTCCGGGCGACAAAGGGGCGATGCAAAGCCGCTATCCGCTGTACGCCAACCAGGAAAAAGCGCTGGAAAACAGCATGAGCGATCTGCCGACCACCACTCTCACGCTCTCAGCTGAGACGCTGCCGGACGTCCAGGCAGGATCGGTGGTGCTGTATCGTAAATTCGCAGTCGGGGAAATCATCACCGTTCAGCCGCGCAAGAACGCTTTTGAGATCAACATCCATATCAAACCGGAATATCGCCATCTGCTCACCAGTAACAGCGTGTTCTGGGCCGAAGGCGGCGCGAAAGTGCAGCTTAACGGCAGCGGCCTGACGGTTCAGGCCTCCCCGCTCTCCCGCGCGCTGAAAGGCGCGATAAGCTTTGATAATCTGAGCGGCGCCAGCGCCAGCGCGCGTATCGATAATAAACGCGTGCTGTATGCGTCGGAAACCGCCGCCCGCGCGGTGGGTGGCCAGATAACCCTGCACGCCTTCGACGCCGGTAAAATCGCCGAAGGTATGCCGATTCGCTACCTGGGGATTGATATTGGGCAGATCCAATCGCTGAATTTAATTACCGCGAAAAACGAAGTGCAGGCGAAAGCGGTTCTCTATCCGGAATACGTCAACACCTTCGCCCGCGCCGGCACGCGTTTCTCGGTGATTACTCCGCAGATTTCCGCAGCGGGCGTCGAGCATCTGGATACGCTCTTCCAGGCCTATATTAACGTGGAGCCGGGACGCGGTGCGCCGCGCCGTGATTTTGAAATTCAGGAAACCACGATTAGCGACTCACGTTATATCGACGGCCTGAGCATTATCGTCGAAGTACCCGAAGCCGGTTCGCTGGGTATCGGCACGCCGGTGCTGTTCCGCGGGCTTGAAGTCGGTACGGTTACCGGCCTGATGCTCGGTTCGATGTCGGATCGCGTCATGGTACAGCTGCGTATCAGTAAACGTTATCAGTATCTGGTGCGCAACAACTCGGTGTTCTGGCTGGCTTCCGGCTATAGCCTCGACTTTGGCCTGATCGGCGGCGTGGTGAAAACCGGTACCTTCAATCAGTTCATTCGCGGCGGCATCGCTTTTGCGACGCCTCCGGGTACGCCGCTGGCGCCGAAAGCGCAGGATGGTAAACACTTCCTGCTGCTGGAGAGTGAACCGAAAGAGTGGCGCGAATGGGGTACCGCCCTGCCGCGCTAAGCATAACAGGCTCCGGTGTCCGTCGCCGGAGCCTTTATGGTAAACTACGCCCCCTTTTTTCGTTGTGGTGCGCTCCCCGTGGCTCAAAACGCTGTCTATCTTCCTGAAGAATTCCTCGCTCAAATGCGTACGGCAATGCCGACGCATCTCTCTTTCGCTGACTTTATCGCCGCCTGCCAGCGCCCCCTGCGCCGAAGCCTTCGCGTAAATACGCTAAAAATCAGCGTGGCTGACTTTTTGCAGCTGGTCGCCCCCTACGGCTGGCAGCTAACGCCGGTACCCTGGTGTGAGGAGGGTTTTTGGATCGATCGCGAGGAAGACGACGCCCTGCCGCTGGGCAGCACCGCTGAACATCTCAGCGGGCTGTTTTACATCCAGGAAGCGAGCTCCATGCTGCCGGTCGCCGCGCTGTTTGCCGACGGAAATATGCCGAACCGGGTGATGGACGTCGCCGCCGCGCCGGGGTCAAAAACCACCCAGATCGCCGCGCGCATGGGCAATAAAGGCGGGATCCTGGCCAACGAATATTCCGCCAGCCGGGTTAAAGTGCTGCACGCCAATATCAGCCGCTGCGGGATCGGCAACGTGGCGCTGACCCATTTTGATGGGCGCGTATTCGGCGCCGCGCTGCCGGAGTGTTTTGATGCGATTCTCCTCGACGCCCCCTGCTCCGGCGAAGGCGTGGTACGGAAAGACCCCGATGCGTTAAAAAACTGGTCGCCGGAAAGCAACGCCAGTATCGCCGAGACCCAGCGCGAGCTTATCGACAGCGCGTTTCATGCGCTTCGCCCCGGCGGCACGCTGGTCTACTCTACCTGTACCCTGAACCGGCAAGAAAACGAAGACGTGGTCAACGTACTACTGGCGCGCTATCCGCAGGCGGCAGAGGTACTGCCGCTCGGTTCGCTGTTCCCGCAGGCCAGCGAGGCGCTAACCGAAGAGGGTTTCCTGCACGTGTTCCCGCAGATTTTCGATTGCGAAGGCTTCTTCGTCGCCCGTCTGCGTAAAACCGCCGCCATCGCACCGCTGCCGGCGCCGGGTTATAAGGTCGGTAAATTCCCCTTTATCCCGCTTAAAAGCCGCGAATCGGCCGCCATTGCGACCGCCGCTGCCGCCGTTGGCCTGCATTGGGGCGCTGACCATACGCTCTGGCAGCGGGATAAAGAAATCTGGCTATTCCCTCAGGCGCTCGAGTCGCTATTCGGCAAAGTGCGCTTTTCCCGCATCGGTATCCGTCTTGCCGAAACCCACAACAAAGGCTATCGCTGGCAGCACGAAGCGGTCATTGCGCTTGCCGCGCCTGATGCCCCTTTTGAGCTGACCCAGGCCGAAGCGGAAGAGTGGTACCGCGGTCGTGACGTCTATCCTGCAGTACCGCCGCAGCAGGATGATGTTATTGTCACGTTTCAGGGCGCGCCGCTGGGGCTGGCGAAAAAAATCGGCTCGCGTTTAAAAAACAGCTATCCCCGTGAACTGGTGCGCGACGGAAAGCTTTTTAGCACTAAAGCGTGATGACGAACGGAAAAACAGCATTTTTTCACTGGCGCTTTGCGCACCTTTGTCTACGCTGAAAAATGGCGGCCTTAACTGGTCGTACCACAAATCAGCAGATCAACGGGGTGAATTTATGAGTAAAACCAGCGTACGTATCGGCGCGTTTGAAATAGACGACGCCGAACTGCACGGCGAACAGCAGGGAGAGCGAACGTTAAGCATACCCTGCAAATCCGATCCGGATTTATGTATGCAGCTAGATGCATGGGACGCGGACACCAGCGTACCCGCCATACTTGATGGTGAACATTCCGTCCTCTACCGTAAGCACTACGATCGTCAGTCCGATGCCTGGATCATGCGTCTCGCCTGATTCAAAGGAACCCGTCGCCTGAGACGGGTTATTTATTCCCCCTGCTTTCCCGACATCTCCTACACTTATAACTATGTTTTTCAGGATATGAGACCGGGATGTTTGCCTTAGTGCTGTTTATTTGTTACCTCGACGGAGGCTGTGAAGATATCGTTGTGGATGTGTACGATAACGAACGGCAGTGCACCGCAGCGATGGACGATCAGCGAATACGTCACGGCGGCTGCTTTCCGGTAGAGGATTTTATCGATAGTTTCTGGCTGCCCGCCCAGGAGTACAGTGACTTTTAGCCCGTCCTCTGTAGCGCCGCCAGGGTTAACTCCCCGCCAAATACCGCCCCGGTATCAATATAGTGCTGATTATCGTAGTCGTAACGCCGTTTAAGCGGCGTATGGCCGAACCAGAAGTGGTCAGCACCGGCAATCGCGCCGTGACGCCCGGAGAGATGATCGGTAAGACGCTGTCGGCTCCACAGCACCTGATGCTCATCCACCGCCTGCTGCCAGCGATAAAGCGTCGCCGGATAATCCGCATGGGCGATAACATCGACTTGCTCAGCGCTGTGGAGCTCAATAATCAGCGGCAGATGACGGCAGCGGGCGATAAGCGGCGCGAGGCGCTCTTTCTGCTGTTCTGAGCGTTGCGTATACCAGCCACCGCCGTTCATTTCCCAGAGCATCGGTTCGCCATCGGCAAGCGTATCCAGCGCCATCTGTTCATGGTTGCCGCGCACCGCGAAAAACCAGCGATAGCGCAGTAAATCCAGACACTCCGCGCTTTGCGGCCCACGATCGATCAGATCGCCCACGGAAAGAAGCAGGTCCTGGTAAGGATCGAACCTGCGCTCGCGAAGGGCTTCCATCAGCCGCGCAAAGCAGCCGTGCAGGTCGCCAACCAGCCAGATATTACGCCAGGCGGAACCGTTAATACGCTGATACATATTTCGTCCTCCTGACCTAATTATAGGAAAATTCTCCCGCTGCCGCGGGCGTAATATTGCCACCTCAATCGAGTTTAAACGAAAGCCAAATATAGTCCGCCAGGGCATTAAGCTCCTCACGATATATCCCTAGAATAGAGGCTAAATAACAACGAGGTATTCATCGTGACGGATAACAGCCTGCATTCAGCCGGGGTCGTTGAACGACGCCCCAATCTTATTGCCGACCTGGTGATGGGGCGACTCACCCCTGCACCCATCTGGCAAAAACGTAATTACCGGCTGAAGTTTTTACTGCGCACGGCATTATTTTATGCGCCAACGCGCAGCATGCTGGAGAGCCTGTCGGCGCGCGCGGACTTCAATCAGCTACTGACCGCTCAGGTGACTCTGCCGGGCAAGGTTCATCGTCAGTATTTAACCCGCGGGCTCAACGCCAGCCAGCGCGCGCACGCGATTATCAGCCACTACCAGTTTGTCGACTCGCTGGGCGGATCGCGCCTGGCTGATGCCATGACCGCAGCGAATGAGCTGCCGCTGCTTGAGCTGGCAGGCAAGGACGACAGCCGGTTTACGCTTTCCGCCTCTTCGGCGGGCAAAGCTGAACGCGAGGGTGAAACGACCCTATGGCTGCGCGATGGCGATGGGATCGTGCTCGCCAGCGCGACTTTTAGCGTTTCCCGTCAGCAGGATTGCTGGCAGTTGACTATTGGCGGCCTGCAGGGGCCGCGTAGCAATATTTCGCATGAAGTGATTAAACGAGCAACCCGCGCCTGCTACGGTCTGTTCCCGAAACGCCTGCTGATGGAGTTTATCTGGCTAATGGCGGCGCGTTGCGGCATTCAACATATTTACGGAGTCAGCGATAACGGTCACGTCTTCCGCGCGCTGCGCTATCGTCTGAGCAAAGGGCGCCATTTCCACGCCAGCTATGATGAATTCTGGCAATCTATCGAAGGGGTAGCCGACACTGCATGGCGCTGGCGCTTACCACTGAAGCTGGAAAGAAAGACGCTTGAGAGCATTGCCAGTAAGAAGCGCGCTGAATATCGTCGCCGCTTCCAGCTGCTGGATGATATGGCTGCGCAGATGACAATTATCATGGATTAACGCTGCAAACGTTTCATCAACGCCGTATAGCACAGCGGCGTTTGCATCTTCTACGCCGCTTTAGTTACTATCATAACTTCGTTGTACTCCTTGCGGACGGCTAGTGAAGTTATGAGCAAAACAGAAATACTCCTGCTGGCTATCCTGTTGATTATTTTGTCCGCTGCTCTCTGGTTTATTTTTAGTGACGAAATATGGTTCATTGTTAGCTACCTTGAAACAACGCTGTACCCCTCTTTTGTGACGCCAGAATAATGCCCTGGGCGTTATTTCTTTGTCGCCTCTAAGCTGCCTATCCTTTCTTTGCAATACCTCGGACAAGCGCCGTTAAAATAATAGGCAAAAAATTTAAGGCGTTTTCTTATCTATTATTCTATTTGTCATACAAATGTGTATACTGGGTCACTTCCGATGTTGGCCCGTAAAGTTCACCTGCACTATGGGCCTGATTTCGTGCAGGTGTTTTCTCCTCGTTGTCGCTCAACCGCACGGTAAGTGTCTACACACGCCTTTTTGTCCAGATTTTTTGTTTCAAACTTTGCGCCCGATTGTGATTTTAAAAAAATCGCATTCTCTTTTCGCTCCTTCAAAAAACAAAGGAAACACATAAAACCAACAAAATATTAACATAAGGAATTTTATTTCAACAGAATAGCAATAAATCAGACTAAAAAACTATTTCACAACCAAAACACAGTCATAAACGCAAAGTTACCCATATCCCACAGAAGTAGCTATACGTTAACCAACAAAACCGTGGTTGTTAAACGGTGACCCACGACTATCGCTACATTGTTGTTTTTCTTCAGCGGCTTTCCACTAAGAGGTTTTCGATGAACGTGAAAACGATATCGCGCAGTATCCTGGGCGGCTTACTGAGCGCCATAGTTCTTACGCAACCGGCTTCCGCAGCGGGAACATTAAGCGGCCAGATTAGTGTTCAGGTCACACTTGGCAGCGGCTGCAGCGTATCGAACGTCCGAAATGGAGAAAACAACCGCTGGGGCACGATTAATTTCGGCGCCTACGGTGATTTAGCCAACTCCATTGATGCAAGCGTCACCGGAAGCGGCGGAGGTAACGCGCTTACCGTGACCTGTACCGAAGATCTTGACTCAACGCTGACGCTGGACGGCGGCCAGTATGGCGATGCTGCTCTGCGTTACATGAAAAACGCGGCAGGAAACCAGCAGATTGCTTATCGGCTCTATGCCGATGCCGGCCGCAGTCAGGAAATTTTACCCGGCGGAACAATCGCTATCGTAGGCACAGGCAACCCGCAGGCTATCCCCGTTTTTGCCCGTATTCGCCCCGAAGACCAGAGCGTCAACGCGCCGACAGCCGATGTGTATGACGACATCGTAACCGCAACGTTAACCTGGTAATCGCATAAGGAAAATGGGCGTCATGCTTCGACCAGAGTGGCTTATATTATTTCTGCTTTTTACCTCGGGCGCCCACGCCGCTACTGTCCAGAAGACCTTCAAAGTCTCCGCGCAGATAACCGCTGGCTGCGCGCTTGGCGCGGGGGATGGCTCCCAAACGACGGATTTCGGCACCTTGAGTTTTGGCACTCTGTCATCGCTTTATAACAATGTTGATGTCGCCAGTACTTCCGGCGCCGGCTCAATCATCGTGACCTGTACCCCCGGCACCGCTATCTCAATCGCTCTCGACTATGGCGTAAACGGCGGTTCGGCCACCCGGCGCTATATGTCGAACGGCGGCGGCAACACGCTGGCCTATCAGCTTTATCAGGATGCCAACCGCGCTAACGTTTGGGGCAACAGTACTCTGGCCCTGAGCGTTGCATCATTTCCGAGCTCCACGCAAACCTATACGGTTTATGGCCGCCTTTTTGCCACGAATGGCTTCCCGGCGGTGGGCTCCTATACCGACACGGTCACCGTCACGCTGACCTATTAAATCATCACAGGTTAACTATGATTCGCTGTAGATTTGCGCTGTTTACATTCGCTTTATCTCTCCCCTGCTCCGTTATGGCCGCAAGCTCCGTCCTCGTTTGGCCCATCTTCCAGACTATCGAAAGCCACGAAAAGGGGTCAGAGCTGTGGCTGGAAAACCGCGGCGCTACCCCGGTTAATTTACAGCTGCGCGTTTTTTCCTGGGACCAAAAAGGGTCGTCCGATGCCTATGCCGATCAGCGTGACGTCGTCGCCAGCCCACCTTTTACCACCGTCGCGCCCGGCCAGCGTCAGCTGGTACGGTTGATGCGCATCGCCCCCGTCACGGCTGGCAAAGAACAATCCTACCGTATTGTTATCGATGAGATCCCTGCCGCTGAACCGACGGCGCAGAAGGAACAGAATTCCGCCGGACTGAAAATGCGCATGCGCTATGTCCTGCCGTTGTTTACCTACGGACAGGGCATCAACCCGCTGAAGAACAATGGATCCGTGGAAGCGGTAAGAACCACGCTGCGCTGGTCGCTCTCGCGGCAAAATAGCCGCCAGACGCTGTGCATCGACAATACCGGCAATCAGCATGCCCGGCTCAGCGCGGTTTACTGGGCCAATGCCGGTGGCAAGGGCCAGATAGCTCAGGCCAATGGCCTGCTCGGCTACGTGCTGGCGCAGAAAAAGAGCTGTTTCCCGCTGGTGGGAAACGCTTCAGTCCCCTCAGGCATGCACCTGTTCGCGAAATTAACAGATAACGGCCAGGCGGTGGAAATTCCGGCGGATCGTTGATAATGCGCGATCTGAAAAGGGCAGCGACCGGAGGGCTGTTGGCACTAGCGTCGGTAACGGCCTGCGCTGCGACCTATGATTCGTTGCCTGCGCCAGCAGCTTCATACAGCGATAAGCAGGAGTATGAGCTGTATCTCAGCGTATCGGTCAACGGGAATCTCCTGGCGAGCGCCGCTCCTGTAAAGGTTATTGCGGGTCGCTATTGGATCGCCGCCGAGGTTTTGCGCCAGGCGCATATTCCCTTACAGACCCAAGATGCGCTGGTTGACGTGACGACGATCCCCTCGGTTAAAGTGGAATACGATCGGCCGGGGCAAATGCTCAATCTCCGGGTGCCGGACAATTGGCTTCCCGAGCAGCGCATCGGGGAGACGACGGGACAAAACTACCAGGCCGCGATAAGCAGTCCCGGCATGTTATTTAACTATGACGCTTACAGCCTCTTCTCGTCCGGCGGAACGCAAACCACCAGCACCTATACCGAGACGCGCCTCTTCGGGCCGCCAGGCGTTCTTTCTAACAATGCCGTCATCCGGCAAAACTGGTCTTCGACGGGCTACGAGCAGCAGGGCTTTATGCGTTACGACACCCTGTGGAAATACAGCGACAGCGAACAGATGATTAGCTACCAGGCCGGGGATGTGGTCAGTAACGCCCTGACCTGGAGCAGTTCAGTACGAATGGGAGGACTCCGGCTGAGCCGTAACTTCAGCGTTCGCCCGGATCTGGTGACGTATCCGCTGCTCAATTTATCCGGCAGCGCGGCGGTTCCTTCAAGCGTCGATCTGTTTATTAACGGCTATAAAACCAGCTCCGCGCAAATCAATGGTGGCCCCTATACGCTGACCAACGTTCCCTGGATCAGCGGCGCCGGCGAAGCTACCGTGGTGACCACCGATGCCCTGGGTCGTCAGGTGTCCACCAGCATTCCTTTTTATGTCTCCAACACCCTGCTACGCGAAGGCCTGAGTGATTTTGATTTCTCCCTTGGGGCCCTGCGCAACAACTACGGTATCAAGAGTGCCGATTATGGCGCCGGCGCGCTGAGCGCAATTTATCGCTATGGAGTCAACAACTGGCTCACGCTGTCGACGCATACGGAAGACCGCAAAGGATTAACCAATGCCGGAATAGGCAGCGATATCGGCGTGGGGAACCTGGGCACCCTCAGCCTGTCGACCAGCGCCAGCCGGGGCGACGGCAGCGGCAATCAACTCACCGCCGGATACTCTTATTACGCCAGCAGCTGGGGAGTGAACTATCAGCATATTCGCCGCAGCGCCGACTACAACAACCTCAGCACCTACGGTTCTGTCGCCGCATTAAGCCATCAGTCAGATCAGGCGACGCTGAGCCTGAGCCCATGGGACAGAGCGCTCGGATCTTTCAGCATTGGCTATTTTGATATCAAAGCCGAGGATAATTCACATACCCGGCTCATGAACCTCTCCTGGAGCCGCAGCCTGTGGCAAAGCAGCAGCCTCAACCTGAGCGTAAACCGCGATCTGCAGGACAATAGCTACGCCAGCATGTTGCAAATCATTATCCCTTTCGATTCGCAAAGCTCCGTGCAGCTAAGCGGTCAACGATCCAGCTCAGGCCAATGGGGGGAAAATATCAACGTTAGTCGCTCTGCCCCGGCGGAAGGCGGGCTGGGCTGGAACCTCGCCCATTCGATCGGCGGCAATAACTATAGTCAGGCGGATCTGACCTGGATTAATCGCGTGTCCACGCTGAGCGGTGGCTATTACGGGTCGCGTGACGATCATCACAGCTGGTTTGAGGCCGCAGGCTCGGTCGTGCTGATGGATAACAGTCTGTTTTTCGCCCGGCAAATTAACGACGCCTTTATCGTCGTTTCTACCGGCAACTATCCAAACATTGCGGTGAATTATGAAAACCGCAAAGTCGGCGTGACCGATAAAAATGGTCATCTGCTGATCCCCTGGGCTTCGGCCTGGTATCCGGGAAAGGTCACCCTCGATACGCTGCCGTTGCCCACGGATACCGAAGCCGTCACGGTGGAAAAACGCATCGCCGTACGCGAAGGCAGCGGCGCGCTGGTTGATTTCCCGGTTAACCGCGTGCGCTCGGCAACGCTCATCTTCGTCGATGCTCAGGGACAACCGCTACCGGTCGGTACGCCGGTGGAGGAAGTTAATAGTCAACAGCGCGCCCTGGTGGGCTACGACGGCGTGGTCTGGTTCTCGCACCTCGGGCGCATTAACGAAGTCAAAATAAATGCCGGAGAGCTTCGATGCAGCATCCCGTTCGAGCTTCCGGAGACCACGCCGGTTCCGCAGCGGATAGGCCCGGTCAGCTGTCCCTCTTCATAGCGGAGATAAGATTGAAAAATATCATCCGGGTATTCGTGATGCTTTTAGCGCTTGGGCAAGCCAGCAACGCGCTGGCCGCCTGCAGCATCAAAACCAGTGCGCCAGCGATCGGCCCTGTCGATTCCTTTACGCTCTACAGCGCGCCTCAGGGCGTGATGGCGGGCGCGGGGTTTTACTGCACCCCGGAACTGGTGGCGCTGAACTCGACCAACACGCTAAGCGCTACCCTGGCGTCGGCTAACCAGAGCAACAGAGTGCCCCGGCTGCTTAACGGCGCCGGCGATGCCATCCCTTACAGCATCTGTTCTGACGCATCCTGCTCGCCGGCCTATCAGGATGGCGGCGTAATAAGCTGGTCCAGGACAACGCTGCTTGAGCTGCTGGGGCTATTTAACTCGAGCGATGGCACCATGCCGCTCTACTTCAGAACCACCCCGGGAGCCAACGTGCCCGCCGGAACCTATAGCGATGTCTTAACCATTACCTGGGTGTATCGTTTTTGCTACGTCGGGCTCGATCTACTGGGCATTAAGATATGTATTCCGAATAACGGCACCCTGGTCTCTACGGTCAACGTATCGGTGAGGGTGACCAATTTTTGCTATATCGACAGCGCGCCGGACGTCGAGTTTGCCCCTGCCGCCCTCCCGTCCGGTTTTAGTTCCTACAGCGGCCAGCTTGCCATTCGCTGCACAAAAAACGCGGCCTACACCGTCAATCTCGCCAGTACTAACGCCAGCGTCGGCGACTGGCGGCAGATGAGCCAGCCCATCGCTAACCAACCGACTGCCTTTTTGCAGTATCAATTTTACCAGCCCAACGGCAGCGCCTGGACGGAAAATAACAATCTCAGCGTGACCGGCTCCGGCGCCGCGCAATCTGCAAGCTACACCCTGAAGATTAACCCGAACCAGAGCAACCAGCCTGCGGGAACCTACAGCGATACCGTCCTGGTGACGGTGAGCTATTAAAAGGTTAGCAGGCGATTTTTTTGTAAAAGAAATGTTTAGGAAATTATTGTTGTGGTATAAGAAAAAAGCCCCGAAAAAAGCTGCTGGGGTTTTTAGAAGGGAATCTGCGATTGCTGAAAAAAAGATAAAAAAAGACCGAACACGATTCCTGTATTCGGTCCAGGGAAATGGCTCTTGGGAGAGAGCCGTGCGCTAAAAGTTGGCATTAATGCAGGCTAAGTCGCCTTGCCTTATAAGAATAGTTTACCGTGTCAGGTTTTCCAGTCCGTGACAAAAGGGAACCAATAATTCCTCTCAGGATTGCGTATGCCTACAAAAAACCGCCGCTCCCGGAATGGGGAGATGGCGGTTATTTTTATGTAAAAACAGTAGGATGAAAATATCGATCAGCAGAGTTTCTGCGCGCGCTCAATAAATGGCGCCAGGCTCATTTTTTGTCCCGGCTGCTGCGGATCGTCAATCTGGATCACAGAAATCGGCTGCGCGTTGGTCTTACCGTCTTTCATCTGCTGCTCGGCGATGTCGTTTAACGGGTACTGCACCAGCGTGCTCGGATTGATGGCAAACAGCGCGTTGCCCGGACGGCAGGTCAGCATCACCTCTTCCCGATTAAACGCCCAGCTCTCCTTACCCACTTCAAAGCGGCTCACGGTAATCACCTGCGGCGCCGCCAGCGCAGCGCCAGAACTTGCCAATAACAACATTGTCAGAACGATTTTTTTCATGATTTAACCAGTTTATTCAGAAAGGTTCCCAGGTGGCAAACAGGCTGACGGCAAATAGCGCCAGCGCCCCCAGCGCAATTTCTATCTGCGTGGTCCGCACGATAAGCTGCTCCGCTCGCGTTCCGCCTGCCGACATGCGTGGCACCAGAACATACCGGTTCACCAGCGCAATTACCACCATTGCCGCCACCAGCGCACATTTGAGCAACAGCATACGCCCCCAGGGCGAGGCGCTGATGAGCCCGCCCTGGATCAACAGCGCATTCACTGCGCCGCTGGCGATAGCGCCAGCAACCGCCAGATGCCCGTAGCGTGAAAAACGCATCATGGTGGCAATCGCCGCCTGCCGCCAGCGACCGTGCGCCAGGCGAAGACAGTAGATAAACGGCAGCAGACCGCCAACCCAGCTGGCAACACAAAACAGATGAATAGCATGGTTGGTCCGCTGCACTATCCCCAGCCAGCCGTCGTTCATCGCGGCATGACCGACGCCGGCCAACAGCAGCAGCTGTGCGCAAAACAGGACCAGCAGCAAACGTCCCGATCGTCGGGGCTTCAGCCAGACCACCGCCAGCGCCACAAGGGCGAGTAAAATCTGCCATATCCACACGCTACCGAACTGCGTTCCGGCAACCGCCTGCCAGATAGCCGGCTGCCAGACGTCCGGCCAGCCGCTGCCCATCAGCCCACCCTGCGCCATCAGCATCAGCAGCGCCGACAGCGCGCTCGCCAGCAATAAATGGCGCATTAGCGGGTAGAAACGCTGCATCATTAAGCGGCGCAAGGTTACCGGCGCCCACCATGTCCCATAGAGGACACAGCCGAAAGCGACGATCAGCGAGATAAAATGGATAAAGCGTAAGCTGACATAGACTCCACTCAGCATCGGCTTACTTCACGGTAAAGGTGTATTGTCCTTTCGTCTTATGGCCATCAACGGAGACCACGTGCCAGTCAACGGTATATTCGCCCGGCGTCAGCGCCTGCTCAACCGGTACCGTCAGCTCGGCCTTATTACTGTCGCTGCGGACAGGTTTACCAAGGGTGATGGTATTCTGCTGCGGCCCGGTGAGGGTCACGCCGCTAAACTGCGTTTCGATGCCTTCAGAGAAGTTGAGGGTCAGCGCCTGGGGTGAAGCCGCCACCACCGCGCCGGCGGCCGGAAGCTGCTGTTGCAAATGGGCGTGGGCGAATGCGCCTGCTGCGCTGAGGCAACCGGCGAGAAACAGAGACAGACGCAGCGCGCGTCCGGCGATGATTGGCATAGTTGTCATTCCTTTTTGTTATGTATGTAGCACAGAGAATAACCCTGTATAATGGCGCAGTCGAGCTAAGCGTCTGAGACTTGCCTTTTTGCCGCGTGCTTAGTACTTTTTGCGGCGTTATCAGAGGAGAAACCGATGGAAAAGAACCTGGCTAAACTATCCCAGGAGGAGATGGACAAAGTGAATGTCGATCTCGCCGCGGCGGGCGTTGCGTTTAAAGAACGCTACAATATGCCGGTGGTTGCCGATTTAGTCGAAAGAGAACAGCCCGAACATCTGCGCGGCTGGTTTCGCGAACGTCTGATTGCCCATCGACTGGCCTCCGTTTCGCTCTCTCGCCTGCCCTATGAACCGAAACAGAAATAATTCCCGTCCCCTGCGGACATCCGAGTTGGCAAGACCCGCGTGTTGCATTACGCTGGTTTCTTTGGCCTGGAGCGAGCCATGCTGCGCGTAATCGATACAGAAACCTGCGGATTGCAGGGAGGCATTGTTGAAATCGCCTCGGTTGATATTGTCGACGGACAAATTACCAATCCCATGAGCCATCTGGTTCGCCCCGACCGCCCCATCAGTCCGCAGGCGATGGCGATTCACCGTATCACCGAAGAGATGGTCGCCGATAAGCCGTGGATCGAGGAGATTGTGCCGCTGTATATGGGCAGTCCGTGGTATGTCGCCCATAACGCCAGCTTTGACCGTCGGGTGTTGCCAGAGATGCAGGGCGAATGGATCTGCACGATGAAGCTGGCGCGCCGCCTGTGGCCAGGCATCAAGTACAGCAATATGGGGCTATATAAGTCGCGCAAGCTCAGCGTCACGACGCCACCGGGACTGCATCATCACCGGGCGCTTTATGATTGCTATATCACCGCCGCCCTGCTGCTCGATATTATCAACACCTCCGGCTGGACGCCTGAGGAAATGGCGACCATTACCGGCCGCCCGGCGCTACTATCCACCTTTACCTTCGGCAAATATCGCGGCAAGCCGGTTTCCGAGGTTGCGGAAAACGATCCCGGCTATTTACGCTGGCTGTTTAATAACCTGGAGCGCATGAGCCCCGAGCTGCGCCTGACGCTGAAGCACTATCTCGGGGAGTAACCGGCGCTATACCTCCGCCTGGCCCGGCAGCGTCCCCTGCGCCAGGCCAATCAGAAACGCAAACTCCAGCGCCACGCCTTCATAGCTTTTGAAGCGTCCGGATTTACCGCCGTGGCCGGAATCCATATCGGTACAGAGCAGCAGCAGGTTATCGTCCGTTTTTAGCTCGCGCAGTTTTGCCACCCATTTTGCCGGCTCCCAGTATTGAACCTGCGAATCATGCAGGCCCGTGGTAACCAGCAGATGCGGATACGCCTGAGCCTGCACGCCGTCGTACGGGCTGTAGCTTTTCATATAGCGGTAATACTCTTCATCCTGCGGATTCCCCCATTCCTCAAACTCACCGGTGGTTAGCGGAATCGACTCATCGAGCATGGTGGTGAGGACATCGACAAAGGGAACCTGGGCTACCACGCCGTGGAAAAGCTCCGGCCGCTGGTTCACCGCCACGCCCATCAGCATGCCGCCGGCGCTGCCGCCCATGCCGTAGCAAAAGCGCGGATCGCCATAGCCCTGAGCCAGCAGCGCATCGCAGACGTCGAGATAATCGTTGAAGGTGTTCTTCTTGCACAAAAACTTTCCGTCTTCATACCACTGCTGGCCCAGTTCGCCGCCGCCGCGAATATGGGCGATAGCGAACACAAAACCGCGGTCGAGCAAGCTCAGGCGGCTGGCGCTGAAATCCGCATCCATGCTTGCGCCATAGGAGCCGTAGCCGTACACCAGCAGTGGACTGGCGCCTTTACGGAAATGTTCATGACGGTAGACCAGCGAGACCGGGACTTCGACGCCGTCGCGGGCTTTAATCCACAAATGCTCGCTGCGATAATGGCTGGCATCAAACCCTTTGACTTCCTGCTGTTTTAGTACCCGCCGCTCGCCGGTATTCATATCCAGTTCAAATAGCGTATCCGGCGTCGTCATGGAGGAGTAGCCGTAGCGCAGACGAGCGGTTTCCGGCTCTGGATTATAGGCAAGCCAGGTCACATAGGCCGGATCGTCAAAGGCAATGCCCTGGGACTCTCTTGTTTTACGATTGATCTGCCGCAGGCTGGTCAGCCCCCGCTGGCGCTCTTCCACAACCAGCCAGTCGGTAAACAGAGTAAATCCTTCCAGCATCACTTCCTGACGCGGCGCGATCAGGGTCTCCCACTGCTGCTCATCGCGCAGGGTAGTGCGATAAAGGCCGAAGTTTTTCCCTTCACGGTTGGATCGCAGATAAAAAGCGTGCTGATAGTGATCGAGGCTATATTCATGGTCTTTGCGCCGCGGTAGAAAACAGACCGGCTCGGCGTCGGTCATTTCCGCGTTAAGCAGCAGCACTTCGCTGGTGGTCGCGCTGGCCAGATAAATCACCACAAACTGCTGGGAAGTCGTCTTGTGTACGCTGACGTAAAATGTATCGTCCTGCTCTTCATACACCAGAACATCCGCACTGGCCGGTGTGCCCAGGCGATGGCGCCAGACCTGATACGGCAGCAGCGTGGTAGGATGCTTACGCACGTACCACAGGGTCTGCGAATCATTACTCCAGGCAAAATCAGGCGAGACGTTCTCAAGAACTTCCGCAAATTCATCGCCGTCGTTTAAAGGGTAGAAGCGCAGGCTATATTGCCGGCGGGAGAGATAGTCTTCCGCCACCGCCATCATGTTGTTGTCAGGAGAAACCCCTAACCCCCCGAGGGTGTAGAATTCGCTGCCGGCCGCGCGCTGGTTACCGTCAAGCAGGACCTCCCATTCATCCCACTCTTCTTTTACGACCGGCTGGCGTTGATAAATCGCATACTCGCAGCCAGGCTCATAGACCTGACGGTAACGATAGCCATTTTTGCTATAGGGGGCCGACACTTCGCGCTGCGGAATACGGTCGATAATCTCCTTGAGTACCCTGTCCTGCAGGCTACTTTGCGAAGACATCACTTTTTTACCGTACTCATTTTCCTGGCGCAGATAATCAAGCACTTCCGGCTGTGCGCGATCGTCATCGCGCAGCCAGTAGTAATTATCGATTCGCGTGTCGCCATGTAATGTCATGGCATGGGGGATCCGTTTCGCTTTTGGTGGCATCTGCTTATTCTTCTGCGGCTTGTATTGAGTACTAAAATTTTCAGGCTGCTCACAGCAGCCTGAAGGGTGACGTGACTACACAATATATAAGGGTGGCAAAAGTCGCCAGCGATGCAAGCGAAACGTGCGGATTTAGAGCGTTACGGCCTGTTTTTGCGCCTGGATATCCCGTTCGATATCTTCACGCACTTCCTGCGGGAGCTTCAGCGCTTCGCCGAGGGCGTTCAGATAGCTGCGTTCCATAAAGTGGTCAATATCAATGACCGCGCAGCTGATATAGTAAACTTCCAGCGCCTCTTGCTCGCTGCTGATACCCTGCGCCAGGCTCTGCGGGTCGAGGGGCTGCGCCAGCGCCTGGTCAATTAACACACGCCCCTGCACGTCAACGTTCGCCGCGCGCAGCTGCGCTTCAATATTTGCCCGCTCGCGTTCGTCAATATGCCCATCGCTTTTAGCAGCGAAAACCAGCGCCATAATCAGCCTTTCGCTGCGGGCATCAAGTTCGGCTGGCGCGGAGGACGCCGCAGTTGCGGGCGTGGGCGCCGCCGATGTCTGCTGCCCGCTGGTACGCAATTTCTGCTGATATTTATTCCACAATACGCTGCCTGCAACCGCGCCGCCGCCGACCAGCAGCGCACCGGTGCCGTATTTGGCTAACAGCTTGCGCGATGATTTGCTGGCAACCAGCAGCCCGGCCAGGCCGCCAAGCGCGCCCGGCAGCAGGAAGTCTTTGCCGTGTGACCGATCGTCAGATGAAGAAGATTGCCCTTGCTGACCCAGCAAAGACTGCAGTTGATTAAGCCAGTTAGCCATACATTTCCTCGTTGCGCGATAAGCGATACCACCAGCCTAAACGACGCGGCGTCAGGAAACGTTATCGTCAGCTAAAGATGAGCAAATGTCGCGCCGGGCGCGCGGCGCGGGAGCCAACCGCCAGAACGAGTGTCGGCGGCAGCATGGCTCAGGCGGCTTTCGCTTTGCGCGGCCTGGCCGGTGCCGAGGCTGCCGATTCGACGACCTCTTCGGGTTTGTCACCCTCTTCTGCTTCTTCTGCGCGCGCGGCTGGCGCATCGGCGCTGCCCTCAGCTTCCGGCAGCTTACCGGAACGCAGAATATGGTTGAGGGTGTCTTTGCGCTCGGCAAGCCACATCGCCATGCTATCGCGCTGCTCTTCATCGAGCGTAAGCGGGCACTCAACCAGCCAGCCGTTCAGTACTTCCGCCAGATCGAGCATTTTGTCGTAAGCATCGGCCTCTTTTTTGCTGGCAAAAGACATTTTTTCCTCACCTTCACGAATCACTACATATTTAATTTCAACCGCCATGATGCAGCCTCTCAGTACTGTGTTTTTATACAGTATATCAAATTTCTTCCGCGAACTCAAATGATGCACATAAAGACATGCGCAAACGTTTTCGTTTATAATGCGGCGCATGTTTTTTTACTGCGGAAGAGAGTTATGACTGTATTAGGTACGGCGCTGCGCCCTGCGGCAACAAAGGTTATGCTGTTAGGTTCCGGCGAGCTGGGTAAAGAAGTGGCCATCGAATGCCAGCGCCTGGGAATTGAGACCATCGCCGTCGATCGTTACCCTGATGCGCCGGCCATGCAGGTCGCGCACCGCTCACACGTCATTAATATGCTGCACGGCGAAGCCTTACAAGCGCTGATTGAGCAGGAAAAGCCTGACTTTATCGTGCCGGAAATCGAGGCCATCGCCACCGATACCCTGGTGGCGCTGGAACAGGCCGGGCAAAAAGTCGTCCCTACCGCGCGCGCGGCGAAGCTCACCATGAACCGTGAAGGGATCCGCCGCCTGGCCGCTGAGGAACTGAAGCTGCCGACCTCCGCCTACCGTTTTGCCGACAGCGAATCCGCCTTCCGCGAGGCCGTCGCCGAGACAGGACTGCCGTGCATCGTCAAGCCGGTAATGAGCTCATCGGGAAAGGGCCAGAGCTTTATTCGTACCCACGAACAGCTGGCTGAGGCCTGGCAGTATGCGCAGCAGGGCGGCCGTGCCGGGGCCGGTCGCGTTATCGTTGAAGGCGTGGTGAATTTTGATTTTGAAATTACCCTTCTCACCGTCAGCGCCGTGGACGGCGTGCACTTCTGCGCGCCGGTCGGCCACCGCCAGGAAGATGGCGACTATCGTGAATCCTGGCAGCCGCAGCAGATGAGCGCGCTGGCGCAGGAACGCGCGCAGGACATCGCCCGTCAGGTGGTGCTGGCGCTGGGCGGTTACGGCCTGTTCGGCGTTGAGCTATTCGTCTGCGGCGATGAGGTGATTTTTAGCGAAGTCTCGCCGCGCCCGCACGATACCGGTATGGTCACACTGATTTCGCAGGATTTATCCGAGTTCGCCCTGCACGTCCGCGCCTTTCTCGGCCTGCCGATTGGCGCGATTCGCCAGTACGGCCCGGCGGCCTCTGCGGTCATTCTGCCGCAGATGAGCAGCCAGAACGTCACCTTCAGCAACCTCCAGGCAGCGGTCGGCGCGGGTCTGCAGCTGCGTCTGTTCGGTAAGCCGGAAATTGACGGCTCACGTCGCCTGGGCGTAACACTGGCGATAGCCGATAACGTCGAAGAAGCGGTTGCGCGGGCTAAAGCGGCGGCTTCAGCGGTCGTCGTCGAAGGATAAAAAAAGCCCGGTCGCATGGACTGCAGACCGGGCCTCGGGTAAGCGCGCGAAGATTACTTCGCGCCTTCTACCGCTTCACGAGCCAGTTTGGTGATACGGTCGTAATCACCGGCTTCCAGCGCATCCGCCGGAACCAGCCAGGAACCGCCGATGCACAGTACGCTGTTCAGCGCCAGATAATCGCGATAGTTTGCCGGAGAGATGCCGCCAGTCGGGCAGAAACGAATGTGCGCGAACGGACCACCAATCGCCTGCAGCGCTTTCACGCCGCCGTTCGCTTCAGCCGGGAAGAATTTGAACTCTTTCAGGCCATACTGCATACCCAGCATCAGCTCGGATACGGTGCTGATCCCCGGGATCAGCGGAATGGTGCCTTCACCGGTCGCCGCTTTCAGCAGAGATTCGGTCAGGCCCGGGCTGATAGCAAACTGCGCGCCCGCTTCGGTCACTTCTTTCAACTGCTCAACGTTGGTGACGGTCCCGGCACCGACGATCGCTTCCGGGACTTCTTTGGCGATTGCGCGGATAGCGTCCATCGCACACTCGGTACGCAGGGTGACTTCCAGTACGCGTACGCCGCCTGCAACCAGCGCTTTCGCCATTGGCACAGCGTGTTCCAGCTTTTTCACCACGATTACCGGTACAACCGGGCCGGAGGTGAGGATTGCTTCTGCAGTTGTTTTCCAGTTTTTCATCAGATTTTCTCTCGCCAGATCTATAAATCGAATCGTCTTAAAAATTGATGCAGGTTGCGCCCTGTTCAGCTCCGGAGAGTTTCTCACGCAGCGCACCGAACATTTCCCGGCCGGTTCCCACACGCGAACCGCTCAGGTCAGGAATATGGGGCTGACGCGCGGCCAGCTCAGCGTCATCGACCATCAGCGTTAGCTCGCCCGTCTGACCATTGACGCGGATGATATCGCCATCGCGTACCTTCGCCAGCAGGCCACCATCGTACGCCTCAGGCGTCACGTGGATTGCCGATGGTACTTTGCCTGACGCGCCGGAGAGTCGACCATCGGTCACCAGCGCGATTTTGAAACGGCGGTCCAATAATACACCAAGTGGCGGCATAAGTTTATGTAATTCTGGCATGCCGTTCGCTTTTGGCCCCTGATGGCGGACGACAACCACGCAATCTTTGTCGAGCAGGCCCGCTTCAAAGGCAGGCAGCACATCATGCTGGCTCTCGAAGACGACCGCCGGGGCTTCTATAATCTGGTTTTCAACCGGCACGGCGGAAGTTTTCATCACCGCGCGGCCGAGATTGCCGCTCAGGACTTTGGTGCCGCCGTGGCGAGAGAACGGTTTGTCAAAGGTGGCGATAACCTGTTCGTCCAGCGGAGCGGTCGCCCCTTCGCGCCAGTCAAGTTCGCCGTTATTAAGCCAGGGCTCCAGGGTGTAGCGAGAGAGGCCGAAGCCGGCCACGGTGTGAACATCTTCATGCAGCAGTCCGCCTTTCAGCAGTTCGCGAACCAGCACCGGTACCCCGCCAGCCGCCTGGAAGTGGTTAATATCCGCCGGGCCGTTCGGGTAGAGACGCGCCAGCAGCGGCACCACGTCAGAGAGATCGGAGAAATCATCCCAATTGATGATGATCCCCGCCGCCCGCGCCATGGCCACCAGGTGCATGGTGTGGTTGGTGGAGCCGCCGGTTGCCAGCAGCGCGACAATCCCGTTAACCACCACTTTTTCATCAAACATTTTGCCCAGCGGCATCCACTCATTACCGTTGCCGGTCAGACGAGTCACCTGGCGGGCGGCGGCGGCGGTCAGCGCTTCGCGCAGCGGCGCATCCGGATGCACAAATGACGATCCGGGCAGCTGCATCCCCATAAACTCAACCACCATCTGGTTGGTATTGGCGGTGCCGTAGAAGGTGCAGGTGCCAGGCGCATGGTAAGACGCAGCTTCGGACTCCAGCAGCGCCATACGATCCACTTTGCCTTCCGCATACAGCTGGCGAATGCGCACTTTTTCTTTATTTGCCAGGCCACTGGCCATCGGACCGGAAGGAATAAAGATAGACGGCAGATGGCCGAAGGAGAGCGCAGCCATCGCCAGGCCGGGAACAATTTTATCGCAGACCCCGAGATAGAGCGCGCCGTCAAACATGTTGTGCGACAGACCAATCGCCGCGGACATGGCAATCACTTCGCGGCTGAGCAGCGACAGCTCCATTCCGTCCTGTCCCTGCGTAACGCCATCACACATCGCCGGAACGCCCCCTGCGACCTGGCCTACCGCGTTCGCGGAGTGCAGCGCTTTGCGAATAATCTCCGGATAGCGCTCATAGGGCTGGTGGGCGGAAAGCATATCGTTGTAGGAGGTGATGATAGCGATGTTATTGCGCAGCATGCTTTTCAACGAGGCTTTGTCATCCGCCTGGCAGGCGGCGAAACCGTGGGCCAGGTTACCGCATGCCAGCTGGGCGCGATGAACGGTGTCAGTTTTGGCCTGGTTAATCCGCGCGAGGTAGGCTTCGCGGGTAGCGCGCGAACGTTCGATGATGCGATTTGTTACCCGTAACATTTCAGAATTCATAAAGGCTCCTCAAATTTCATCTGTCCGGCCGCAGCGCTTTAGCGGTACTTTTTGGGACTCAAGGCACAAGTACTGGGGCTCAGGGGCAAAATATCTGCAGCCAGTGTAATAAAAAAAGCCCCGGGGGTGAATCCTCCGGGGCTTAAAAGATTAAAAATTACGCGACTTGCTGCGTCAGATCATGTTACCGGTAAAATAACCCTGACGGAGGAGCTGGCGATTACTCAAATTCATTCCACGAACGACCATCGCGGGTGATCATCGCCACGGAGGCAACCGGCCCCCAGGTGCCCGCCTGATAAGGTTTCGGCGAATCGCGATCGGCAGCCCAGGCTTCGGTGATAGAATCGACCCACTTCCACGCCTCTTCCACTTCGTCGCGACGGACGAACAGCGCCTGGATACCGCGCATGGTCTCCAGCAGCAGACGCTCATAGGCATCCGCCAGATGGGTTTGATTAAAGGTTTCTGAGTAGCTCAGATCCAGCTTGGTGATTTGCAGATTGTGCTTATGGTCAAGGCCAGGAACTTTATTAAGTACCTGAATATCCACCCCTTCATCCGGCTGCAGACGAATGGTCAGCTTATTCTGCGGCAGCTCTTGCCAGGTCTCTTTGAACAGGTTGAGTTCCGGCGTTTTAAAGTACACCACAACTTCAGAACACTTGGTCGGCAGACGTTTACCGGTGCGCAGGTAGAACGGTACGCCCGCCCAGCGCCAGTTGTCGATATCGACGCGGATGGCCACGAAAGTTTCCGTATGGCTGGATTTATTCGCCCCCTCTTCTTCGAGGTAGCCAGGCACTTTTTTGCCCTGCGCGAAGCCGGCGGTGTACTGACCACGCACCGTTTTTTCACGCACGTTGGTGCGGTCGATGCGGCGCAGAGATTTCAGCACCTTCACTTTTTCATCGCGGATGCTGTCGGCGCTCAGATCCGACGGCGGGGACATGGCGATCATGCACAGGATCTGCAGCAGGTGGTTCTGGATCATGTCGCGCATCTGCCCGGCCTGATCGAAGTAGCCCCAGCGACCTTCAATGCCTACCTCTTCCGCTACGGTGATCTCAACGTGATCGATGGTGCGGCTATCCCAGTTATTGACGAACAGCGAGTTAGCAAAGCGCAGCGCCAGCAGGTTCAGCACCGTCTCTTTACCCAGATAATGGTCGATGCGATAGACCTGGCACTCCTCGAAGAACTCGCCCACCCGATCGTTAATCTCGCGGGACGTTTCAAGCGAGGTACCCAGCGGTTTTTCCATCACCACGCGGGCCGGCTTGGCGTTCAGCTTCGCTTCGCCCAGGCCTTTACAAATCGCGCCGAAGGTACTTGGCGGCATGGCGAAATAGTTGATCGTCACCCGCTCTTTCTGATCGAGCATTTTGCCCAGACGAGTAAACGCTTTGGTATCGTTGACATCCAGGTTACAAAAATCCAGACGCCCGCTCAGGGTCTCCCACAAACCTTCATCAATTTTCTCCTTCATGAAGGTTTCCATCGCTTCACGCACTACCTTGGTGTAAGCGTCTTTATCCCAGTCGGCACGCCCGACGCCGATGATGCGGGTATCAGGGTGGATCTGGCCAGCTTTTTCAAGCTGATACAGGGAAGGCAGCAATTTACGTCGCGCCAGGTCACCCTTCGCGCCGAAAATGACCAGATCGCATGCCTGGGCCGTTTGCGTTACCGCCATGTCATTCTCCTTAGTTGATAGCCCGGTGCTTATGCCAGGCTATAGTTGTATTTGTAATTTTCTTTCACTGCATCGTACTGTGTTTACGAATTTCCCGAAACCCTCCGCTCCCGTTCCCGCGGCTAAATCGCACAGGGAGGAAAATATGGGCTGAGTTTTTGGGCATGCGGCTAGTATTGTTCGTTGTTTCGACCGATTATCAGTTAGTAAAATACGACTCTGATCATGTAATGAAAAAAAACAACATATTTTAAAGTCATTCCTCACCGTTTCCGACTACGGAGGGGTATATTCTTGCTAAAACGCCTGATGATTTCACCCATTAATGAAATCGTTTCCATTGATGAGCGCCTGATTACCCATGAATATGCTGGAAAAAATCCAGTCCCGACTGGAACACCTTAGCAAATCTGAACGCAAAGTGGCGGAAGTCATTCTTGCAACCCCCGCGCAGGCCATTCATTCAAGTATTGCTGCCCTGGCGCTGGAAGCCGGCGTCAGCGAGCCTACGGTCAACCGTTTCTGCCGCAGTCTGGAAACCCGCGGTTTCCCGGATTTCAAACTGCATCTGGCGCAAAGCCTGGCGCACGGTACCCTCTATGTTAACCGCAACGTCGATGAAGACGACAGCGTTGAGTCCTATACGGGTAAGATATTTGAATCGGCTATGGCCAGTTTAGATCAGGTCCATCATTCTCTCGATATGTCAGCGATCAACCGGGCAGTGGACCTTCTCACTCAGGCCAAGAAAATCGCCTTCTTCGGCCTGGGCTCATCGGCAGCCGTCGCCCACGATGCGATGAACAAATTTTTCCGCTTTAATGTGCCGGTGATTTATTCCGACGACATCGTCCTGCAACGCATGAGCTGTATGAACTGTAATGACGATGACGTGGTGGTGATTATTTCGCATACCGGCAGGACCAAAAGCCTGGTAGAGCTGGCGCAGCTGGCGCGCGAAAATGATGCGATGGTGATCGCCATTACTTCGCCGGGCACCCCGCTTTCCCGCGAGTCGACGCTGGCCATTACGCTGGATGTCCCGGAAGATACCGATATCTATATGCCAATGGTTTCCCGCTTAGCGCAGCTGACGGTGATTGACGTACTGGCAACCGGCTTTACCCTTCGTCGGGGAGCGAAATTCAGAGATAACTTGAAGAGGGTCAAGGAAGCGCTGAAGGAATCGCGCTTTGATAAAGAGCTCAGCTTACACAGTAATGACCAATAAAAGTAGAAACAAAGCAGTATCCTATTACAACGTCGGTAATGTTCCGGTATAGCGACTTTGCTCGCTGGCGCTACCGAATCCATGTTCACGCAACACCAAAGTTGTTTCAGTCAACGGAGTATTACATGTCCAGAAGGCTTCGCAGAACCAAAATCGTTACCACCTTAGGCCCGGCTACCGATCGCGATAACAACCTTGAAAAGGTTATCGCCGCAGGCGCTAACGTGGTACGTATGAACTTCTCTCACGGCACCGCGGAAGATCACCAGCTCCGTGCGGATAAAGTCCGTGAGATTGCGGCAAAACTGGGCCGTCATGTCGCTATTCTCGGTGACCTTCAGGGGCCGAAAATTCGCGTCTCTACCTTCAAAGAAGGCAAAATTTTCCTCAATATCGGTGATAAATTCCTGCTCGATGCGAACCTGGGTAAAGGCGAAGGCGATAAAGAAAAAGTCGGCATCGATTATAAAGGCCTGCCGGCTGACGTGGTTCCTGGCGATATCCTGCTGCTGGACGACGGGCGCGTGCAGCTGAAAGTCCTGGAAGTTCAGGGCATGAAAGTGTTCACCGAAGTCACCGTCGGCGGACCATTGTCTAACAACAAAGGTATCAACAAGCTGGGCGGTGGCCTCTCTGCCGAAGCGCTGACTGAAAAAGACAAAGCAGACATCATCACCGCCGCCAAAATCGGCGTCGACTATCTGGCCGTCTCCTTCCCGCGCTGCGGCGAAGACCTGAACTACGCGCGTCGTCTGGCGCGCGATGCGGGCTGCGATGCAAAAATCGTGGCCAAAGTAGAGCGTGCGGAAGCGGTATGCGATCAGGACGCGATGGATGACGTGATCCTGGCCTCCGACGTTGTCATGGTAGCCCGCGGCGACCTCGGCGTAGAAATTGGCGACCCGGAGTTGGTCGGCATCCAGAAAGCATTAATCCGCCGCGCTCGTCAGCTCAACCGCTCGGTCATTACCGCGACGCAGATGATGGAGTCGATGATCACCAACCCGATGCCAACCCGCGCCGAAGTGATGGACGTGGCGAACGCCGTGCTGGATGGTACCGACGCCGTCATGCTGTCTGCAGAAACCGCCGCGGGCCAGTATCCGTCTGAGACCGTTGCCGCGATGGCGCGCGTTTGCCTGGGCGCGGAAAAAATCCCCAGCCTCAACGTCTCCAAACACCGTCTGGACGTTCAGTTCGATAATGTTGAAGAAGCCATTGCGATGTCGGCTATGTACGCGGCGAACCACCTCAAGGGCGTCACCGCTATCATAACCATGACGGAATCCGGGCGTACCGCGCTGATGACTTCCCGTATCAGCTCCGGCCTGCCGATTTTCGCGCTGTCTCGCCACGAGCGTACGCTGAACCTGACTGCGCTGTATCGCGGCGTGACTCCGGTTTATTTCGATAGCGCAAGCGACGGCGTCGCCGCCGCGCACGATGCGGTAACGCTGCTGCGTGATAAAGGCTATCTGGTGACCGGTGACCTGGTTATCGTCACTCAGGGCGACGTAATGAGCACCATAGGCAGCACCAACACCACCCGTATTCTGACCGTCGAGTAATTTGCTGCGCCATAAAAAAACCTGCCGGCAGTTGTCGGCAGGTTTTTTTTTGCCCGCAGCGTCTACGCGGACTATTTCTTCTTCGGATACAGCTCTTTGCGCTTGTACGGTTCGATTTCGCCGGGTTTGCGCGTTTTGAGTAGTTTAAGGATCCACGTATACTGCTCGGTATGCGGCTTAACGAAAATCTCTACCTCTTCATTCATCCGTCGGGCAATGGTATTGTCGTCCGCTTCCAGCAGATCGTCCATCGGCGGGCGCACCAGCACCGTCAGGCGATGCGTTTCGCCATCGTAAACCGGGAACAGCGGGACAACCCGGGCGCGACATACTTTCATTAAACGACCAATTGCCGGGAGCGTCGCCTTGTAGGTGGCAAAGAAATCAACAAATTCACTGTGTTCGGCCCCGTGATCCTGATCCGGCAGATAGTAGCCCCAGTATCCCTGACGTACCGACTGAATGAAGGGTTTGATGCCGTCGTTGCGCGCGTGCATACGACCGCCGAAACGACGACGCACGGTATTCCAGACGTAATCGAATACCGGGTTGCCCTGGTTATGAAACATCGCCGCCATTTTTTGCCCGCCGGACGCCATCAGCATCGCCGGGATGTCCACTCCCCAGGCATGAGGAACCAGGAAGATAACTTTCTCGTTGTTGCGCTGCATCTCATCGATAATTTCTTTGCCCTGCCAGTCGACGCGGGAAAGAATCCGCTGCGGATCGCGTAGGCCTAACTCGGCCATCATCACCATCGCCTGCGGCGCGGAGGCATACATGGCATCAATTATTTCTTCACGTTCCTGCTCGCTTTTTTCCGGAAAGCAGTACAGCAGGTTAATTTGCGCCCGGCGGCGCGAACTCTTTGCCAGACGACCAACAAAACGCCCCAGTTTACCCAGGATCGGATCGCGGAAAGACGCGGGCGTCAGGGCAATGGCGCCGAAGGCAAAAACGCCGAACCACGCGCCCCAGTAGCGCGGCAGTAAAAAGGATTTTTCAAATTTTGGAATAAACTCAATATTATTTTTTTTCGTTTCCATGCCCAATCCGCAGAATTTCCGCTCAGTAAAGATAATGGGTTAGTTTAGCGATACGTGGAGTAACGTACAAAAGAAAAAGCCGGCGCGCAGAAGGCACCGGCTTTAACTGGCGTGAGGTTAATCAAACCGCAGCTGCGGAATCACCTGTTTGGCCTGCGCCAGGAAATCGGTACGGTCAGAACCGCTGAGCCCTTCCGTACGCGGCAGTTTCGCCGTCAGCGGGTTAACCGCCTGCTGGTTGATCCACACTTCATAATGCAGATGCGGACCGGTCGAACGGCCGGTATTGCCCGACAGCGCGATGCGATCGCCGCGTTTCACCTTCTGCCCGGGTTTGACCAGCAGCTTACGCAGGTGCATATAGCGGGTGGTATAGGTACGACCGTGGCGGACGGCAACGTAATAACCTGCCGCACCGCTACGTTTAGCCACTACCACTTCGCCATCGCCAACCGAGAGCACTGGGGTGCCCTGCGGCATCGCAAAATCGACGCCACGATGCGGAGCGACGCGGCCGGTGACCGGGTTCAGACGACGCGGGTTAAAGTTTGATGAGACGCGGAACTGGCGGGCGGTCGGGAAACGCAGGAAGCCCTTCGCAAGGCCTGTACCGTTGCGATCGTAGAATTTGCCATCCTCAGCGCGGATCGCGTAATAGTCTTTGCCATCCGAACGCAGGCGTACGCCAAGCAGCTGGCTTTGCTCACGCTTACCGTCCAGCATTTCACGCGACATCAGTACGGAAAACTCATCGCCTTTTTTCAGCTTACGGAAGTCCATCTGCCACTGCATGGCTTTGATCACCGCGCTAATTTCGGTGCTGGTCAGGCCGGCATCGCGAGCGCTGGCGACAAAGCTTCCGCCCACGGTACCTTTCAGTACGTTATTGACCCAGTCGCCTTTTTGCAGCTCGCTGCTCATTTTGAAACCGTTGGCCACCCGGTCGTAGGTACGGGTTTCGCGGCGCGACATCTCCCAGGTCAGGCTTTGTAAATCGCCATCCGCCGTCAGCGTCCAGGAGAGCTGTTGGCCGATTTTCAGATTACGCAGCTCTTTATCCACCGAGGAGAGCCGGGCGATATCGCCCATATCAATACCGTACTGATTAAGAATGCTGCTGAGCGTATCCCCGGTCGACACCACATATTCATGGCCGCCGGAATCGCTGTCCGCTTTATCATCCAGCTCATCCTGAGGGATGGCTTCTTCTTCCTGAGGCGCCTGATCGATAGGTTCCGAGGCCTCTGGCAGCAGAGAACGAATTTCGCTTTGTTCCAGCTCGATGGTTCTGGAGATGGGAGCCGTTTCGGGATGGTGGTAAATGTAGGGTCGCCAGACGGCGACCGCTAAGGTAAGAACGCTAAGCGACCCCAGCATAACGCGGTGAGGTCGTGGCAGATTGTTAAATGCCTGAGTGACAGCGCGGGCTATCTGTTGCACGTATTCACTTCCTCGTTATTCTCCTTTCAGGCAGCTTGAATACTGATTTGCCATCTGGCTCAGGAATTGCGGATAACTCTCTTTACCCAGCTTAATTCCGATTCCAAGTGGATCCAGGGTTCCCATGCGCACGGACGTCCCCCTGGCAACAGCTTCTATAACCGCTGGCCTGAACTGTGGCTCAGCAAAAACGCAAGTTGCTTTTTGCTCAACCAGCTGTGTTCTGATTTCGTGTAAACGCTGCGCACCAGGCTGGATTTCAGGGTTGACAGTAAAATGACCTAAGGAGGTCAAACCGTAGTGTTTTTCAAAGTAGCCGTAGGCGTCATGAAAAACGAAATACCCCTTCCCTTTCAGCGGTGCCAGCTCGGTCCCAACCTGCTTGTCGGTTGCGGCTAATTTTGCCTCAAAATCCTTCAGGTTGGCGTCAAGTTTGGCTCGACTCTGCGGCATAAGTTCCAATAATTTATCGTGGATTGCAACCGCCGAAAGGCGCGCTATCTCTGGGGAAAGCCATAGATGCATGTTATAGATGCCGTGATGGTGATCGTCGTCACTATTTTCCCCGGCGCCATGATCGTGACCGTGATGGTCATCGTCGTCGTCGACGCCTTTCATGAGTAACGGTTTCACGCCGTCAAGCTCGGCAATCGTCACCTTTTTGTTCGGCGCAATGCTTTGCGTTGACTTATCCATAAACGCCTCCATCTCTGGACCAATCCAGACCACTAAGTCTGCGTTCTGTAAGCGTTTTGCATCCGATGGACGCAGTGAATAATCATGCTCCGATGCCCCGTCAGGCAGCAGTACCTGGGTCTCTGTTACCCCATCAGCAATGGCTGATGCTATAAAGCCCAGCGGTTTAAGCGAGGTGACGACCGCGGCGCTTGCCAGCGGTGCATGAGCGAACAAAAAAGCGGCGCTAAGTCCAGCGCAAAGAAGCGTATTTTTATGTAACATAATGCGTCTAATCATCGTAATGAATGAGAAAGATGTGATATTATAACATTCACTGGCTTGTGCAACCTCTAATTTGATATGACAAATCTTGTAACTCTGGAAAACGTCGCGGTCGTCTATGGCCAAAGGCGCGTGCTGTCTGACATTTCGCTCACGCTTAAGCCGGGCAAAATTTTAACTCTGCTGGGCCCCAACGGCGCCGGTAAATCGACCCTCGTCAGAGTCGTTCTTGGGCTGGTAGCACCTACAGAAGGGGTTATCAAACGCGAGGGACATCTGCGGATAGGCTATGTCCCGCAAAAGCTGCACCTTGATGCCACGATGCCGCTCACCGTCAGCCGCTTTATGCTGTTGCGGCCGGGAACGCACAAGCGCGACATACTGCCGGCGCTGAAGCGCGTGCAGGCCGGTCATCTGATTGACGCGCCTATGCAAAAGCTTTCTGGCGGCGAGACTCAGCGGGTACTTCTGGCGCGCGCGCTGCTCAATCAACCGCAGCTGCTGGTGCTCGACGAGCCAACGCAGGGCGTTGACGTGAATGGTCAGGTGGCGCTGTACGATCTGATTAATCAGCTGCGCCAGGAGCTTGATTGTGCCGTGCTGATGGTTTCCCACGACCTGCACCTGGTGATGGCGAAAACCGATGAAGTACTGTGTCTCAATCAGCATATCTGCTGCTCCGGCGCGCCGGAAGTGGTCTCCATGCATCCGGAATTTATCTCAATGTTCGGCCAGCGCGGCGCGGAACAGCTGGGTATTTATCGCCATCATCATAATCACCGCCACGACCTGCAGGGGCGGATTGTACTGCGTCGGGGAAATGACCGTTAATGATTGAATTACTGCTCCCCGGCTGGCTGGCCGGGATGATGCTCGCCTGTGCGGCGGGTCCGCTGGGGTCGTTTGTCGTCTGGCGCCGCATGTCCTACTTTGGCGATACCCTGGCCCATGCCTCTCTGCTCGGCGTCGCTTTTGGTTTGCTGCTGAACGTTAATCCTTTTTATGCGGTCATCGTGGTGACGTTGCTGCTGGCGGGCGGGCTGGTATGGCTGGAAAAACGTCCTCATCTGGCGGTAGATACGCTACTCGGTATCATGGCCCACAGCGCGCTGTCTTTGGGCCTGGTGGTAGTCAGTCTGATGTCGAACGTGCGCGTCGATCTGATGGCCTATCTGTTTGGCGACCTGTTGGCGGTTACACCGGAGGATTTAATATCCATCGCGATTGGCGTAGCGATCGTGCTGGCGATCCTGCTCTGGCAGTGGCGTAATCTGCTATCGATGACCATTAGTCCGGATCTGGCCTTCGTTGACGGCGTTAAGCTACAAAGGGTTAAACTGCTGTTGATGCTGGTCACCGCGCTGACCATCGGCGTGGCGATGAAGTTCGTCGGGGCGCTGATCATTACGTCTTTGCTGATTATTCCCGCAGCCACGGCGCGTCGCTTTGCCCGTACGCCGGAGCAAATGGCGGGTATTGCGGTAGGAATGGGGATGATTGCCGTCACCGGCGGACTGACCTTTTCAGCGTTTTACGACACGCCAGCCGGGCCTTCCGTGGTGCTGTGCGCTGCGGTGCTGTTTATCATCAGCATGAGCAAGAAGCGGGCCGCCTGACGCTTATGCGCCCGCCTCAACCGCCATCAAAACTCGGCAGATTGCTATGGGGTCACAGCTGTCTGCGGACTTTGTCGCCCGGCTGAGGCGTTCACGCCGCAAGCCGGGTCATCAACCGCAATACCCCTCCAACAATTTCCCCGGCTTGCGCTGCGCTTAGCCGGGCTACCGACCCTTGCGGTCTGTTGTTTTAAACACCGACAAGGATTAAGGCATTTCAGGCGGCGTAATGCCAAAGTGGGTCCAGGCCCGTACCGTCGCCATACGTCCGCGCGGGGTGCGTTGTAGAAAACCTTGCTGAATCAGATACGGTTCCAGCACGTCCTCGATGGTTTCACGCTCTTCACCTATTGCCGCCGCCAGGTTATCCAGCCCAACCGGCCCGCCAAAGAATTTATCGATGACCGCCAGCAGCAGCTTACGGTCCATATAGTCAAATCCTTCGGCATCCACGTTGAGCATATCCAGCGCCTGAGCGGCAATATCCTCTGAGATACGTCCATCGTAGCGGACTTCGGCAAAATCGCGCACCCTGCGCAGCAGGCGGTTAGCGATTCGCGGCGTACCGCGCGCGCGACGTGCAACTTCCAGCGCTCCCTCTTCGCTCATCTCCAGCCCCATATAGCGGGCGCTGCGGCTGACGATATGCTGCAGGTCAGGGATCTGGTAGAACTCCAGGCGCTGGACGATACCGAAGCGGTCGCGCAGCGGCGAAGTCAGCGAGCCGGCGCGAGTGGTCGCGCCAATCAGGGTAAACGGCGGAAGATCGATTTTGATTGAACGCGCCGCAGGCCCTTCACCAATCATGATATCCAGCTGGTAATCTTCCATTGCCGGATACAGGACTTCTTCGACAACCGGTGAAAGGCGATGAATCTCGTCGATAAACAGAACGTCGTGTGGTTCAAGGTTGGTCAACATCGCCGCCAGATCGCCCGCTTTCTCCAGCACCGGGCCGGAGGTCGTGCGCAGGTTAACGCCCATTTCGTTAGCGACGATGTTCGCCAGCGTGGTTTTTCCCAGCCCTGGAGGACCAAAAATCAGCAGGTGATCGAGCGCGTCGCCGCGCAGTTTCGCCGCCTGGATAAAGATCTCCATTTGCGAACGGACGTGCGGCTGGCCTACATACTCTTCCAGCAGTTTGGGGCGGATTGCGCGGTCCGCCGCCTCTTCAAAGCCGCTGCTGTCTGCCGATACCAGCCTGTCTGCTTCTATCATCCCTTACCTCACAACGCGGCGCGGAGCGCTTCGCGAATTAGCGTTTCACTGTTGGCATCCGGACGCACGATTTTGCTGACCATCCGGCTGGCTTCCTGAGGTTTATAGCCCAGCGCCACCAGCGCAGCAACCGCTTCCTGTTCAGCATCATCGTCAGACGGCCCGGCCGGCGACGTCAGAACCAGATCGGCTGCCGGAGTGAACAGATCGCCATGCAGTCCTTTGAAGCGGTCTTTCATCTCGACAATCAGGCGTTCCGCGGTTTTCTTACCGATCCCCGGCAGTTTGACCAGCGCCGCCAGCTCTTCACGCTCAACGGCATTGACAAACTGCTGCGCGGACATGCCGGAAAGGATTGCCAGCGCCAGTTTTGGACCGACGCCGTTAGTTTTAATCAGCTCTTTAAACAGCGTGCGCTCCTGCTTATTGTTAAAGCCATACAGCAGCTGCGCATCTTCACGAACGATAAAGTGGGTGAAAATGATCGCCTCTTTGCCCACGTCCGGCAGCTCATAGAAGCAGGTCATCGGCAGATGAACCTCATAGCCTACGCCTCCCGTTTCGAGTAAAACCAGCGGGGGTTGTTTTTCGAGAATAATGCCTCTGAGTCTGCCTATCACATGGAGCTCCTGGATTAAGGGCCGAAAGTCTAATGCGGTATCATAAAAAAAGGCTGGATAGATATCCAGATGAAAAACACGTAATTCCCGTACATCGGTGGGGCGCGAGCCTGGCTTGCGCTTTTATGCGCTCTTTTTACCCCGTACAAGGTAGATGATGTAGTGAATGACGCGTCTTTGACGACCCGACCCAACGACTTTCTGATGGTGGAAAGTTTCGCTTATTCGATAACCGCTGTTGATGAACTTTAGCGCTTCTTGTTCATCCGGGGTTTCCAGCATCAGCCTGTGCCTGCGGTGATAAATCCGATAAAGCGTCTGCGCAGGCCACTGACGAGAAATAGCGTAACGCTTACGGTATAAAAATAGCGTCAAAGTAATAAAAGCCACGATAACCCAGATTGCTATCAGACCCGGGAGCCGGCTGACGTTAAAAAAGAGAGCGTCACATGGTTTGGCAATAGCGGGTTTTCCCTGCACGATATTCATACAAAGTCTGTCTGCGGGCGGAGACCAGGCCTTTGCAACGTGATAGCGGTAGGAGTGACCGCCTGACAGCCAGGTAATATCATACTCAAAGAGCGCGGAACAATCTTCGCGTCCGCGAAATGTGGTGCAGGCGTCGGCCAGGCGCCGCTCTGCGCTGCTGACAGTGCGGGTATTGACGACTGTGCCGAAAACCGTCGAACTCTGATGGTAATACTGATATTCGGTCAGTAAATAATATCCACTGACGATAATTAGCAGCATAAAAAAGAGAGATTTCACCACCCGGATTTTCATCATTCAACTGACTATCCAACGCTATGCCGAATAATCTGCATCCTTACTCTTTTTAGTTAACGATGTCAGTGAGGAAAGTAAAACGCCCCGGGCAACAAGCGCCGGGGCGGTGTAGATTAGCGGAGGCGTCCGCGCGCCAGGTTCAGGCGACTTTCACTGATCTGAGCTACGTTCTGGCTGACGTGGCAATGAGTGATGGCGATAGCTAAAGCATCCGCCGCATCCGCCTGTGGGTTGGCCGGAAGCTTGAGCAACGTGCGCACCATATGCTGCACCTGGCTCTTTTCCGCGCTGCCAATCCCGACAACGGTCTGCTTCACCTGCCTGGCGGCGTACTCAAAGACCGGCAGGTCCTGATTCGTCGCCGCGACGATGGCCACTCCGCGCGCCTGGCCGAGCTTCAGCGCCGAGTCGGCGTTTTTGGCCATAAAAACTTGTTCGATGGCGAAGTAGTCCGGCTGGAACTGGGTGATAATTTCCGTAACACCGGCATAGATAAGCTTCAGGCGGGACGGTAAATCATCCACTTTCGTGCGTATACAGCCGCTGCCGAGGTAGCTCAGCTGGCGTCCAACCTGACGGATAACGCCATAACCAGTGACGCGCGACCCCGGGTCAATACCGAGAATAATAGCCATCACGCGCCCCCGGTCATAACTAACTCGTGAGACCCTAACGATTTCAGTTCACAGCCAGGCGACCACGCAGCGCATCCCCGGGAGCGTAGATTCACTACGTGACCGGGGTAAGCGAGGAGCGCCAACACCGCTGTGGGCTGAAAGTGTACGGGTATCACAGGGTTGCGGCGACCTCATCAGAGATCTCGCCGTTATGATAGACTTCCTGCACGTCGTCGCAATCTTCCAGCATATCGATCAGACGCAGCAGTTTCGGCGCAGTTTCCGCGTCCATATCCGCTTTGGTTGACGGGATCATGGAGACTTCAGCGGCGTCCGCTTTCAGACCGGCAGCTTCCAGCGCATCGCGTACCGCACCCATCTCTTCCCAGGCGGTGTAGACGTCAATTGCGCCGTCGTCATAGGTCACCACGTCTTCCGCGCCCGCTTCCAGCGCTGCTTCCATGATCGCATCTTCATCGCCTTGCTCGAAGGAGATGACGCCTTTTTTGCTGAACAGGTAGGAAACGGAGCCGTCGGTGCCCAGGTTACCGCCGGTTTTGCTGAACGCGTGACGTACTTCAGCAACGGTACGGTTGCGGTTGTCGGACAGACATTCAACCATTACCGCCGTACCGCCAGGACCGTAACCTTCATAAATGATGGTTTCCATGTTCGCATCATCATCGCCGCCGACGCCGCGGGCAATAGCGCGGTTCAGGGTGTCACGGGTCATGTTGTTGCTCAGCGCTTTGTCGATCGCTGCGCGCAGACGCGGGTTTGAGCCCGCATCGCCGCCGCCAAGACGGGCCGCGGTGACCAGCTCGCGAATAATTTTCGTAAAGATCTTACCGCGTTTGGCATCCTGTGCCGCTTTGCGGTGTTTGGTGTTGGCCCATTTACTATGACCTGCCATAAAATAATATCTCCAAAAAAGCCTTTTCCCGGCGCCTTTTAGCTCTCAGGAGCACTGGCTGCGTTGTTTCACACCCATTACCTACGCAAGTAAGCTCCGGGTGATATCCCAACTGGCCGCCTTCCTGATAACTAAAATTCTGGGGGAAATTAGTTGGCGTTAATTACAAATTCTTCAATCGCCTGCCGGTTGCTCCAGGACTTGGTCAACGTGGCGGCTTCCGTCGCATCAACCCAGCGATAGTCCAGATGTTCCGTAAAGACAATCTGGCGTTCATGGGGGAGCGCAAGACGGAACCAAAACTCCGTATTGCGCTCAACGCCCGGCGCATAGCGATGACGTAAATGAGAAAATATCTCGAACTCTACCGTTCGCTGACAATCAACCAAAGCCAGCTGCTCGCAGGCAACGTCAATGGCGACCTCTTCCATTACTTCACGCGCGGCAGCTTGCGGCGCGGTTTCCCCCTCCTCCAGGCTGCCGGTAACCGACTGCCAGAAGGCGGGATCGTCGCGACGCTGCAACATCAGCACCCGCTTCGTATCTTCGGCATAAATCACCACCAGAACGGAAACGGGGAGCTTGAATGACATCTTACTTATTCTCCGGAGACTCTTTTGCCTCTTTCGCCACCACCTGAATACCGAGCTCGCTCAGCGATGCAGGATTTGCAAAGCTCGGGGCTTCGGTCATCAGGCAGGCCGCCGCCGTCGTTTTCGGGAAGGCGATAACGTCACGGATATTATCGGTGCCGGTCAGCAGCATGGTCAAACGGTCAAGGCCAAAAGCCAGACCCGCATGCGGTGGAGTACCGTATTTTAGCGCATCCAGCAGGAAGCCAAACTTCTCGCGCTGCTCCTGCTCGTTAATTCCCAGAATACCGAATACGGTCTGCTGCATCTCACCGCTGTGAATACGCACGGAACCGCCGCCAACTTCATAGCCGTTAATTACCATGTCGTAAGCGTTAGCTACCGCATCTTCCGGCGCGGCTTTTAGCTCTGCGGCGGTCATATCTTTCGGCGAGGTAAACGGATGGTGCATCGCGGTCAGGCCGCCTTCTCCGTCGTCTTCAAACATCGGGAAGTCGATCACCCACAGCGGCGCCCATTTCTCTTCATCGGTCAGGTTCAGATCTTTACCCAGCTTCAGACGCAGCGCGCCCAGCGCATCGGCAACCACTTTTTTGTTATCCGCGCCGAAGAAGATCATATCGCCATCCTGCGCGCCGGTGCGCTCAAGGATCGCTTCAACGATGTCGGCGTTGAGGAATTTAGCCACCGGGCTGTTGATACCTTCAAGGCCTTTAGCCCGTTCGTTGACTTTAATGTATGCCAGACCTTTGGCACCGTAGATTTGGACAAACTTACCGTATTCGTCGATTTGCTTACGGCTCAGCGCAGCGCCGCCAGGCACGCGCAGCGCGGCAACGCGGCCTTTGGCGTCGTTAGCCGGGCCCGCAAAGACGGCGAATTCCACCGCTTTCACCAGATCGGCGACGTCCACCAGCTCCATCGGGTTACGCAGGTCCGGTTTGTCAGAACCATAGCGGCGCTCGGCTTCGGCAAAGGTCATGATCGGAAAATCACCCAGATCCACGCCCTTCACTTCCTGCCACAGATTACGCACCAGCGCTTCCATCACTTCGCGCACCTGCGGGGCAGTCATAAAGGAAGTCTCGACGTCGATCTGGGTGAATTCCGGCTGGCGGTCAGCGCGCAGATCTTCGTCGCGGAAGCATTTAACAATCTGATAGTAGCGGTCAAAACCGGACATCATCAGCAGCTGTTTAAACAGCTGCGGAGACTGCGGGAGCGCGTAGAATTTGCCTTTATGCACACGAGAAGGCACGAGATAGTCGCGCGCGCCTTCCGGGGTCGCTTTGGTCAGCATCGGGGTTTCGATATCGAGGAAACCGTGGTCGTCCATAAAACGGCGAACGAGGCTGGTAATCTTCGCGCGGGTTTTCAGGCGCTGCGCCATTTCCGGACGACGCAGGTCCAGGTAACGGTATTTCAGACGCGCTTCTTCGGTGTTGACGTGGTTGGAATCCAGCGGCAGCGCTTCAGCACGGTTGATGATCGTCAGGTCGGTTGCCAGCACTTCAATGGCGCCGGTGGCCATATCATTATTGACGTTCTTTTCGTCACGCGCGCGCACGGTACCGGTGACCTGAATGCAGAACTCATTACGCAGTTCGGAGGCCAGCTTTAATGCATCCGCGCGATCCGGATCGAAAAACACCTGCACGATGCCTTCGCGGTCGCGCATATCAATAAAGATAAGGCTACCAAGATCACGACGACGGTTGACCCAACCACACAGAGTCACTTGCTGCCCTACGTGGGACAGACCGAGCTGTCCGCAATATTCTGTACGCATGAGATATCCCTTAACTTAGCCGCAGGCGGATTGTTGCCTGCCTTGCAGGCGACGAGGTCGCAGCTTTAGCTGATGTCACTACTGAATGAAAAAAGGCGGCTATTATACTGGAAATTATGCCGCACGATAAGCCCGGCGCAGCGCGCAGCGTTGCTTTGCTGTGCGCTTAGTGCCTGCACTCACAAAAATTAACAAAAATTGTTACCCTTGGGCAGAATCGGCAACGGTATTGTAGCGACCTGACCACCTGGAGAAGATACGGGGATATTATGTTAGAACTCAATGCAAAAAACACCGCGCTGGTCATTATTGACCTGCAGGAAGGTATTTTACCGTTTGCCGGCGGCCCTCATCGCGCTGATGAAGTGGTTGAGCGGGCCGCGAAGCTGGCGAAAAAGTGTCGCCAGCAGGGCTCCCCCGTAGTGATGGTTCGCGTCGGCTGGTCAGCGGATTTCGCCGAAGCGCTGAAACAGCCGGTCGATGCCGAGGCTGGCGCCCATACGCTACCGGAAAACTGGTGGACCTACCCGCTCGCGCTGGAAAAACAGGAAAGCGATATCGAAGTTACTAAACGTCAGTGGGGCGCTTTTTACGGCACTGACCTCGAGCTGCAGCTTCGCCGTCGCGGCATCGACACCATCATTCTGTGCGGAATATCCACCAACATCGGCGTCGAATCCACGGCGCGCAACGCCTGGGAGCTGGGATTTAATCTGATTCTGGTTGAAGATGCCTGCAGCGCGGCGTCGGCCGAACAGCATCAGGGCAGCATGACGCACATCTTCCCGCGTATTGCTCGCGTGCGCAGTACCGAGGAGGTACTTGCCGCCTTATGATCTATATTGGGCTTCCCCAATGGGCGCACCCGAAGTGGGTGCGCCTGGGTATCACCAGCCTTGAAGAGTATGCCCGCCACTTTAATTGCGTGGAGGGCAACACCACCCTGTACGCGTTACCAAAAGCGGAGATTGTCAGCCGATGGTATGAACAGACCCACGACGATTTTCGCTTCTGCTTCAAGTTTCCGGCCACCATTTCGCACCAGGCGGCGCTGCGCAACTGCGACGACTTAAGCCAGGAGTTTTTTACTCGTCTGGCGCCGCTGTCTTCGCGCATCGGCCAATACTGGCTACAGCTGCCGGCGACGTTTGGCCCCCGAGACCTTCCCGCCCTCTGGCACTTTCTTGATAGTCTGCCGCGTGAATTCAGCTACGGCGTCGAAGTAAGGCATGCGGAATTTTTCGCCAAGGGGGAAGCGGAACAGCAGCTTAATCGCGGCTTGCATCAGCGAAACGTCAACCGCGTTATCCTCGATAGCCGTCCGGTTCACAGCGCCATCGCCCGCAGTCAGGCAATGATCGAAGCACAAAACAAAAAGCCCAAAGTCCCCGTCCATGCGCTGGTGACGGCCCGGCACCCGATGGTGCGCTTTATTGGCAGCGACGATATGGCGCAAAATCGCGAGCTTTTTAGCGTGTGGATAAGGACGCTGCCAAAATGGGTGCAAACCACAACACCCTACCTGTTCCTCCACACACCGGATATCGCCCAGGCTCCGCAGCTGGTCGACATCCTGTGGAGCGATCTGCGCGCCGCCCTACCGGAAATAGGTGATGCGCCGTCAATTCCGCAGCAAACCTCTCTTTTCTGATATCCTGCTATCCTCAACTGAGCCACCGGATGGAATAAAAGGGAGTTTTGAGTATGGTCAGCGCGCTGTATGCGGTTTTAGGTGCGTTATTGCTAATAAAGTTTTCTTACGATGTCGTACGCCTGAGGACGCAATATCGCGTTGGCTACGGCGACGGTGGTTTTAGCGAGCTGCAGGTTGCTATTCGCGTGCACGGCAACGCGGTGGAATACGTTCCCATTGGCCTGATTCTGCTGCTGTTTATGGAAATGAACGGCGCGCAAACCTGGATGGTCCACGTCTGCGGTATTTTGCTGATTGTCGGGCGCCTGATGCACTCTTATGGTTTCCATCATCGCCTGTATCGCTGGCGCCGCTCCGGCATGAGCGCGACGTGGTGTTCATTGTTGCTGATGGTGCTGGCGAACTTCTGGTATATGCCCTGGGAGTTGGTTTTCTCCGTCCGTTAGCGCACAATACGCCGTTTTCGATTTTTCGGGTTTAACATTATGTCTCACCGCGATACGCTTTTTTCCGCGCCGATTGCCAGTCTCGGCGACTGGACCTTTGATGAACGGGTTGCTGAAGTCTTCCCGGATATGATCCAGCGCTCTGTTCCCGGCTATTCCAACATTATTTCAATGATCGGCATGCTGGCGGAACGTTTCGTTCAGCCGGATACCCAGGTTTACGATCTCGGCTGCTCGCTTGGCGCAGCCACGCTGTCCGTGCGCCGCAACATTGCCCATGCCGGCTGTAAAATTATCGCCGTTGATAACTCACCGGCGATGGTCGAACGCTGCCGTCGCCATATTGACGCCTATAAAGCGCCGACGCCGGTCGAAGTTATTGAAGGCGATATCCGTCACGTCACTATCGAAAATGCTTCGATGGTGGTGCTGAATTTCACCATTCAGTTTCTCGAGCCGGGCGAACGCCAGGCCATTCTTGATAAGGTTTATCAGGGGCTGAATCCGGGCGGTGCGCTGGTGCTATCAGAAAAATTCAGCTTCGAGGATGACAACGTCGGCGAACTTCTGTTCAACATGCATCACGACTTCAAGCGCGCCAACGGCTACAGCGAGCTGGAAATCAGCCAGAAGCGCAGCATGCTGGAAAACGTCATGCTCACCGATTCCGTGGAAACCCACAAAGCCCGCCTGCGCAAGGCCGGTTTCGAACATGCCGAATTGTGGTTCCAGTGCTTTAACTTCGGATCGTTAATCGCCGTAAAATCCGGGGAACCGGCATGATTGATTTCAGCAACTTTTATCAATTGATTGCCAAAAGCCCGCTGTCACACTGGCTGGAGACGCTACCCGCTCAGGTCGCGGCCTGGCAACGTGAAGCGCTGCACGGCAAATACCGGGAGTGGGAACGGGCCGTCGAGTTTCTGCCCGAGTTTGCGCCCTACCGCCTCGACCTGCTGCATAGCGTCACCGCCGAGAGCGAAACGCCGCTCGGTGAAGGCCAGCGCCTGCGCCTTGAAAACCTGCTGAAGAATCTGATGCCCTGGCGTAAAGGGCCCTTCTCCCTTTACGGCGTGAATATCGATACCGAATGGCGTTCCGACTGGAAGTGGGAGCGCGTACTGCCGCACCTTTCCGACCTGACCGGACGGACTATTCTTGATGTCGGCTGCGGCAGCGGATATCACATGTGGCGGATGATTGGCGCCGGCGCTCATCTGGCGGTAGGCATCGATCCCACCCAACTGTTCCTTTGCCAGTTTGAAGCCGTACGTAAACTGCTGGGCAACGACCAGCGGGCGCATCTGCTGCCGCTGGGAATTGAACAGCTTCCGGCGCTGAACGCCTTTGATACCGTTTTTTCGATGGGCGTGCTGTACCATCGTCGTTCCCCGCTCGATCACCTTTGGCAGCTAAAAGATCAGCTGGTTCCCGGCGGCGAGCTGGTGCTGGAGACGCTGGTCGTTGAAGGCGACGAAAATACCGTGCTGGTGCCGGGCGATCGCTATGCGCAGATGCGCAACGTCTACTTTATTCCCTCTGCCGCCGCGCTGAAGCAGTGGCTGGAGAAGTGCGGATTTGTCGATGTACGCATCGTCGATGCGTGCGTGACCTCGACCGAAGAGCAGCGCCGCACCGAGTGGATGACCACCGAGTCGCTGGCCGACTTCCTCGATCCAGAGGACAGTAGCAAAACCCGCGAAGGCTATCCCGCCCCGCTGCGCGCGGTGATTATTGCCACCAAACCGGAAACGGAACAGTCTCTGGCAGCGAAAAAACGTGCCGACAAGCGGGCCGGTTGACGCGTTTTTAGCATAAAAAAAGGCCCCTGTTTAATGGGCAGGGGCCTGGTACGGGCAATCATCATATTGGGCGACATGATGTGCAGCAAAAAACGGTTTATCCCCGTCATACTTCAAGTTGCATGTGCGCTGGCTTTGTTACTCGGCTCATCCATGAGCCTCGCCCTTACGGGCCGCCGGGATACGGCGTTCAAATCTGTTCCAGACAGATTTGTCGCTCACCCCAGTCACTTACTTGAGTAAGCTCCTGGGGTTTCCCTGCGTCGCCGCCTTCTCGCAACTCGAATTATTTAGGGTTTTAATCTCTCTGTGCGGAAATAATCTTCTTCATTTCCGCTACCGCTTCGCCATTGACGGCGTAGCGTAAGTATTCATCAGCATCGGCATCCGTAGACATCGACAACCCGGGATTACGAAAGCGCATCGGGGACGGTAGCCACTGGCCTGCCGAGCTGTGGACCTCTTTTACCCCAGCCTGCAAAAACAGCGGCAGGTTGGCGGCACGCACTCCTGCGCCGGCCATAATAATAGGAGTGTCGCTTTGGGAAATAAGTTCCCTGATTAATGAAATTCCTTTTTCGGCTGATGGCTGCTGGCCCGAAGTCAGGATCCGCTGAACGCCGAGATCAGCCAGCTCAACGCTGGCCTGGCGCGGGTTGGCGCACATATCAAAGGCACGGTGAAAGGTGACGGCCATCATTCCCGCCGCCGCCATTATTTTTTTCATTCGCGCCCTATCTACCTGACCGTCGGCGTCCAGGATGCCGATCACCATGCCGGGAAAGCCGAGATCTCTCACCGCAGCCACATCATCAAGCATTGCGGCAAATTCGCCAGCGGTATAGCAAAAGTCACCGCCGCGCGGACGAATAATTGGATGAACGGGGATGGTCACCGACTCACGCACCGTTTTAAGGACGCCCGAGGAAGGCGTCAGCCCTCCCTCCTGCGGCGCGGCGCATAGCTCGATGCGGTCGGCGCCGCAGCGCTGGGCTTCCAGCGCGCACTCCATGCTGTAACAACAGACTTCCAGTAAGGTCATTCTTCTCTCCGTCGATATGGCAGACACGACAGAATGTCACGATTTCTTCCGACAGACGCCGCGTAGCTTCACACTGTTATCGTTCTGATTGTTCGCTGGCGACAATTTGCTCAATCGACCACGGGTGAAATTTGATCGTCACTTTGCCATCGGTAACCGCCAGAGTTGGATTCGGCAAGCGCTCATGCTCTCCTTTTGGCGCGCTGGTCTTTACAAAAATGCCCGGTTGGCTCAATCCATCATCGGAAAGCAGCGCCAGGGCGCGGGTATTGAGCGTTTCGGGCTCGCCAGGCAGAACGATTTCAATATGCTCCCAGCCTTCATGCGGATAGCGCTTTTCGCCCGGCCACGGCAGTTCAACAATGCTAAAACGCCAGTGCGCCACGATCGCTGGCTCATCCAGCCTGAACAGGCAGATGGGGCGGCCGTTAATGACATTTTCCGACAGCAGCGTGCCGCATTGCTCAAAGCCGCGACGCCAGCGCTCCGCCGTGGCGTTCTGGTGACAGCGCAGGGAAATATGGTCGGCATCAAGTGACGTAATATCGAGACCAAGCCGATGAGCAAGCGCGTTTAGCGCCTCGGTAAAGCGCGGCAGGTCCGCGGAAATATCGTTTAATTCATTAATCTGCTGCCAGTTCGCCATCGTAAGCCTCGGTATGCGCTAAAAAGCGCTAATCTATCGCGTTTTCCGCATCCGACCAACCGGCAATCGTCGGCGACGTCCGGCGAACGGTTATTCGTTGAGCGCGAGGCTCAGCAACCTCCGTGCGGTGCTGACGCGTGGGTGCAAATGCAGTATACTCCTGCCCTAATTTGTCCACATTCCCGCGCCGCCCCATCAGGGTGACGGCGTGTTAACGTAAGGTGTTTCGGTGAATATTCAGGCTCTTCTCTCAGAAAAAGTCAGTCAGGCCCTGATCGCAGCAGGCGCGTCTGCCGATTGCGAACCTCAGGTCCGCCAGTCAGCAAAAGTCCAGTTCGGCGACTATCAGGCCAACGGCGTGATGGCCGTTGCCAAAAAACTGGGCATGGCGCCGCGACAACTTGCAGAGCAGGTACTGTCTCATCTCGATCTGAGCGGGATTGCCAATAAGGTAGAGATCGCCGGCCCTGGCTTTATTAATATTTTCCTCGATCCGGCCTTCCTCGCGGAAAATGTCAGCAGCGCGCTGAAATCGGAACGTCTGGGCGTGGCTCAGCCGCCGGCACAAACCGTGGTGGTCGATTACTCTGCGCCGAACGTGGCGAAAGAGATGCACGTAGGCCATCTGCGCTCCACCATCATTGGCGATGCCGCGGTGCGTACGCTGGAGTTTCTCGGGCATAAAGTGATCCGCGCTAACCACGTGGGCGACTGGGGTACCCAGTTCGGTATGCTTATCGCGTACCTGGAAAAACAGCAGCAGGAGAACGCCGGTGAAATGGCGCTGGCCGACCTCGAAGGTTTCTATCGTGAAGCGAAAAAACACTACGATGAAGATGAAGCCTTCGCCGAGCGCGCGCGCAGCTACGTCGTTAAGCTGCAGGGCGGCGACGAATATTTCCGCGAAATGTGGCGCAAGCTGGTCGACATCACCATGTCGCAAAACCAGTTAACCTATAACCGCCTGAACGTCACCCTGACCCGCGATGATGTTATGGGCGAAAGCCTTTATAACCCGATGCTGCCGGGTATCGTGGCCGACCTGAAGGACAAAGGGCTGGCGGTAGAAAGCGAAGGCGCGACGGTGGTATTCCTTGATGAGTACAAAAACAAGGAAGGTGAACCGATGGGCGTCATCATCCAGAAGAAGGATGGCGGCTACCTTTACACCACTACCGATATCGCCTGCGCAAAATACCGCTACGAGAATCTGCATGCGGATCGCGTGCTTTACTACATCGACTCTCGCCAGCATCAGCACCTGATGCAGGCGTGGACTATCGTACGTAAAGCCGGCTACGTGCCGGAGTCCGTACCGCTGGAGCACCACATGTTCGGCATGATGCTCGGCAAGGACGGCAAACCGTTCAAAACCCGCGCCGGCGGTACCGTGAAGCTCGCCGACCTGCTGGACGAAGCGCTGGAACGCGCCCGCCGTCTGGTGGCGGAGAAAAACCCGGATATGCCCGCCGATGAACTGGAAAAACTGGCGAACGCGGTCGGGATTGGCGCGGTTAAGTATGCCGACTTGTCAAAAAACCGCACCACTGACTATATCTTCGACTGGGATAACATGCTGGCCTTTGAGGGCAATACAGCGCCTTATATGCAGTATGCCTATACCCGCGTGCTCTCCGTGTTCCGCAAAGCGGATATTGATGAAAGCGCGCTGGTGGCGGCGCCGGTGGTCATCATCGAAGACCGCGAAGCCCAGCTGGCGGCCCGTCTGCTGCAGTTTGAAGAAACCCTTACGGTCGTTGCCCGTGAAGGCACGCCGCACGTTATGTGTTCTTACCTGTACGATCTGGCGGGTCTGTTCTCCGGTTTCTACGAGCACTGCCCGATCCTGAGCGCTGAAAGCGAAGAGACGCGCAACAGCCGCCTGAAACTGGCTCTGCTGACGGCGAAAACGCTGAAGCTGGGTCTTGATACCCTGGGTATCGAAACCGTAGAACGGATGTAATGTGTCGAAAGAACCCGGCTTAACGCCGGGTTTGCCGGGCGGCGGCTGACGCCACACCCGGCTGTTCTCACCTGATTCAAAAATACTTCCGCAGATACTCCGTCAGACACAGGATCGCCATCGCCTGGCCATACGGCATCGACGTCAGCGGGATGTCGCGATAAAAATCGAGATCCGACCCCATCCCGGTACCGAAGGACGTTTGCAGCAGTTCCCCTTGCGCAGAGATATTCGCCACAATGCCGCGAATCGCTTTTTCCGCAACCTCCGTATACGCCTGACTCACGTAGCGCTTGCGCACCGCCTTGAGGATCCCATACGCAAAACCGGCGGTCGCCGACGCTTCCAGATAGGAGTCAGGGTCATCAAGTAGCGTATGCCACAGGCCGCTATCGTCCTGACAGCGGGCCAGCGCCGCAATCTGCGTATCCAACACCTGCACCAGGTAACGTCGCACCGCGCTGTGTTCGGGTAAATCCACCAGCTCCAGGAAATCCGGGATCACGATCGTCAGCCAGCTATTGCCGCGCGCCCAGCGGGCGCGAGCGAAATTATGTCGCCCCTCGTAGTTCCAGCCGTGAAACCACAGACCGGTCTCGCGGTCCATCAGATTCTGCACGTGCAGCAGAAACTGATACACCGCCTCCTCTACGTATTCGGGGCGATTAAGCAGCTTACCGATTTTCGCCAGCGGCAGAACGGTCATCATCAGCGTGTCGTCCCACATTTGCTGATGATTTTCTTCCGCCAGCGTGATGTGCTGCATGCCGCCAGACTCCGTGCGCGGCATCTCGTTCATCGCCCACTCGGCCCAGCTATCGAGCCAGGGCAGATACGCGGCGTTGCCCGTCTCTTCATAGCGATAAGCGAGGGTGAGAAACGGCGCCATGGTGTTGACGTTTTTGGTGGTCGCCCCCTCGGCAAAGCGATCGGCAAACCAGCCATCGATAATATCGCGCATCGCGATATCGCCGGTCTGCTGGTAATACTGCCAGATGCCGTACAGGCCGACGCCGTGAGTCCACTCCCAGCCGTTCCACCCTTTCGTATCAATGATGCGCCCGTCGTCCAGCCGCAGTAAAAATTGCCCGCTTTCATCTTTAATGTTGACCAGATTTTGCGTGACCTTCTGAATCAGCGCCTGCAGTTCATTGCGGGCGATAAAGCGCTCAGGCTGGCGCAGTAGTGGGCTATGTTTGACAGGCCAAACTTTCATATCCTTAACCTCTGTTATATGTCGAATTCATGGCAGAACGCTGTTTCAGCGATGGCGCGGCGGGTTTATTACGATTCAGATAACCAATATTGTTGTTTCCCCACAGTGAGTCGTACGGCATCCCGGCCAGCATCTCGACTACTTCACGATCCTGGGCGCTGGCCAGTTCCGGCTGAGCGCGTCCGGATTCACGCATTTTGAGCGTTTCCGCACGCAGGACGCTGTGGGTTTGCAGATTGAGTTTAAAGCGCAGGGAAACGAGGAAGCCGCAGGCCAGCACCAGCAAAGTGCCGACGCTGAGGATCAGCAGAATGGTATGGCTCACTTCATAAGGCTGCGTTTTCTGCCCGGAGACAAAGCCGGACATCTGCATGATGATCCCTACCAGCATCACCGCCCCGGCCTGGGAAGCCTTACGCGTCAGAGTCATAATCCCGGCAAAGATGCCTTCGCGACGCTGGCCGGTGATCACTTCGTCCACGTCGGCAATATACGTATAGGTGTTCCACGGAACATAGTTGATGCCGCCGCGGCCCAGACCCGCCACTGCGGAAATCAGCAGCAGCAGCGAATAAACATCGCTGAGGCCAGCGTAGTACAGTACCGCGTAAGAGAGCGAACTCAGCCCGAACAGCACTACCACCATGCGGTACGATGGCGCCGGACCGAAGCGAATACACAGCGGGATCATCGCAATAACCGCAATAAACTGGAAGATCGCCATGGTCCCCAGCAGGTTGGAGGCCATTGAGGCTTCCTGCATCAGGACAAACACCACATAGTAAGTAAAGACCGCATTGAAGACATCCTGGGCGATATAGCCCCCCAGATACATCCCCAAATGCTGACGGAAAATTTTAATGCGCAGGGTCGAACTTAATTCAATAAACAGGCGATTAAGACTCTGAGACAAGCTCAGGTTCTGTTTCTCCTCTTCGGCGCGCAGCGCAGCCTCCGTCCACTCTTCACGCGGGCGCTCCCAGGTAAAGAACCAGACAAAAGTTAACATCATTGCGCACAGCACCGAGAACACCAGGCTGGCGTAGAAGAAAGAGACGGCGTTGTCTTTGCCGAAGATGGTCAGCAGAATGCCCGGCAGGAAAGAAGCCAGGATCGCCGACATCTGCGCCATAGAAATACGCGCGCCGGAGAATTTGGTTTTCTGTTTAAAATCGTCGGTCATTTCCGGCACCAGCGTTTCATACGGCACCAGAATCATGGTATAGACGATGTCAAACAGCAGATAGGTCAGCAGGTAGTACCAGAACCCCATATCCCCTACCCACATAATGGAGTAGCTAAACACGCAAGGGATGCCGAGCAGGATAAAGAACTTACGCCTGCCAAAACGTTTTCCCAGCCAGGTCGAGCCAAAGTTATCCGTCAGAAAGCCCATCAGCGGGCTGATTACCGCATCCAGAACTCTGGCAGTGGCAAAAATGAGCGTCGCCTCGATAGGCGAAAGTCCGCAAAAGGTGGTGTAGAAGTAGAGCAGCCAGGCTGCCGTGAGTGCAGTTGTTCCCGCACCAAGAAAATCGCCCGATCCATAGGCAAGGTAGTTAACCAAACCGATTTTACGTGTTTTCATCGCCGTAAATCCTGTGTCTTTTTTTTGAGAACTCCGAACCGCTTTTTGGCCCATTCCGCCAAAAGGGGGTTGATACATGGCTACAGTAAGAACATGGGAACGGCGTTACCTTTTCATTTTTGCCAGCCAAAAGCGTTCACTGGCAAAAACACAAAGAGTCGATGAACACGCTTCACTGATTTATAAAACATCGTTTCTTTTAATACAAAAGATCGGACCAAAAACTGAGATGTGGCCACCGAAACGGCGCGTCGTGGAATGAAATTTGGGCGATGTATTTCGCTGCGGATAAACCTTGCGAATGCTAAGGAATGGGAGTAAAGACAATAAGAAAAGGGTTGTTTCGCGTATATCAAGGAGGCTTGATGCCCTACTCACATCTGCTGGTCGCCGTGGCGCCAACCCCGGAAAGCCGGGTCCTCATTCAAAAAGCCGTCTCCATCGCACGTCCGGTCAATGCAAAAGTCAGCCTGATTACGCTGGCGACGGATCCGGAGCTGTATAATCAGTTTGCGGCGCCCATGATGGAAAACTTACGCGAAGTGATGCAGGAGGAGACGCGCGGATTTCTGGCCGAGCTGGCCCGCCACGCCGACTATCCTATAGAGAAAATGACCATTGCCAGCGGCGGAATTGCTCACCACGTGCAGGATTTTTGCCGACAGCATCGCGTTGACCTGGTGATTTGCGGTAACCACAACCAGAGTCTGTTTTCTCGCGCCACCTGTTCGGCAAAAGATATTGTTGGCAGCAGCGGCGTCGATGTACTGCTGGTTTGTCTGGAAAAAGGCTAGCGCCGGGGAGGCGCTAACCGTCTTGGCCTCAGGCGAGTTTAGGGAAAGTGGCGACCTTGCGCTCTAAGTGGCTCTCCTCGCTCCCTGGCTCAATCTCCTTTAGATCGGCAATAAACCGCTCCTGCCAGCGATGAATATCGTTTTCCTTAATCACCGCCAGCATGGCCGAATGGCGGGCAATACGCTCGGCCAGAGGCATGGTTAATGCCTTATCCAGCGCCGCAGCGACCTCATCGCGATCGTAAGGATTAACGATTAAGGCCGTCGGGAGCTCGTTGGCCGCGCCGGCAAACTGCGACAGCACCAGCACGCCCGGATTTTGCGGGTCCTGCGCGGCAACATACTCTTTCGCCACCAGGTTCATACCATCGCGCAGCGGGGTAACCAGACCAACGTCGGAGTAGCGGAAGATTTTCATCAGCAGCTTGCGTTCAAAGTGCTGGTTAAGGTAGTAAAGCGGCGTCCAGCCCAGCTGGCCATACTGGCCATTGATACGGCCGGCTGCGTTTTCCAGCTGATGACGAATATCCTGATAGGCCTGAACGTCCCCGCGTGAAGTCGGCGCAATCTGGGTATAGCGAATCTTGCCGTGATGCTGCGGATAGTTCTCCAGCAGAGCTTCATAAGCGAGAAAACGCTCCGGCAGCCCCTTCGAATAGTCCAGCCGTTCAACGGAAAAGATATTTTGGACGCTTTTGAGCTCGCTCTTCAGCTGCGCCAGCTTCGGCGGCAGCGGCCCTTTTGCGCTGCGCGCAATCTCTTCCGGATCGATACCGATCGGATAGACTTCGGTCTGGAAAGGTTTTCCCCAGGCCACATGCTTTTTACCGTCGCGCGTCGTCAGGCGGGTTTGCATCGATACGCAATCCAGAAACGCCAGTCGGTCGCTTTCGGTCTGGAAACCCAGTAAATCGTAATCGCAAAGCTGTTCAAGCAGTTCCGCATGCGGCGGTAACGCATTAAACACTTCCGGCGTCGGGAACGGAATATGCAAAAAGAAGCCGATACGATTATTGACGCCGCGCTGGCGCAGTTCGCTGGCCAACGGCAGCAGGTGATAATCGTGGATCCAGACGATATCGTCAGGTTCAATCAGCGGCAGCAGTTTATCCGCCAGGGTCGCATTAACGCGCTGATAGCCCTCCCAGGCTTCACGCTGAAAATCAACCAGGTCAAGACGATAATGGAATGCGGGCCATAAAACGGCATTGGAAAAGCGGTTGTAATATTCGTCGTGATCCTGCTCGCTAAGATTGAAAGAGGCCCAGGTGATATTGCCCTGAGTCACTTTTTTTAACGGCTGTTGGTCGTCACCGATTTCCCCACTCCAGCCGAACCACAAACCTCCGGCTGCTTTTAATGCCCCCATAATCCCCACGGCAAGGCCACCGGCGCTGGCCTTTTTGTCATCCGGCGGGGCAATACGATTAGATACTACGACTAAGCGACTCATAGCCATCTCTCCTGTCGGTTAGCGCATCTGGTTGTTGCCCATGATTCGCGATGTTACTAATCCAAAGATGAACGGCGGGCACGTCAGGCAAACGCCAACGCGCTTGCGTTTCGCCGCCGCCCACTTTGACCGATACGCCATTCAATTGATTCACAACGCTAAAACCAGCTTCATCGGTTAAGTCATCACCAACAAACACCGGCTTGCGTCCTTTGAATGGAGCTTCCTGCATAAAAGCGGCTATCGCTTCACCTTTATTCACTCCACGCGGTTTGATCTCCACCACGCACTTACCCGGCTGCAGGGCCAGAATGGGATGGCGCTGGACGATAGATTGCGCCAGCGCCAGCACCGCTTGCTGCTGCTCCGGCGCCTGTCGATAGTGCAAAGCAAAAGCCATCCCCTTACTTTCCAGTTCGCATCCCGGCAAAGCATCCAGTTCCGTCGTCAACTGCGCAGAGAGCGCCTTCAGAAGTGAATCCGGTAAAGAGACAATATGCGTTTTACCATTGATGTCACGGCGTTCAGCCCCGTGGACACCGGCAAGCGGTAGCCGGTAAGGACGGGTAAGCTCATCCAGCTCAACCATTGAGCGCCCTGAAATCAATGCCACCGCGCCGTTTTGCTGCTGCACAAGCTGGCGCAGCGACTGCAGAACATCGGTTGGGATGACCACCTGATCGGGATGGGATTTGATACCGGCAAGGGTACCATCGAGGTCAAAGAAAAAAGCGTAGTTTCCGGTTAACGCAGGCGGTACATAAATCTGGTCAGCCACCCTGTTTCCTCCTTATCATGGCCAGCAACATGCTGGGTGTTAAATTATTGTAGCCATGTAAGTATAGACAGTGTGACCAGCATCGCCATTTTTGATAGTCATCGCCAGCGCAACGGGCGCTGGCGAGGGTTTAGGATTAAACTGAAAAGTTGGACGAATTAAACCGCTCGCTTCGCTTTCTGTTTATAGCGGTCGAAGATCACCGCAGCCAGCAAAATCACGCCGCGCACAACGTACTGCGAGAACGGCGAAATGTTCAGCAGGTTCATCGCATTCTCCACCGTTCCCAGAATCAGGATCCCGGCTACCACGTAGGAGATCTTGCCGATCCCGCCCTTCAGCGATACGCCCCCGAGCACGCAGGCCGAAATGACAATCAGCTCATAGCCAATGGACGTCATCGGCTGACCGCTGGTCATACGGGATGCCAGGATAATGCCCGCTGCTGCGGAAACCAGCCCTGAAAGGACGAAAATAATAATTTTCGTCCGCACCACCGGAACGCCGGCCAGACGAGCCGCTTCTTCATTACCCCCTATCGCCAGCGTGTTTCGGCCAAAGGTGGTTTTATTCAGCAGCAGACCGAATACAATCAGGCAGGCAACGGTTAACCAGATAGGCGCAGGCAGACCAAACCAGTTGGCATAGCCGAGGGTAAAAAAGCGCTCATCTTCAATCCCTACCGCTTTACCGTCGGAGATGATATAGGCAAGACCGCGGACGATCTGCATCGTGGCGAGGGTGGTAATCAGAGCATTAATCTTTAAGCGGGCAATGACAAAACCGTTGACCAGGCCGCTCACAGCGCCAAGCAGCAGACCGGCGCCAATGCCAACCCACATGCTTTCAGTCAGATTAATCACCACCGCCGTGGTCACGCCGGCGCAGGCAATAACCGAGGCGACCGACAGATCGAAATCGCCGGACGCCAGGCAAAACAGCATCCCACAGGCGACCATTCCGGACATAGAAATAGCCAACCCCAGACCTTTCATATTAATAAACGAGGCAAAATTGGGCACAAAAATTACGCAGCCAATAAACAGCACCGCGAAAACGACCAGCATGCCGAACTGATCCCAGATACGGGAGAAACTAAAAGCCGACCGGGAAGTACCTGAAGTGGTAACTGATGACATCATAGACTCCTTACTCAGGCGACTGCCTGGCTCACTTTTGGCATGGCAAGGCTCAATGCCTGCTGTTCATTGGCATGTTCATGCAGCAGCTCTCCGGCAATCTCACCCTCGCGCATCACCACGATGCGATCGGCTACGCCGAGAACTTCCGGTAAATCGCTGGAGGCAAAGACCACCGCGACGCCCGATGCCGCTAATGCGTAAATAACGTTATAGATCTCATGCTTAGCGCCCACATCAATGCCGCGCGTGGGCTCGTCAAGCAGGATGACTTTCATCTCCTCCGACAGCCAGCGGCCGAGAATCGCCTTTTGCTGATTGCCACCGGAGAGATTCATAATCAGCTGCTCTGCGCCGGGCGTTTTGATATTCAACGATTTAATATGCTGGTCGGCGTTCTGCGCTTCCCAGGCGTTATTGATGACGCAGCCCGCGAGAATGTGCTTGCGGCGGGCGCTGATATTGATGTTGTCGCGAACCGAGTGAACCGGAATAATCCCCTCTGCTTTGCGGTCTTCCGGGCAGAGCATCATCCCGGCCTGAATCGCCTGAGCCGGCTTGCGGATATCAATGGCCTCGCCGTCGATATAAACCTGACCGGCGGTTATTCTGCTGCCGCCGAACAGGCCTTTCATCAGTTCGCTGCGTCCGGCGCCAACCAGCCCAAACAGGCCGACGATTTCTCCGCTACGCACCGAAAGGCTAACGGGTTGCCGTACGCCAGGCGCCTTCACCCGATCGAGGCGCAAACGCTCTTTGCCATATTCACGGGGCTGCCAGCCGTAGATATCGCCCAGCTCGCGACCGACCATCGCCTGTACCAGAGCGTCGTGGTTAACCTCTTGCATATTGTCAAAGGTGCGCACGTAGCGACCATCTTTGAAGACCGTGATGGCGTCACTTAACGCAAAGATCTCTTCCATCCGGTGGGAAACGTAAATGATCACCCGCCCTTCCTGGCGCAGCTCGCGGATGACCCGAAACAGATTGTCGATTTCCCTGGCCGACAGTGAGCTGGTGGGCTCGTCAAAAGCGATGATTTTGGCGTTCCGCGCCAGCGCCTTGGCGATCTCCACCATCTGCCACTGGCCAATCGACAAATACTTCAACGGCGTTTCCGGGTCGATATCCAGCCCCAGATGCTGCAGCTGCAGGCCGGCTTCATAATTCAGCAGCGACCGATTCACAATCCCGCCCTTGTGCGGCAATTGGCCGAGGTAGATATTTTCCGCCACGGTCATTTCCGGGATCAGATGCAGCTCCTGATAGATAATCGCCACCCCGGCGTTCAGCGCCTCGGTGGTGTGGGTAAAGGTCATCTGCTGGCCTTGGATCTGTAGGCTGCCGGCAGTGGGTACGTAGTTGCCGCTGAGGATTTTGAGCAACGTGGATTTCCCGGCGCCGTTTTCTCCCATCAGGGCGTGGACCTGTCCGGCATAGCAGTCAAAGCTAATATCGGACAGCGCTTTAACGCCCGGGAATGTCATGGTGATGCCGTGGAATGAGAGATAAGGGGTAGACTGTTGCATAACGACTCCGCTTTTCTGTACAGGGCCTCTCGCTCAAGGCAAGAGGCCCGGTCAACCGGCCTTACAGCCCTTTTTTAGCCAGCTCTTCTTTAAAATTGTCGCGGGTAATCAGCACCACGTCGGTCACCGCGGTGAATTTTGGCGGTTCGACATCTTTTGTCACCCAGTTATAAAGCATCTCGCTGGTTTTATAGCCGTGAATATCCGGGCTTGGCAGCAGAGAGCCGTAGAAACCGGTGGCCTGCGCTTTAGAGAGTTCGTTCACTGCATCAACGCCATTAATACCGATACCGATAACGTCAGGCGCTTTAAAGCCCTGGCCTTCGGTGGCGCGTACGCCGCCCAGAACGGTATTGTCGTTCATGCCGACGATCAGCCAGTGTTTGACGTTCGGATGCTGAACCAGCATAGAGTTACCGGCATCAAAAGCGCCGGGAATGTCGTTAGATTTCGTTGGCACACGGTAGATTTGTTGCTCCGGGAAACCGGCAGCTTTCAGGGCGTCCATCGATCCGGTAGTGCGACGACGGGCGGTGTCCAGCTCGTCGGAAGTGATGGCCATGACGGCGGTATCCTTCACGTCCCAGCCGCGTTTTTGCATCTCTTTATAGAGCTCCTGCCCTTGACGTGCGCCGATCTCACTGGCCGCCATCATCACCAGCGGTACGCTCTCCATCGGTTTGCCTTTGGCGTTAACGAACTGGTCATCGACGGTAATGACTTTCATATCATAGCCGCGCGCTTTGGCGACTATGGCCGCCCCGAGTTTGGGATCGGGCGTACAGATAACAAAGCCTTTGGCTCCGCTAGCCGCCAGGCTATCAATGGCGTTAAGGGTTTTCTCACCGTCGGGGACGGCAATTTTGATGACGTCGAAACCTAAATTTTTACCGGCCTTATCGGCAAATTTCCACTCTGTTTGAAACCATGGCTCTTCAGGCTGTTTGACCAGAAAACCCAGCTTAAGCGTCTCGGCCATAGCTGATTGTGACATAACTGCGGCGAGACCGATCGCCGCCAGCGCTTTAGTAAATTTGTGCATGGTAAACTCCAGCTTTAATTCGCTTTTATGTAGGGAAAATTAAGAGTTAATTTTTTTATCGGACGCAAAACAAGGCATTAGGAAAGTCTCAATCAAGACCGCCGTTGTTAAAATAGTATTAACCGGAAATTATTTCTCCATACGAGAGCGCAATCACATCGCGGAATTACAGTAATTGCGTACATAAAAACAGCGGAAAAAGACATAAAAAAAACGCTAATTGTCAGACAATTAGCGCGGGCTGTAGCAATATTCTCTATATCATCAGCAGAGTTATCCTTGTCGATATTACCAGCGGCAATAAATATGCTCCGCATGATTGCGTACCGGCACCTCATCCCCCAATAAACGAGCGGCAACGGTAAAAGAAAAATCAAAAACATGGCCTAACCCTTTACCGCTGATCAAATTACCGTCTTCCACTACGGGTTGATCAACATACTCCCCGTCCGCCACGTTCTGCCATAACTCCCCCGAACAGACGTAGCGTCGCCCCCTGAGCAGCCCATTGCCGCCGAGAACCCTTGCGGCTGCCGAACAGATCGGACAGATCAGCATTCCTGCTTTATCGTGGGCCGTAATAAACGCTACGACGTCCTGGCTGGCGGCAAGGTTGACGCTTCCCTGCGGACCGCCGGGCAGAACCACCGCGTCGTACAGCATCCCTGCGCGTTCGGCTAAAGTGCTATCCGCAACCATTGGGATATCGTGGTAGCTCACCACCGCGCGCGATTCGGCGCAGGAGAGAAGCTCCACATCCAGATGCAGACGGCGGAGGATATCAACCACCACAATCGCCTCTCCCTCTTCAAAACCCGACGCCAGTAGCACCGCAACTTTTTTCATTTCAGTCTCCTTTCGTTAGCGTGGTAGTCATAAGCCTTTTACAAAAAAACATCTTTTTTTAAATTATCATCATCTTTTCAGTTACCCAGGCGAAAAGATGAACCAGTGCAGCCTTCGCTTTGATGACGCACGATATCACAAAAAGGAATTTTGAATCGTTATTTTTAAAACATAATTTCACTAAAAATATTAGAGATACTACCTTTTAATCAGAAAGCCATTAAAAGAGCTGTTAAATCATAAGGTTAATATAAATAACAATGTACTACAGTAAGCAATTACTATTACATTTTCAGCCTGTATAAAGTTAAATCCAGATGTTGTAACATAATGTAAATAACCACCATTGAGAGTTTTCTTAATTCAGATATAGCGCTATTCTATCTTCGTTGAGACAAGAAATTTAATTCCATGGTTCGGGCTTAAGTTCTGAATAGAATTATTCTGAGCTTTTCATCTGTTGGTTTTAATTTCGCAAACTCTCTTGGTCACAATCGCGTCTGGATATGACGCAGGCGCTTCCCGCACAGTAAATAAGGATATTGTTATGGTCGTTCCAGGAATGGTGCAAAAGCTGAATAACCAATTGAATCTTGAGTTCCATACCTCCAACTTGTATCTGCAGTTAAGCGAGTGGTGTATTCAGCAACGGTTGAACGGTACCGCCACTTTTCTGCGTAATCGAGCGCAATCCAGCATAACGCAGATGATGCGGGTCTTTGATTTTATGAAAAGTTCCGGCGCCTGGCCCGTGGTTAAAGCAGACGAAGCCTGCAGCGCGGAATGCGCCTCTCTTGAAGACCTGTTTAGCAAAACCGTTGCTGATTATCAGCAGCGCAGCAGCATGCTTTCCGGCCTGACGGCAGAGGCGAAGGCGCAAAGCGACGAATCAACCCTACGCTTCCTCGCGCTGCTGGCGAAAGAACAGCAGCTGGATGGCATGCTGCTGGAGACCATTCTGGATGAAGTCCGCTGCGCGGACCAGGCCGGGACCAGCGAACAGCAAACCGATCGTCACCTGCTTGAACTGGTCAGCCAACAGTACGCCAGCGTCATGTCGGCAAATACCGGAACGCGCGATAAAGCGTAAAAAGAGGCGTGTTTCTGCCTTTAATGCCCTCATCGCCCCTCAGCGAACCAATCTTTTTCGGCGCTTCGGCGCCGTTTTTATTCCTGAAAGGCATTAAAAACTTTTAACCAGATCTCATTCCCGCTCAGCCGGAGGAATTAGCAGGGTATTGGTGATCTGGATCACGTTTAAAACTCTGGGTTGATAATATAAAAACAGTGTTTCAAAAATTTAAAACACGGAGTTTATTTTAATGGCAAGATATACGGCTTCAGCCTCAAACGGGCTGCAGGGAAGACCGATTTTGTTACGCCATCAGTTAGCCTACGGCGGCGGAAATTTGCTGGGAAGCGGCGCACTGGCGATCAGCGGTGCCTGGCTGCTCTATTTTTATACAACATTCTGTGGGCTGACGCTGATCGAAGCCTCCTTTATTTTCTCCGTCGCCAGCATTATCGACGCGATTAGTAACCCGCTGATGGGCTACCTCACCGATAACTTTGGCAAAACCCGGCTCGGTAAACGCTTTGGCCGCCGTCGCTTCTTTTTATTGATAGGCATTCCGCTAATGATGTTCTACCCGCTGCTGTGGGTAGAAGGTCTCGGTTTCTGGTACTACCTGTGCACCTACGTCGTCTTTGAAATCATTTATACCTCGATTATGGTCCCCTATGAAACATTGGCGACCGAAATGACTGATGATTTCTCACTGCGTTCGAAACTCACCGGTTATAAAGCGATATTCGGCAAACTGGCTAACTTCCTCGCGGCATTTATCCCCGGGCAGTTCATCCTGCTTTATGGCAAAGAATCCGCCACCCCGTTTTTTCTTACCGGACTGACCTACGGTGTCATTCTTATCGTGGCCATCTCCTGTTTGTGGTACTGCAGCTGGGAACGACCGCGCGAAGAGGAAAAAAGCTCGGGGGAGAAAAAGGGGCTACTCAATACGCTGCTTATGCTGGCCAAAGATATGCGCTCAACCTTTTATCTGCGCGTATTCCGTAAACACCTTGGTATGTATCTCTGCGGTTTCGGCGCCGAATGGCTGTTTGCGTCGATCTTCACTTACTTCGTCATCTTCGTGCTGCAACACGATCCGGCCATGGTGGCCGGGCTCAACAGCCTGAACTCAATTCTGCAGCTGGTATCAACGGCCCTGTTTATCGGCCTGTGCGTGAAGAAAGGCTTCAGTAAGCCGTATATTCTGGCGCTGAGCGTGGTCATCTTTGCCGTGCTGCTCTACACCTCGCTGTGGTTCTTCCACCTGCCTTCAAGCCTGGCCACCATCCTGATGTTTGGCATCACGGTGCTGTTCGGTCTCGGCACCGGCGGCGTCTACTACATTCCCTGGACCGTTTACACCTTTTTGGCTGATGTCGATGAAATTTACACCGGCCGCCGTCGCGAGGGGATCTATGCAGGCGCCATGACCTTCTCAGGTAAAATTTTGCGCTCGATTATCGTCTTTACAATGGGAGCTATCCTCAGCTTCTACGGGTTCCAGTCAAAGGCGCATACGCAGCCGGAAAGTGCGGTCACCGCGATTGCGGTGGTATTCTGTGCAGGGGTGATTTTACTGGCTCTGGCAGCCATCGTGTTCAGTAAACAGATGAAGCTCGATCGCAAGGCGCACCTGGTGGTGCTACAGGAAGTCGCGCGCATTAAAGCGGGAGGCAAAATTGCCGACATCGCGCCGGACGTTCGCCTTATCGTGGAAGATTTAGTTGGCCATCGTTATGAAGAGTGCTGGGGCAACAGCAAACTGTTCAAGAATGCGCAGGGGAACGTCATTCAAACCGCCGTGTCCCATTAATCAGCAATAACGCCCCGCTATCGCGTTGATGGCGGGGCTCACGCCGCTAGTGCGCTTCTTCCTGCGGGGTGAATTTCAGCTCAATCAGCGCGATGGCTTTTTGTACCGCCCGCAGCGTCACCGGGTCAGCCGAGGCCGGGTGGCTGGCAAAATCGATGGCTTTCAGCTGGGTAGTCATTTTTTCGCGCACCTCGACAGGGGCGATGATATCGATGACGTCGAGGATCTGCTTGATAACTAACTGGCAGGCAACAACGTCAGAGACCAGTTCGTCGTGTTCGGTAAGATGTTGAGACATTTTTCACTCCTTTTTTCAGGAGCGTAATAGTACCCTAATTCCTCGGATATAAAAAAACCTGCCGCAGCAGGTTTTTTTATCAGAACATAGCGCCAGGCGGTACGTCTTTAAAGGTTTTGCAGTAGTTTTCGAACATGCTCTTCAGAATTTTGCGCAGTTTCATGGTTGGCTCCATTTTTGTTATGCAGGTGTTAATATCTACACGGCTATAATATGACCTGCATCACAAAAATCAATCTCAATGTGCGATAAATCACGTTTTATTTACAAAATAAATTTAAACATTCAACAAAAGTGAGTTATTTCGGATAGTTAAGAGCTGCGGGCTCCAGGTGAATCCGGGATCGCTTAGCAATGGCAGCGATACAACGATGAGTACAAGCATCTTTTCCAGGGACGACCGCTCTTTTTCAGCACCTGCTCTGCTGGTGGCTGGCGCGTTTTTTATGGAGTTCCTCGACGGCACAGTCATCGCCACCGCCCTGCCCGACATGGCGAAAGACTTCGGCGTAACGGCAGTGGATCTCAACATTGGAATTAGCGCCTACCTTATTACCCTTGCGGTGCTGATACCCGCCAGCGGCTGGATCGCCGATCGCTTCGGCGCGCGGAAAATCTTTAGCCTGGCGCTGGCGATTTTTACCCTCGCCTCGGTGTTTTGCGGGTTGTCGACCAATGTCGATGTGTTTGTCGCCATGCGTATTCTTCAGGGAATTGGCGGCGCGCTGATGGTGCCCGTGGGCCGCCTGGCGGTGTTGCGCACCACACCGAAGCATCAGCTGATTAAAGCGATTGCCACTCTGACCTGGCCGGCGCTGGTGGCGCCTATTATTGGCCCACCGTTGGGCGGATTTATCACCAGCTACGCCAGCTGGCACTGGATCTTCTTTATTAACGTGCCGCTTGGGCTTGTGGCGATTGCCCTGGCGCTGCGCATCATCCCGGATATTCGGGAAGAAGAGCGCCGCCCGTTCGATCTTTCCGGTTTTCTTGCGACCTCGGTGGCGATGGTTAGCCTGGTTGCCGCCATGGAGCTTCTCGGCGATCGTCAGCCTCTGGGCTGGCAGACCCTGGCGCTGCTGGCGTTAGGCCTGGGCTGCATGCTTTTCTCGTTACGGCACTTCCGCCGCGCTGAATGGCCGATGGTGCGCCTTGATGCGCTGGAGATCCCCACCTTCAGGGTCACCATGTACGGCGGTTCGCTGTTCCGCTCCTCCATCAGCGCCGTTCCGTTTCTGCTGCCGCTGCTTTTCCAGGTCGGCTTCGGCATGGATCCCTTCCACTCGGGGCTGCTGGTGCTGGCGGTGTTCGTCGGCAACTTCACCATCAAGCCCCTTACAACGCCGCTGATTCGCTGGCTGGGTTTTCGCCGTCTGCTGCTGATCAATGGCGCATTAAACGTATTATCGCTGCTGGCCTGCGCTTTTTTAACCCCGCATACGCCGGTTTGGCTCATCTTTGTAATTCTCTATCTCGGCGGGGTCTTCCGATCGATTCAATTTACCGGCATCAGCACCCTCGCTTTTGCCGATGTTCCTTCCGGACAAATGAGCTATGCCAATACGCTGTTCAGCACCGCATCCCAGCTGGCCGTTGGACTTGGGATAACGCTTGGAGCGATAGGTATTCGTATTGGGGAAGAGTTCAGTGAATGGCTTACGCTTTCTCACCTTCCGGGCATCAGCTTCCGTCTGTCGTTTATCTTTATTGCGCTGATTTGCCTGGTCGGCATGATTGATACTCTGCATCTGACAAAAGATGCGGGTAGCAGCGTATCGAACAAAAAGAAATAGATAAAGAAAAGGCCAGCAGAGCTGGCCTTGCATAGGATGTGTTAATCGATTAACCGATGATCTGGCGAACGAACGCTTCGATCTCTTTATCCTGGCAGTTCTCAAAGAAACACTGCTGGAAGCGAGGGCCGGAAACGGCAGTTTTCACCAGCTCCGGATCGATCGCACGCAGCGTATCCAGATAGTTTTCCTTAACCACCGCGGCTTTGACCGCGTTCAGGATGCCGGCGTTACGCACCTGAGGCTCTTTACGCTCCGGCGGATAGCCTTCGCCTTTGCGGCCGGTGAAGGCTTTTTCAAAGATAAAGCGTACGTTCAGCTCTGCACCCCAGCCAAATCCTTTCGCAAACGGCAGAGACAGCGCGTTACCGTTATTGATCTGCGCAAACAGGAAGGCGTCCGCAGGGTCGATGCAGTAGCCACAAACTACGCCCGGATGAATATTTAACGACATTAGCGCGCCCTGACCAGTGCCGCAGCCGGTAACCACAAAGTCGACCGCCTTCGAATTCAGCAGGATGCTGGCCATAATGCCCAGATGGATATAGGTCAGGTGATGGTCGTTTTCATCGCTCATCCCGACGTTGTAAACCGGGAAGCCCTTCTCGTCAGCAACGGCGTTTAATTCATTGAGGATGATGGCGTTTTTGTTCGCCTGGCTGTTTTCCATCATCAGTGCGATTTTCATGCTTTACTCTCCTGAATGCTGTGCGGGTTTTCCCGCGATAGTTCGTTAGCGTTGCTATGACAATACTACCTTACGAACATACTTTCAAATTTTATGAAAAGTTGTTTTATAAATTGCATCTCGCCTCACACTTTTGCCTTCCGTCCTGCCAGGACGCCGCCTCATCCTGAGGCAAGTCGCGTCATCTCAGGCCAGGTCTGTGTGCGGGGGATCGGATTAACACGGCGAAATTTGGCCCAACGGCGAAGTGAACGAAATAAGGAATTAAAACCATTCTCATTATTTTAAAAGTGCCAATGCGTGTTATTCCCATTAGCATTATTAATAAATGAATTTATTAATTTACTTTTTGCAAATAAATTAATAACAAATTATAGTGTGCGCACTAAAACTTATTTCTTTTTTCCCGGAGCAGCCAGATGCTAAAAACTGAAATGATCGATAAGCTTAATGCGCAGATGAATCTTGAACTTTATTCCTCTCTGCTTTATCAGCAAATGAGCGCCTGGTGTAGTTACCACAGCTTTGAAGGCGCGGCGGCGTTTCTTCGTCGCCACGCGCAGGAAGAGATGTCCCATATGCAGCGCCTTTTCGATTACCTGACCGATACCGGTAGTCTGCCCTGCATCACGGCTATCGCGTCGCCGTTTGCTGAGTATGCCTCTCTTGACGAGCTATTCCGTGCGACCTACGAACATGAACAGTTAATTACGCAAAAAATTAATGAACTGGCACATGCGGCAATGACCAGTCAGGATTATCCGACGTTTAATTTCCTGCAGTGGTACGTTGCTGAACAGCACGAAGAAGAGAAGCTGTTTAAATCGGTTATTGATAAATTAACCCTCGCAGGTAAAAGCGGCGAAGGTCTGTACTTTATTGATAAAGAGCTAGCAACGCTCGACACGCAAAATTAATTAGGCCGGCAGCGAGGCTCCAGCGCCCGCTGCCGTATTAATGGCGGCAAATTTTACTTTCGTGCGTATTAAACCCTTCTTCAGCGACAATAAACTTGCCTTTTTTCTGCAAAAACGCCACCAGTTCCGCCGCACTCAGATTTTCCGCCGAGCAGGTGTGGAATCGGGCTTCTTTACCGAAACGCGCGACGATGGCCGCTTCAAGCGTCGCCACGGTGTAAGTTTCGCCTGAGGCGATCATCATTTGCAGCACTTCGTGACCATGAATCGATGGCATATTCTCTCCCGTAAAGTCCGCAGAATATACCAGCCCGGGCGGCGAATTCTTGCGCCAGCGCAGCTTTGAAGCAAACCTCTGCTACTGTAAAGTTCTCATTACAACGCCTGTAACCCTCATTTGACGAAGCGACTGATTTCACATACTCTGCGCGGCATAATGAATTGTGAATGCCGTAATGGATAGTGAAAAGCGTGAAGAACCGCACTCTGGGTAGTATTTTAATCGTCGCCGGCACCACCATCGGCGCAGGGATGTTAGCCATGCCATTGGCATCGGCGGGCGTAGGTTTCGGCGTGACGTTAGCTTTGCTGATAACGCTTTGGGCGCTAATGTGTTATACCGCTTTGCTGCTGCTGGAAGTCTATCAGCACGTGCCGGCCGACATGGGTCTGGGTTCGCTGGCGGCACGCTATCTGGGCCGATACGGGCAATGGGCAACCGGCTTTTGCATGCTGTTTCTGCTTTACGCGCTCACGGCAGCCTATATCAGCGGCGCCGGCGAACTGCTGGCCTCAAGCCTCAATCAGTGGCTGGACTGGACGCTGCCTCCTGCGGCAGGCGTTCTGATCTTTACCGCTATCGGTGGGACGGTCGTCTGCATCGGGACTTCGCTGGTCGATCTTTTTAACCGCTTTTTATTCAGCGCAAAGATTATTTTCCTCGCCATCATGCTCGCGCTTCTGCTGCCGCACATTCACCAGATAAACCTGCTGACTCTGCCGCTACAGCAGGGGCTGGCGCTGTCGGCCATTCCGGTGATTTTTACTTCCTTTGGTTTTCACGGCAGCATACCCAGTATTGTGAGCTACCTGGGCGGCGATATTCGCAAGCTGCGCCGGGTATTTATCATCGGAAGCTTTATTCCTCTGGTCGCCTATATTTTCTGGCAGCTGGCGACGCTGGGCAGCATTGACTCTCCTGCGTTTACCGCGCTGCTGGCGCAAAATGCCGGGCTCAATGGCCTGCTGGAGGCCATCCGTGAAGTGGTGGCATCGTCGCACGTTGAGCTGGCGGTCCATCTGTTCGCCGACCTGGCGCTGGCGACATCATTTCTCGGGGTGGCGCTTGGGTTGTTCGACTATCTGGCCGATCTGTTTCAACGCCAGAACAGCGCCGGTGGACGGCTACAGAGCGGTCTGATTACCTTTTTGCCTCCGCTGGCCTTCGCGCTATTTTATCCGCGTGGCTTCGTGATGGCGTTAGGCTATGCGGGCGTTGCGCTGGCCGTGCTCGCGCTCATGCTGCCTTCGCTGCTGGTAATGAAGAGCCGCCAACAGCACCCTGATGCCCCGTGGCGGGTCGCAGGCGGTTCAGCGGCGCTGTGGCTTGTCCTGCTCTGCGGGATCGCTATCGTAGTGATTCAGTTTGCGATAGTCGCAGGATTACTGCCGGCGGTGGGATAAAAAAGGGGCCAATTCGGCCCCTGATGTTACTTCGTTAAACAGCACTGCTTATATTTCTTACCGCTGCCGCACGGGCAAGGATCGTTGCGCCCAATCTTGCTCTCATTCCTGATGGGCTGCTGAACTTGTGCAGGCTGAGCGTGCTCAGTCCAGTAGTTGTAAAGCGCCAGGGCCGCAGGACGAATTCGCTCAACGCTGGCGATAAACTCTTCCGCGGATAGTTCATCCAGCGCCTCGAAGCGCTCTTCGGTACCGTGCAGAGCGATGGCGTCCAGATCTGCCTGCAGCTCGGCAGGCAGAGCTGACCAGTCGCTTAATCCCACGCCGCGCATATAGCCAAAGCACCACTCCTCAACAATGGTGAGCTCCTGCCCCTCCTCTTCCCGGCTGCCGAACATCGGTTCGAACTGATCGGGATAGTCGCTTAAACGCTCGGCAATATCGCTCATATGCTGCAGCGTCAGGTTGACGAAACGGTCTCGCTCGCGATCGTTGGCCCAGCGCGGCACATTATCCGCTCCGCCCCAGATAGCAATCAGCCACTGCGCGGGCTCAATCTCGGTCGGCCCGGAGAGTATGGCCGTCAGTAGGCCATCCAGTTCAGCAACATCCATGATGGTGCCTTCTACCGCGTATTTCGACAGGATATCATCCAGCCATTCCACTTCGCTTTCGTTCAGGGGTCCAGTTTTCATAAACAGGCTCATCGTCGTAAAAAATGGCGCTTACAGTAGCGGAAATAGCGAAAGAAAACTACCCGGCTACAGGAGCTTCAGCGTGCGAAGTGTTTCCGCAATTTCGCTAAAGGCATCCGACGAAAGCGGGAGCAGCGGTCGCGGTAAGCAATCCTCCCCGCACAGCCCGAGGATACTTGCCGCTGCGGCGGTCACTCGCAGGCTGCCACCATATTTACTGAATAACATCCACAGCGGCGCGAGCCTGGCGCTGATTGCCGTCGCCTGCTCAGCGTCCCCTCGCGCTGCCGCCGCGGTTATCTCTTTGGCGACCTGCGGGAAAAGGCCGCCGCACACCGAATACCAGACTTCGCAGCCGGCATTCAGGCCATCGGCCGCGCAGGCGTCCCCGCTAATGCCAATACTCACCCCTGCCGGTAGCTGGCGCCGCAGGCTCTGAATCCGGCGGACGGTTTCATTTTTCGCGGGGCCGGGGATTTTAATTGAGGCGATCCCGGGTAGCGCGGCGATCGCGCCTTTAAGTTCATCCGAAGTCGTCACATGCGTGGTAACGGGATTGTCGTAAACGCAGACGGGGACGGAGACCTGTTGGGTGACAGTATGGTAAAAAGTCAAAATCTCCTCGTCTGTCAGGGGTTGATAAGCCATTACTGGCAGAAGCAGCGCGCTGGCGCCTGCCATCTGCGCGTCTTCAGCCAGACGGAGAACCTGATCGGTCCCCAGCGCCCCTATGCCGACCATTAACGGAATGAGTCCGGCATGCGATTTTGCCTGGCGCACCACCTGCATTCTCTGCTCACGGCTAAGCCAGGCATAGCTTCCGGTGGAGCCAAGTACGCCGAGGGAATCGACCTCAGATTCGACGAGACGAGTGACAATTCGGGCAAATGCCGTTTCATCAACGCCATGTGGATGTAACGGAGTCAGAGGAAAAGCGCAGAGGCCAGTGAACATTTCATCCCCACTTATTGAGATAATGATTGAGTGCTGGCAGATAATAGCAACAGAAAAGTATTTTGTCCTATGACAAAATGTACCCGACGATCGAGAGGTAGCGCTGAAGCGGTTTTTCGTAAGGGACAAAAACAAAAAAACCACCCGTAGGTGGTTTCACGACACTGCTTATTGCTTTGATTATTCTGCTTTTATCCCAATGGTACCCGGAGCGGGACTTGAACCCGCACAGCGCGAACGCCGAGGGATTTTAAATCCCTTGTGTCTACCGATTCCACCATCCGGGCTCGGGATAGAAATTGGAGGCGCGTTCCGGAGTCGAACCGGACTAGACGGATTTGCAATCCGCTACATAACCGCTTTGCTAACGCGCCTTAATGCTTTAACACCCGCAACTGCCGATGTCTTAAACTGGAGCGGGAAACGAGACTCGAACTCGCGACCCCGACCTTGGCAAGGTCGTGCTCTACCAACTGAGCTATTCCCGCATCATCAAGCTAATTTGCTAATTAGTTGATTTTGTTATCGTCTGCCAGACTGTGCTGCCGTTCGATGCGATGCATTCTACTTACCTGGCGCAATGAGTCAACGATATTTTTCAAAACCTTGTGTTGTTTGCTGAAAATTGCGCCGAAACGATCACTGATCAAGCAAATCCCCGCGCGCGGCGTTCAGATATTGCAGCATCGACCACAGCGTCAGCACCGCCGCCACGAGGAATAGCCCTATCCCCGCCCATTCAACCCAGATATTTGGCCGCCACAGCATCCACACCAGCGCCGCCATCTGGGCCGTGGTTTTTACTTTACCAATCCATGATACCGCTACGCTGCTGCGCTTACCCAGTTCAGCCATCCACTCGCGCAGCGCGGAGATGATGATTTCGCGCGCGATCATCGTAGCGGCCGGTAACGTTACCCACCAGGTATGATAATGCTCGGCCACCAGCACCATCGCAATCGCTACCATGACTTTGTCCGCAACCGGATCGAGGAAAGCGCCGAAACGAGTGCTCTGATTCCAGCGACGCGCCAGGTAGCCATCAAACCAGTCGGTCACCGCCGCGACGAAGAAAATCAGCGCGCAGGCAAAAGGAGCCCAGCTAAACGGGAGATAAAACGCCAGTACAAAGAATGGAATAAGAATGACGCGAAACAGAGTAAGCAACGTAGGGATATTAAATTGCATGGTAACGGGTAACTATCTGTTGTAAGTAAAAATTAGCCCTATGTTGCTACAGAGCCCCTAATGTTTCAACGAGTAGAAGATCTTTTCTGCCAGACCGTGAGATATACCCGGTACTTTCGCAATCTCTTCGACGCTGGCCTTCTGCAGTCCCTGCAGACCACCCATATATTTCAGCAGCATCTGTCGGCGTTTTGGCCCCACCCCTTCGATGGTTTCCAGCGTGCTGGTGCTTTTTACTTTTGCCCGTTTTTTACGGTGGCCGGTAATGGCGTGATCGTGCGACTCGTCGCGAATATGCTGTATGACATGCAGCGCGGGGGAATCCGGCGGCAGGCTAAAGCCCTCGCCTTCCGGTTCGAAAAACAACGTCTCCAGGCCCGCTTTGCGATCGCTGCCTTTTGCCACGCCTAATAACAGCGGATGACTTTTATCCCACGGCACGTCCAGCTCGGCAAAGACCGTTTTCGCCTGGCCAAGCTGGCCTTTACCGCCGTCGATCAGGATGACATCGGGGATCTTACTCTCTTCTATTGCCTTGCCGTACCGACGACGAAGCACCTGATTCATCGCCGCATAATCGTCCCCGGGCGTGATGCCAGTGATATTGTAGCGGCGATATTCCGCACGCAGCGGTCCGTTGCTATCGAAAACCACGCACGACGCGACGGTCTGTTCGCCCATCGTATGGCTGATATCAAAACATTCCATCCGATTGACGGCGGGGAGTTTGAGTAGCGTCGCGAGCGCCTGCAGGCGCTGAGTTATCGTTGAATGCTGAGAAAGCCTGGTGGTCAGCGCCGTCGCGGCGTTAGTCCGCGCCAGTTTCAGATAGCGGGCGCGATCGCCGCGAGGTTTGGTCTGTACGTTAACCCGGCGTCCGGCCAGTTCTGAGAGCGAATCCGCCAGCAGGGTTTTGTCGCCGAGGTTGAAATCCAGCAGGATCTCGCTCGGCAGCGTCCGCATCTGGCTGCCCTGTAAATAGAACTGCCCGACAAACGTTTCCACCACTTCACCCAATTCGGTACCATTCGGCACTTTGGGGAAATAGCTGCGGCTGCCAAGGACTTTCCCCTGGCGTATAAACAGCACGTGGACGCAAGCCATTCCGGCATCAAACGACACGCCGATAACATCGAGATCGTCCCCGGTATTGGAGACGAACTGCTTCTCCGTTACCCGACGGACGGCTTGAATCTGGTCGCGGATCCGCGCAGCCTCTTCAAACTCCAGCGCCTGGCTGGCTTTTTCCATGCGGGTAATCAGCTGAGTCAGTACCTGATCGTCTTTACCCGCCAGGAACAGGCGTACGTAGTCGACCTGTTGGGCATACTCTTCCTCACTCACCAGCCCGGCAACGCATGGCCCGAGACAACGGCCAATTTGGTACTGCAGGCACGGCCGCGAGCGGTTGCGATAAACGCTGTTTTCGCACTGGCGGACAGGAAAGATCTTTTGCAGCAGCGCTAACGTCTCGCGAACGGCGTAGCCGTTGGGGAACGGACCGAAATATTCGCCTTTCGCATGCTTGGCTCCACGATGCGTCGCCAGGCGGGGATGCGTATCGCCGCTAAGAAAAATAAAGGGGTAGGATTTATCATCGCGCAGCAGCACGTTGTAGCGCGGCTGATAAAGCTTAATATAGTTATGCTCAAGCAGCAGCGCTTCCGTTTCGGTGTGGGTCACGGTAACGTCAATCTGGGCAATAAGCGCCACCAGCGCTTCGGTTTTACGCGAAGCCAGGTTGCTGCGAAAATAGCTGCTAAGCCGCTTTTTCAGATCTTTTGCTTTGCCTACATAGATAACAGTACCGCCAGCATCATACATACGATAGACGCCCGGCTGGCTGGTTACGGTTTTCAGGAAAGCTTTTGCATCAAAAACATCACTCACTGACTTGCTAACGACTCCGCATTGCACAGGCCATGGCGAATTGCCAGGTGCGTCAGCTCCACATCGCCGTGAATGTTCAATTTACTGAACATGCGATAGCGGTAGCTGTTCACGGTCTTGGGACTCAGATTTAACTGCTCTGAGATCTCGTTGACCTTCTGACCTTTAGTAATCATTAGCATAATCTGCAATTCTCGCTCAGACAAACTGGCAAACGGCGATTCGGCCTTTTCCGGTTCAATCTGGCTGAGCGCCATCTGCTGAGCGATATCGGATGCGATATAACGCTGACCCGAAGCCACGCAACGAATCGCATTGACTACCTCCTGCGGCGCAGCGCCTTTACTAAGGTAGCCAGCGGCGCCGGCCTGCATGACTTTCGCCGGCAGCGGATTTTCCGTATGCACGGTCAGCATAATCACTTTGGCATCAGCAACGGAACGGGCAATTTTTCGCGTGGCCTCAAGGCCGCCGATTCCCGGCATGTTCATATCCATCAGGACTACATCAACGGGATTTGCGCGGCACCATTTCACGGCATCCTCACCGCAGCAGGCCTCGCCGGCAACTTTAATCCCTTTTATATCTTCCAGAATGCGTCGTATCCCTGCGCGCACTAGTTCGTGGTCATCAACAAGAAGGACGTTGATCAAAGGAATATTCTCCAGAATTAGGGATAACGCCACTGATAGCTTATCTCCTACATATTACCGGGTTTTAGCGTAACTTTAAAAGTCAAAAAATGTCCTGGAAAAGATTTCTTAGGCAATTATGGAAATCTGCCTGCACACCTGCTGGAAAGCCATACTTAACATAGAGTTGCGAAACGGTTGTTTTTTAACATTCATCACACAGATTACGTAAAAACACAACACTCTGCGTAGATGAGAAATACGCGCCTGAATATGTAACAAATATTAACAGTGAAACGGCGTCATGGAAAAAATTAAGCTGCTTACCTCTCATGATTACGTATTATTCAGCCAATTAAAACATTCACCATTCAAATGAGAGAACGAAAATCAAGCACTCCTTTTTTTTCCTTTGCTTGTGGTATACTGCGCCGCCTTCACTTTTAGACATGCGCATTTGCGCAGAAAGCAAACGAGGATATCGATGAGCACACCAGATTTTTCCACTGCGGAAAATAATCAAGAACTGGCACAGGAAGTTTCGTGCCTGAAAGCGATGATGACGCTGATGCTGCAGGCCATGGGTCAGGCTGATGCAGGCCGAGTGATTATTAAAATGGAAAAGCAAATTGCGCAGATGGAAGATGTGGCTCAGGCTGCCGTATTCTCCAGCACCGTTAAGCAAATTAAGCAGGCATATCGTCAGTAATGATTCACCGGCTGAAGGTATGACTAACAGCCGGTCTTACGTCTGGCACGCAGAACAACCTATAAGATCAAATTAATCCCGTCGCTACCGCGTAGCAGGCAATTTGCGTTTTGTTTGGCGCATTGAATTTTCGCTGCATATTCTTCTGATGAAAATTGACGGTATTTTCTGAGATAGACAGAATCATTGCGACCTCAGCCGAGGTTTTGCCTTCCGCTGTCCATTTCAAAATCTCCAGTTCACGTCGACTAAATTTCATTTCCGGCGGCATAACCATTTCGTCCTCCAGCCGCAAGAGCGTCAGCAGACTCAGTTCGGTCAGGGTTCTTAAGCGCATCTCCAGTTCATCTTCCTCAAAGGGCCCCTGGCTGTGGCTGATTCCTGAGACGGATAAGAATCCGTGTGCATGGTTAGGCAGCGTCAGGCACTGCGTTACCCCCTTGCGTAAGCCATGATCGCGCGCACCGTCCCATAATTCAGGGGTGTCCTGGAATAGCTTATCGTTCCAGGGTAGATGCCCGCGAAGGAAATTCTCCTTGCGCAGTACCGGGTCAATCGCGAAATAATTCTCGGCTTGATAATGCGACATCCAGGCCGGAGGATAGGTCGATTGCAGGGTTACCCTGGGGCGAGTGAAAGGCACGGGATGCCGTACGCAGAGCGCGAAGTAGTCATATTCCAGCGCTTGTGCCTGCTGCTGGAGTAGATGAAAAACTCCTTCGCCTGCAGAAGCTGACTGAAATTGTTGCAGCATTTCCCGCCGCCAGCTGAAAAAATCATTGTCCCTCATAACTGACCAAATAACTCCTGAGTGATAATCATTATTATAAATACATAAAACTAACACATAAATCCTGCTTATATGTATAAAATATGGTAGCCATCGCATTTATTAGATGGCGGCTGGCAACAGCGCCTGATGTGTGAAAAGTATGCCCACAGTTGTGGCACAAAACCTTGACAGATATATCGGCGTTGATTATGTCCTGAGGCTGGACTTTTAACTTTTACCGAAACTCGGTTAATCGTCGTTTAGCAGGCCGCTCCCCTCAGCCTGAGCGGAAGCGGCCTGGGCACTGAGATTATTGCATCAGAAATTTTTCGAGGAACTGGCGGGTACGCGCCTGCTGAGGATTGGCAAAAAGAGATTTCGCGTCTCCCTGTTCAACGATACGCCCTTGATCCATAAAAATAGCGCGGTCCGCTACGTCGCGGGCAAAGCTCATCTCATGGGTAACGATAACCATCGTACGCTTCTCCTGCGCCAGCTGACGTATAGTGTTCAGCACCTCCCCCACCAGCTCGGGATCCAATGCCGAGGTTGGTTCATCAAACAGGATGACATTGGGGCGCATCGCCAGCGCGCGAGCAATTGCCACGCGCTGCTGCTGCCCACCGGACAAACGACGCGGGTAGCTGTTTTCTTTACCGGTAAGCCCCACCTTGGCCAGCAGCTCACGCGCCCGGGCGATGGATTCATTTTTATCCTCCCCTTTGACGATCACCGGCCCTTCAATGATGTTCTCCATCACCGTACGGTGGGGAAAAAGATTAAAGTTCTGAAACACGAAGCCCACATGCTGACGCAGACGGCGGATGTCCGCTTTTTGCTGGCCGAGGCTGCGCGCGGTATCGATGGTCACGTCGCCGACGCGAATGGTACCGTTTTCCGGCTGTTCCAGCAGATTAATACTGCGCAGCAGCGTGGTTTTCCCTGAACCACTGGGTCCGATAATCGCCACCACTTCGCCCTGTTGAACCTCAAGGTCGATACCGTGAAGCACCGTTTGGCCATGGAATTTTTTCACCAGGTTTTTTACTTCAATCGCACTCATTTTGGATCACGCTCCTGGCGGTTCAGCTGATTTTCAAAATAGTTTTGCAGCGTGGAAAGCACCGTTGCCATTACCCAGTAAATCAGCGAAGCAGCCAGGTACATGGTGAAAACTTCCAGCGTGCGCGAGGTGATTAGCTGAGCCTGGCGGAACAGCTCCGGCACCTGGATAGTCGCGGCCAAAGAGGTATCTTTGACCAGGCTGATAAAGCTGTTGGAAAGCGGCGGCAGCGCCACCCGCGCGGCCTGGGGAAGAATCGCGCGGCGCATCGCCTGCCAGCGCGTCATACCAATACTCGCCGCCGCCTCCCACTGCCCTTTATCAATGGAGGCGATCGCCGCGCGCAGCGTTTCTGCCGCGTAGGCCGCGGTATTTAAAGACAGGCCAATCATCGCTGCGGGAATAGGATCCAACTCAATACCGAACTGCGGCAAGCCGTAATAGATCATAAACAGCTGCGCAATCAGCGGCGTTCCGCGAAAGATGGAGATATACATCCGCGCCAGCCATTTAATCGGCCAGACGGGTGACATGCGCATCAGCGCCAGAATAAACCCCAGCACCAGGCCAAAAAACATGCCGCCGATGCTGAGCTGTAGCGTAAATACCGCGCCCTTCAGTAGAAAAGGCGCGGAATCGATAACCAGTTGGATACTCTCTTGCATTCTATGTGTTCTGCATCAGATATGAGGATGATAGGCGAACAGCGCAGGCGCGCCGCCGGTATGAACAAACAGGATTGGGCCTTCATCCTTAAAGCGCTTCTGGCTGATACCATCAATCAGTCCGGCCATTGCCTTTCCGGTATAGACCGGATCCAGCAGGATACCTTCCAGCTGCGCCAGCAGCTTGACCGCCGCCATTCCTTCGTCGTTCGGTATCCCGTAACCCGGCGCAAAGTAATCATCCCATAGCTGGATACCAGCCTTTGCTTCCAGCTCCAGGCTATTTGCCACTGCCTGCTGCAGCGCGGCGACTTTTGGCAGCTGGTCGGCTACTTTGCGCGACACCGTTACGCCGATAAGCTCGACATTTGGCATCAGCTGTTCAAGTCCCACCGCAAGACCGGCATGCGTACCGGCGCTGCCGGATGCGACGACCACGGAGGAAAGCTCAACCGCCCCTTCGCACTGCTGAGCGATTTCCAGCGAGCTCTCCACATAGCCCAGCGCGCCCAGCGCGTTCGAACCGCCCACCGGAATCACGTAGGGACGATAGCCCTGAGCTTCAATGCGGGTCGCCAGCTCTTCCAGCTGAGCATCAGGATCGGTCAGCGCGTCGCACATTTCGACCTGGGTATTGAACAGATCAAGCAGCAATCGGTTACCGTTAGTCAGATAGTTCTCAGCCCGGGTACCCATTGGGTTTTCCAGCAGCGCCACGCAGTGCAGGCCAAGTTTTGCCGCCACCGCTGCCGTCTGACGGACATGGTTCGACTGGATGGCTCCGGCGGTAATCAGCGTATCCGCACCTTCCCGCAGCGCATCAGCCGCGAGAAACTCAAGCTTGCGCAGCTTATTACCGCCCATTGCATGCGGGGTAACGTCATCACGCTTGATGAAGATTTCACGACCGAGATAATCGGAAAGGCGCGGCAGATATTCAAGCGGCGTCGGCGCGCCGATCAGCTCCAGACGCGGGAAAAGGGTTAAATTTTGCAGTGACATAAAACCTCCTGACTGAATTATCCTTAATTATGCACGCTGTGAGGCGCGAAATAAAAAAAGGCGCTATCAGGAGCGCCTTTTTTCACCGCCGACCGTTACTTCGTGACGTCAGCGCCAAACCATTTTTCCGATAGCGACTTCAGGCTGCCATCTTTTTGCATCTCTGCAATGGCACCATCAACCGCTTTCAGCAGATCTTCGTTACCTTTACGCAGCGCGACGCCGGACTCCTGGCGGGAGAAGGCTTCACCAGTGACGGCAAGGGTATTGCCGGTTTTCTTCACCAGATCCAGCGCCGCCAGGCGGTCAACCAGGATGGCGTCGATACGGCCCACGCGCAGATCCTGATATTTCGTCGGGTCATCATCATAAGTACGAATGTCGACGCCCTGGACGTTCTGACGCAGCCACTCTTCATAGTTGGTGCCCAGACCCACGCCGACTTTCTTACCTTTCAGGTCAGCGGCGGTTTTAATCACGCCCTCGTTCCCTTTTTTCACCAGCGCCTGAATCCCTGAAACAGTATAGGGCGTCGAGAAATCATATTTTTTCTTACGTTGATCGGAAATGGTGACCTGGTTTATCACGACATCGATACGTTTAGAATCCAGCGAAGCCAGCATGCCGTCCCACTTGGTGGGTTTAAGGTCAGCCTTTACGCCCAGATGTTTCGCCAGTTCGTTGGCAAAATCCACCTCGAAACCGGTCAGCTTACCGTCATCTCCCTGATAGCTGAACGGCGGGTAAGTCCCTTCCAGACCCACGCGTAGAGTGCCACGCTCTTTGACCTGATTAAGCAGGTTTTCAGCCGCAAAGGTTTTTGCGCTGACGCCAGCCATTAAAACGACGGCCATTGCGCCCATCAGCGCCTGACGACCCAGAAGTGCTAATTTCATTAGATACCCCTAACAGAGTGATATTTTGCTGCAGTGTAAGGCGTTTAGCCTCAGTCACCAACATCGATATGCTACATCTTATTCCGAATTATTATATATGGTGCCTTTTAGGGCATAGCGAAAACGTATCGAAAACATCTCCGTTTTGCTGGATATCTCTCATACTGCAATGGTCAGCTTGATGACGTCTGGAGCAAGGAAGATGAAAAACCCCACGTTACTGCAGTGCTTTCACTGGTACTACCCAACCGGCGGCGAATTATGGCGTGAAGTCGAAGCCCTCGCGCCAAACCTTAACGAAATCGGCATCAACATGGTTTGGTTGCCTCCTGCCTACAAGGGCGCCTCCGGCGGCTACTCTGTCGGCTATGATTGCTACGACCTGTTTGACCTCGGCGAGTTTGACCAAAAAGGTTCAGTCGCCACCAAATATGGCGATAAAGACCAGCTCCTCGCCGCAATCTCCGCGCTGCGCCAGCACGATATCGCCGTGCTGCTTGACGTTGTGGTTAACCACAAAATGGGGGCCGATGAAAAAGAGCCGGTACGCATTCAGCGCGTTGATCAAAACGATCGTACGCAAATCTCTGATGAGATTATTGAGTGCGAGGCCTGGACGCGTTACACCTTCCCCGCCCGCGCCGGTAAATACTCTGAATTCATCTGGGACTATAAGTGCTTCAGCGGGATCGATCATATAGAGAATCCTGATGAAGATGGTGTGTTTAAACTCGTCAATGACTACACCGGCGACGGATGGAACGATCAGGTCGATGATGAAATGGGCAACTTCGACTATCTGATGGGCGAAAATATCGATTTTCGCAATCGGGCGGTTACCGAGGAGATTAAATACTGGGCGCGCTGGGTAATGGAGCAGACCGGGTGCGATGGCTTCCGCCTTGATGCGGTTAAACATATCCCCGCCTGGTTTTATAAAGAGTGGATCGAACACGTCCAGGAGGTGGCGACAAAACCGCTGTTTATCGTCGCGGAATACTGGTCGCACGAAGTTGATAAGCTTCAGCAGTATATCGCCATGGTTGACGGCAAGACGATGCTGTTCGACGCCCCTCTGCAGATGAAATTTCATGAAGCTTCGCGGCAGGGTCGCGATTACGACATGAGCCAGATTTTTAGCGGCACGCTGGTTGAAGCCGACCCGTTCCACGCCGTCACCCTGGTGACCAACCATGATACTCAGCCGCTGCAGGCGCTCGAGGCGCCGGTTGAGGCCTGGTTCAAGCCGCTGGCGTATGCGCTGATTCTGCTGCGTGAAAACGGCGTTCCCTCGGTCTTTTATGCCGATCTCTTCGGCGCCAGCTATGAAGATACCGGTGGCGATGGCGAGAGCTACGCTATTGAGATGCCGGTAATCGAACAACTACACGAACTGATCGACGCCCGCCAGCGTTTTGCCCACGGTGTACAAACGCTCTGGTTCGATCATCCGAACTGTATTGCCTTCAGCCGGAGCGGCACCGAGGATGATCCGGGCTGCGTGGTCGTACTCTCCAACGGCGACGATGGGGAAAAAACGCTCCCTCTGGGCGAAAATTACCGCAATAAACGCTGGCGAGATTTTCTCGGCAACCGCGATGAGGTTATTGAAACCGACGATGAAGGAAACGGGACTTTCACCTGTAGTGGCGGCAGCGTAAGCGTGTGGGTGATTGAGGAAGCACTATAAAACTTCGCGGGCTGAGAAGGATTCAGCCCGCATCAAGCTTACCGTCCGCTTTTATCAGCCGACGCTTTTTTCCACGCCAGTTCACACTCCGGAGTGAGGCGATCCACCCGTTTAAGCGTCATACGATCGTAGCGCAGCGTATTGCCTTCACGCTCAAGCGGATAGACATCTAACGCGGAGGTAACGTTATAGATCACATCATCACGCTTCATTAATTTCCCCGGCAGGACGATCACCCGTTGCCACTGTCGACAGTCAAGCGTATCACCCTCTTTGGTCACGATAAGGCTCGCTATCGCGTCAGGACTCATCATTTCACTCTGCGGGCCTGCCGATTGCCAGTATCCCTCCAGCCCTGCAGGCGCCGGCGCTTTAACAACATCGCTGTAGCTATCAACCTGCACGCACCCAGTCAGGGCTAGCAGCGCGCCAGCCAGTACCATCTTTTTCATCATTCATCCCACAAACCGATAAAAAAAGCATTGTGGCATTAAAGCGGTAAGCCCGCCACTCTTCCGGGATCGAGTACAGGCTAAGCAGAGTGCCCGCCTGCACCGCGTTATTTGGCAAAAAATAGCCATGGAATGTTAAGTTATTCTCATCCATCCCATTAATGCCATTAATTCGAAGACGTTATTTTAACCACTCAATATAAGGATAATCCTATTTTAAAAAAGCGTAAAAATGGCAAACTTATATATGACGGGTATTTAATGTTTTTATTTCCTCCACATAGCCTTTTGTAGTCTTTACTTTGAGAATATTCCTGGCAAATTAGGGGCATATTAAGGAATAGTTCAGGCTGCCTAATGGTTCCACGGCAGCGGTCGTTTTAATTGCTAACAAAATGGACTTCATCGCGCTTGTCGGCGAGGGATAAATTATCGTTACGTGTTGATTGAGGATGGGTCATGTCAACGATTATCATGGATTTATGCAGCTTCACCCGGCTGGGATTAACCGGGTACCTGACAAGCAGGGGGGTAAAGAAGCGTGAGATCGCAGAAGTACAGAGTGCGTCAAACCTGAAGGCAATGTGTGAGGCCAGCCGCCCTGCCGTAGTATTTATCAATGAAGATTGTTTTATTCATCATGAAGAGAGCAACCAGCTTGTCCGACAAATCATCAGCCAGTATCCCGCCACGCTATTCATTATCTTTATGTCGCTGGCCAATATTCATTTCGACCATTACCTGCTGGTGCGCAAAAACTTACTCGTGTGCTCGAAATCGCTGACCGAAAAAGACCTTGATGACATTCTCGCCAACCGTCTTAAATATGAGAACTATCGTGCTGCCCGGATTAATATTCCCACGCTGACCTTAAGCCAGACCGAATCAAATATGCTTCAGATGTGGATGGCCGGACACGGAACCTCTCACATATCAGCGCAGATGAACATTAAGGCCAAGACCGTGTCCTCGCACAAGGGCAATATTAAAAAGAAGATTCAAACCCACAATAAACAGGTGATTTATCACATCGTCCGCCTGACCGAAAACATCACATCCGGAATTCACGTCAACCTGCGTTGAAAAACGCTGGCGGCCGCTGCCGCCAGTTCACTCGCGGCGAATCACTCTTCCCGCTCAACGAATATACCGTCAGGATGGCCGTGCTCGTTAAAAAACCAGATCCCCAGCGGATAATCCTCCAGCGAAACCAGATACATGACCCCTTCGCTAAACGACTCTATTGCCAGCACAACGCCCGACCGACGTGGGCCACCATCGGTCTTCACCGTGACACGATCGTTTACCTGCATAACTCATCTCCTCTATTTTTGAGCCAGTGTAGAACAAAACTGCCGATCGCGCAGTGTCCGGCCGGGCAACTGCTGTTTTTGTAGACCGTCTATACTTAAGGAGCCCTGTCTGAGTTAAGCGAGGTAGCCGAAATGAAAATCGCCAAAGAGCACAAAGGCACGGGAAGCGTTGATGTTGACGCCCTGCTGGCGGCGATTAATGAAATCAGCGAAAGTGAAGTCCAGCGAACGCAAGACGATCCTCATCACGTCAGCATTGATGGCCGGGGTTACCATACCTGGCGCGAGCTGGCCGAGGCCTTTGAACTCGATATCCATGACTTTAGCGTTACCGAAGCTAATCGCTGATCGTTGCGCGAAAAAAATCCCGACTCGCAGGAGTCGGGATGAAACTTGCTAATGCAAGAAGCACTTGAAAATTCGTTACACCAGGATATCCGATGCGCTACAAACATTACCCTCAATTATTTTGCATGACAACAAACATTCATGGAGTAAATTATTGAAAAATGGGGTCAAGAAAGACGCCTGCGCTGGCAAAGCTCGCCAGGCAAGGACTCTCGCTATTTATTCTTCCACGAACGTTTGCGTATCGCTCAATGTTTTTAAGAATAATCTCACTAAAATAGCCAAAACGGATGATTTAAATTCATTTTATTCACACGATAAATGATACATCACCCGTCCGCACATACCTGATTGCGCCCGTTTTGCTTGGCAAGATACAAACGATGATCGGCGACCGACTGCAGGTTCTCGAAGCTGTAGTCGCTGGAATCCTCACTGCTGCTCACTCCAAACGACGCGGTGATACGTAAAGAGGCGCTGTTGCCGAGTAAAATTTCACGACTATTGACCCGTATACGGATCCGTTCTGCAATGGCCGTCGCCTCTTTTAGTCTGGTATCAGGCAGGACGATGCAGAATTCTTCTCCGCCAACCCTCCCTGCAAAATCGCCTTCGCGAATATGGCTGGCGATAGTACTGGCCACCAGCGTCAGCACGCGATCCCCCGCATGATGCCCGTACCGATCGTTAACGCTTTTAAAGTAATCAAGATCGAGTTGAATCACCGCCACTGGACGCTTCAGGCGTTCGCTCTGGCGAGCAGCTGCCGTGGCACGTTCAAATAACGCCCCCCGGTTTAACAGGCGGGTCAACGCATCATGCCAGGCCTGCCATTCGAGGGAGGTCTGCAGCATACTCATATTGCGCACCATTCGCCGAATAACGAACCACGAGATCATCAACATCAGGGTGAACATTAACCACATCAGCATCAGGGCAATAGTGATGCTGCCAAAGTCGCCGCGTACCCCCTCCTGAATAGTGTGAATACGGATTAGCACCCCATCAAAATTGCGGATCTTCTCCCAGCTGATATAACGGGTAACCAGGCGAATCCCCCCCTGATTCTCACCAGCAAAAGCGCGCTTCAGCATCTCCTGTTCATGCGCAGACAGCAGCGTCAGCACGTTGCCCGGCGCAGAAGAAGCTATCAAATTAAGTTGATTATCATAAAGCTGATACTCGCCTTCCTCACCCGTCTTTATCGCATTGACCAGAAACGCCTTCATCTCCTGTACCGAGAAGTCCATCGCCAGGACACCGAGCCAGAAACGCTGGAAATCAAGCGGAATAGACGCCGTTATGACCGGTATTTCACGCGGCGATTCATCGCCGGGAAACGTTTGCCATACGATACCGCGAGCAGGGTTATTACGCTGCGTTTGGCGGGTAAACCAGACATCGCTCGTAGCCTGGGAATAGAGCGCGAGCGCCTGCGTCGAATTTTTCAGCGGCTCAGTGGTGATAAAAAAGCCGCTGCGCGACACGTACAGCATACGCTTAGCGAAACCCCGGTTGTTATTGGCCAGGCGCAGCATATAACCGAGTTCAAGGGTAGCCATCAGCTCGTTCCCGGAAAAGGGAGTGTCGCGGGAAAGAAGTTCGTCGCCGTCGATAAAGGCATCGGCAACGCCATAGACCGGCAGCGTTCGTCGATTGTGAATCTCAACTGACCAGATCGGATCGTGTCGCTTCGCTAAATAACTCTCTTCGGCTTTGCGCAGCACGGCAAAATCTAACGGCGTCTCCAGCGCGGAATGCATGCCGTTACGAAAAAAAATCATTCTGTCGATATTAAATTGCAGCAGGCTGTCAAATTCATGTGCCACGTTTTCAAGGTTGTTGCGCTGGTTAGCGACGTAGGCTTCTTCCAGAACCTTGATCTCACGCCATATCAACAGCGTAGAGAAGCAGAAGACGATAAAAAAACAGAGGTTAACCACATATCCGGGGCTTAAAATCTGGCGCAGCTTTTTCACCCACATCAGCTTATCCATCGTTTTCTCGCAGCACGGTTAAAGAAGCAAACTTCATCCACGCTCCCTGTTGGTAAAATAATTCACAATATGAAAACGCCCGACGGATGCCGGGCGCTGATGGAGGGTCAGGTGCGGTTCAGCTTCCTTCCTCCTCCACGGATAAGTTCATCCTCACGAAATGCCTCGCGCTTTACGCCGTAACCGTCATACCAACGACATTCCACCATGCCGCTGGCGAATCCGGTAACGACCATGCGGGGGCCGCCGTTTTTGCGTCTCACTTCATCACTGACCAACAAGACCATTTTTGCCTCCGGTATCAGGAAGAAACAGATTTACCTTAGACGAAGGTGAACCACTTTGCATGATAGATAGCACATTTACTTCGTAGAACCGCGAAGAGCGGCTATCGCTTTCACCACGGCCAGCACGATGGCGCCAATAATGAATCCCAGCACCAGATTTGCAGCCGTTGGCAGCAGCGAGGCAATGACGCCATTCTGCCCCTGAGCCAGATTTTCAATGGCATGGTGCAGCGGCGTGAGACCGTGGACCACAATGCCGCCGCCGACCAGGAACATCGCCAGGGTGCCGACGATGGACAGCACCTTCATCAGACGAGGCGCAATCGCCAGTAAAGCTTTCCCTGTCCACTGCGCCAGCGCACTGCTTTTTTCCGCCAGCCAGTAGCCCATATCATCAAGCTTGACGATAACCCCCACCAGACCGTACACCCCCACCGTCACCAGCAGCGCAATGCCGGACAAAATCAGAATCTGATTTAATAACGGCGCTTCAGCTACAATCCCGAGGGTAATCGCGACAATTTCCGCAGACAGAATAAAATCTGTGCGCACCGCGCCTTTTACCTTATCTCGTTCAAACGCCATCGGGTCCTGATTGGCCAGGGCTTCAAGCCGCTGCTGGCGAACCTGCGGATCCTCTTTATGTTTACGCGCCTGCAGAGTGTGCACCACCTTCTCGACGCCTTCAAAGCACAAGAAGGCGCCACCCAGCATCAGCAGTGGCGTAATCGCCCACGGGATAAAAGCGCTAATCAACAGCGCCAGCGGCACCAGAATCACTTTATTGATCAATGAGCCTTTAGCTACGCCCCATACCACCGGCAATTCACGGTTGGCCCGCACGCCGGTTACCTGCTGAGCATTAAGCGATAAATCATCACCCAATACGCCTGCCGTTTTTTTTGCCGCCAGTTTCCCCATGACCGAAATATCATCGAGTAAAGTGGCAATATCATCCAATAAGGTTAATAGACTACTTCCCGCCAAAATTGCATTCCTTCATTTATGATTGTTCCTCATGAAGTATGAAGCAAAAGCGCTTTTTCGCCCACTGGCGTCCTTAGTCAACATAAATTTAACCGCGGCAGGCTAACTAAAGCGCTCGCCAGCACGATAGTTTTCACGTTTACTATACGTCTCCTTTCTATCTCTGCACCGTCGTGAGGAAGTATGTCTACCCGTCAGCTGTTGCCGCTCATCGGGGCGTTGTTTGCGCTGTATATCATCTGGGGTTCCACCTATTTCGCTATCGCCGTTGGCGTCGCCAGTTGGCCTCCGCTGATGATGGCTGGCGTGCGCTTTCTTTCCGCTGGCGCGGTGCTGCTCGCCTGGTTGCTGGCCACGGGCCATAAGCTCCCGTCGCGCAAACCGCTGCTCAACGCGGCGCTGATCGGCGTTTTGCTGCTGGCCGTAGGCAATGGTTTTGTGACGCTTGCCGAACACCAGCACGTCCCCTCAGGTATTGCGGCAGTCATGGTCGCGACGGTACCGTTGTTTACCCTATGTTTTAGCCGTTTTTTTGGTATTGCGACCCGCAAGCTTGAGTGGTTAGGGATCGCGATAGGTCTGGCAGGTATTGTTCTGCTTAATAGCGGCGGCAACCTGAACGGTAACCCCTGGGGAGCGCTGCTGATTCTGATCGGCTCGATGAGCTGGGCCTTTGGTTCGGTCTACGGTTCGCGGATTGAGCTCCCCACCGGTATGATGGCGGGCGCGGTTGAAATGCTGGCGGCAGGGATTGTGCTGATGATTGCCTCCGCGCTGAGCGGTGAAAAGTTAACTCAGATACCCTCATGGTCCGGCATTTTTGCCGTCGCCTATCTGGCTATCTTCGGATCGCTTATCGCCATCAACGCCTATATGTATTTAATTCGTAACGTGACGCCAGCCGTGGCGACCAGCTATGCCTACGTCAACCCGGTAGTCGCCGTCCTGCTGGGCACCGGTTTTGCCGGGGAAAGCTTATCTCCCGTAGAGTGGCTGGCGCTCGGCATCATAATTTTTGCGGTCATTCTGGTGACGCTCGGCAAATACCTGTTCCCGGTTCGTCGCGAGATTACGTCCTGTAAGGCGCAGAAGTAACGTCTAACAGACCTATGCCTTGAGTATCGATCTGCGCGCACCGGTCGCCGCCGCAGATCCACTCTTCCAGTCGTTCGCCCAGCGCTTCGTCGTTAAGCTTCTTTCGCCCGCGCAGCGCGCATTCCCAGACCACCAGCACCCGCCATCCCTGCTCCACCAGTCGCCCGATATCCCGGCGATCGCGCGCCACGTTTTTGGCTATCTTGTCGAGCCAGAATTCGGTTCTCGTCGCGGGCACCTTAAACAGATAGCAGTCGTGATGGTGCCAAAAGCAGCCGTGAGTAAAGATTACGCACTGATAGTCTGATACCACAAAATCCGGGCGGCCGGGGAGCGCGGCGTCCTGTACGGTAAAGGAAAAACCGGCACGCGCCAGCAGCCCCGCCAGCCGTTTCTCAATTGCCGTATCGCGGGTGCCGATCGCGCGCATGTTTTTACTACGGGTGGCTTTATCGTGGACGTCGGCCATGGTTAATCTCATATTTTAATCAGCGAGTTAGAGACTTATAGGTAAACTCGGTGAAGTAATCGTTGACGTTTTTCGACGCGCTGGCAGCCAGTTCTTCGTCACCATGACAGATATTACGCAGCATGGTGGCATTCAGCTGCGATGCTTTTACCAGCTCTTGCTGGTTGCTGGCGCTAAGCTGCGCAAACCAGAAACGACTAGAAAGCCCCTGTAGCGGAGAAAGGCACGGCTGGAGATATTCGTTCTCGGCGGCCAGGCCAATCAAGGCATAGGTTTGTTTCAACAGCGCGCCGAACTGCCGCATATGCGAAATATCGCTAATCGCCTCAAAAGATTCCGCCAGCAGCAGCATCTCTTTCTTCTGCTGGTGCGTGCCACGCCGGGTCGCAAGACGCACAGCGAACTCGCCTACACAGCGGCGTAGCTCCAGAACCTTGAGCTGTACTTCAACGGAAATCGCCGGAATAAATACGCCCTTATAGGGATAGATTTCCACCAGTCGGTCATTGGCCAGACGCTGTAACGCTTCCCTTACCGGGCTACGACCAAAGCCGGTCAGCTCCATGAGCTGCGCTTCAGACACCATCGAGCCTGGCGCAAGATCCTGAAAAATAATCATGCTTTCAATGGCTTCATAGGCCTGATTCATTTTATTGACGGGTGGATTCATTAGCGTTCTCCCTGCTGAATTGCAGCATTATCCGCGCAATACAGCAAAAATGAAAATCGAAAATTCTCAGTTAATTAAACAGTTACGACAAAACTTGTGATCGACATCGTATTTAGCCCAACAGATGATGGATGTTTTTTTCACGAAGTGCAAATCTAATAACCAACTAATATATCAGTTGTTGATTAAGTGACTAAGATATCGTCAACGCAGGATGCGTTCATCATGTGTTGCACACTAAAAGGAGAAAGTCGTGAATCTACATAACCAGGTCGCACTGGTGACGGGTGCGGGAAATATGAAAGGGATCGGCAAAGGTATTGCCTGCGCCCTTGCCGAAGCTGGCGCTGATATCGTCATCAACTACGTTGTGAATCCAGAAGAAGCAGAACAAGTTGCCGGCATTATCCGCGGACTCGGAAGGCGCGCCCTGCTTGTCCAGGCCGATATATCCAATCCTGAACAAGTACGCCAAATGTTTAATGATATCGATACTCACTTTGGACGCCTCGATATTCTGGTTAACAACGCCGGCGTATGCGTCTGGGAACCGTTCCTCGAAATCAGTAAACCGGCTTTTGACCATGCGGTGAATATCAATATTAAAGGAACCTATGACTGCGCCCGCCACGCAGCCCGCATGATGGTAAAAAAAAGGATCCGCGGGCGCATCATCAACGTTGCCTCAGGCCACGCGCGCCGTCCAATGGCGCTGATGGGAGTCTACGCTGCCACCAAAGCTGCTATCGATCAGATGAGTCAGTCGATGGCCTTCGAGCTGGCACGCTACGGCATCACGGTGAACCAGCTCTGGCCGGGGTTTGTCGATACTAATATCAACGATCCTAAACCTGAACTGGCCACGCGCGAGGGGCGCAAGAAACTGCTGGCGACAATTCCTGTTGGTCAGCCAGCAACCATCGAAGAGCTTGGCGCGGCTGCAGTGTATTTAGCCGGGGACAAAGGCGCGGTAGTTACCGGTGATTTTATTAAAATTGATGGCGGCCAGCATATCCGCTGTATTTAATCAGGAGAATGACGATGGAACACAAAAATACGATTCTGATTGCTGGCGGCAAGGCCGAACCCGAACTGCTATCCACCCTGGAAAATCTGTATTTACAGCAGGGTTGGGAGGTTTATTTTAGCCAGCAAACCGAATATGAAAAAATAAATCAGGCTATCAATACCATTATTATTGACGGGCGAAAGCTAAACGCTTTCATTTATATTTCTCCGCCGCCGCTTCGTGGCTCAATGCTGGACAACGATGATAATATTATTGCGAACACCATGAACGACGACCTGGAACGCGGACTATGGTGGGTACAAAGCGCCTGTAAAAAGATGGTGCAACAGGGGGTTGAGGGGCGCGTCGTCACGCTGGCGCACATCGCCGCGCTGGTGCCGACGGAGTATTATTCTTACGGTGCCGCCAGCCAGCTAGCGCTGATGAATACCTGCCGCTCCGGCATTCAGGAACTGGTATCCTATGGCATAAAAATCAACACCCTGTTTCGCGGTTTCACCAGAGAGGATCCGCAGCAAAAAACGTTCGTCGAGCAGCTCAGAGAGTTACATAAAGATGATGGTATTCCGCTGCTGGAATATACTGGCGCAACGGAGATAGCCAAAACCTGCGCGCTGTTAACCGATCCGCAAATTCACAGTTTTAATGGCGCGATGTTAACGCTTGACGGTGGTTTTTATGTCACCCGGAAAATACGTTACCTGGATCCCATCAGGGAGTGATAAACCTCAAATAATAATAAAAAATAATTATTACGAAAATTGTGCATTGTTTTTACCGCTAACCCTATATTAGTGAAAGGTATCTCTATGAATACGCAATTCCGTCGTGTCATTTTAGTTATGCTGACGCTGGCGATGGTTATTAACTACCTCGACCGTTCCGCGCTGGCTTACGCAATGCCCTTTATTACCAAAGACTTTCATCTAACGCCTGAGGAAAAAGGGATTATTTTTGGCAGTTTCTCTATTGGCTATGCGTTATTTAATTTTATCGGCGGCGTACTGGCCGATAAATTCGGCCCCAAGCGGGTATTTTGCTGGTCGATGTCCGTCTGGTCAATTATCTGCGGCCTGACAGCGGGCTGCTTTAACTTCTGGACCATGTTTATTGCCCGCGCCTTTTTCGGCGCCGGAGAAGGCCCCATCTCCACAACGGCCAATAAAGTGGTCAACAACTGGTTTCCGCTCAATGAGCGCGCACGCGCGGTCGGCATTAACCAGGCCGGCGGCCCGCTGGGCGGTGCCATTTCCGGCCCCGTAGTGGGCTTTCTGTGCCTGACGTTTAACTGGCGGATCTCATTTATCATTATTGCGTTTATCGGTATTACCTGGGCCATCATCTGGGCGCTGATCGCGACCGATAAGCCGCGTGATAACAAACGCGTTTCTGCGGCAGAAGCGCAGCTTATTGAAGGCGAAGAAGAAGACGTGGCTCCGCAGACCGCACCGGGAACGCCTGCCCCCTCCATGTGGAGCGCAATCCTCCAGCCCTCAATTCTGGCTACCGCCCTGTCGCTATTTTGCTTTAACTATGTCCTGTTTTTCTTTATGAACTGGTTCCCGACGTTTCTTGTTGATACTACCGGGATCAGCCTGAAAGACATGAGTCTGGTCGGCGTATTGCCCTGGGTTGCCGGAACGCTCGGCTACGTATCCGGCGGGTTCATTATCGACTTTATTTACCGTAAAACCGGCAAGCAGCTTTTCTCCCGTAAAGTAGTGCTAGTGACCTGCTTCGGCATCTGTTCTATCTGCGTAGGGCTGATCAGCCAGACGCAGACCGCCATGGGTGCTGTCACACTAATGACTATCGCCTTCGGCTTTATGCAAATCGCCGCCCCGGCCTACTGGACACTCATTCAGGACGCTGCGCCGAAAGAGTACGTTGGCAGCGCTGGCGGACTGATGCATGGACTGGCCAATATCTCCGGCATCGTCGCGCCAACCGTCACCGGCTTTATTGTTGGCTCCGGCTCCTATTCTGCCGCCTTTATTCTTGCGGGCTGCCTCGGCGTACTGGGTGCAACCGTAGTGGCTTTGTTCGTCAAAAAAGCCGCCCAGCGCGATGAGCATAAAGCCCTGGCCTGATCCCGGAGGAGAAGAGCGTGAAAATTATTGATTTTAAATCCGGGCTGTACCGCGTGCCGCTTACCGAAAACTGGGGGTCGTCGAACTACGCCTTCTCCAGTCTGGAATTTGTCGTGCTGTGGTTAAAAAGCGATACCGGGCATACGGGTACCGGCTGGACATTCAGCACGGGCATCGGCGGCAGTGCGTTTAAGAACCTGATTGACCATTATCTTGTCGCCAAAGTGATTGGCGAAGATCCGCTTAACGTCGAGCGACTGTGGAGCCGCATGTGGCTGGAGAGCCACGATATTGGCTCAGCGGGCATCACAACGCACGCTATCGCCGCAGTGGATATCGCGCTGTGGGATCTGATTGGCCAGCAGCTAAATCAGCCGCTCTACCGCCTGCTCGGCGGCTACCGGGAATCGCTTCCCGGTTACGGCAGCGGTGTCAACCTGCATCTCTCGATTGATGCCCTGCTCGCACAGATGGAAGGGTTTCTGACCGCGGGCTACCGTACGGTCAAAATGAAAATCGGTAGTGAGAACGTCGAAGACGATCTGGCGCGTCTGCTGGCGGTACGCAAATTTGTGGGACCCGCGATCAACATCGCCGTGGATGCCAACAAGAAGTGGTCTTCCGCCGATGCCGTGCGCCGAATGGCGGTACTCAAAAATGCCGGTGTGTACTGGCTGGAAGAGCCGCTACTCAGCGACGATATCAACGGCCACCGTTTGCTACGCCAGAAATGTCCGGTCCCCATAGCCGTGGGAGAAAGCCTGTACACCAAATACCAGTTCGCCCACTGGATTGGACAAGAAGCTTGCGACTACATCCAACCAGATGTTTATCGCGTGGGCGGGATTACTGAATTCGTGAAGATCGCAAAATTAGCCGAAAGCCACAACGTTCCCGTGATCCCGCATTTTGGTATGGAGCTTATCGCGCATCTGGGCTGCGGCTTGCCCAATATCCAGCTGTTTGAGGGGCTAAAAGGCGCGAGCCTGAGCGAAATGGGCATTATCACGACGCCTTGCCCGGTAATGAACGGCACAATTCGCCCTGGTGAAAAGCCAGGACACGGCATTGAGTTCGACAGCCGGACGCTGGCGCGCTATGCCGTAAACGATACGCAGCTTCGGCAGCAAAATATTACTACCCGCACGGATGTCTGAACCAATGAGCCTGATTAAACAGCTGTTTACCCTGCCGGTACTGGAGACGTTAAGTCCCGGTATTACCCGGCGAAAAATGGATGAACTGGAGGTTGTGGTCATTCAGACGCCCTTCTGCAAGGCCGCAATTGCGCTTCAGGGCGCGCATTTATTGACCTGGAAACCATCCCGACAGGCATACCCCGTACTGTGGTTGAGTGACTGCACACCGTTTAAAATCGGCGTGCCCATTCGCGGCGGCGTGCCGGTATGCTGGCCGTGGTTTACCGATCTCGGCGGCGAACCGTTTCACGGCTTTGCCCGCATTTTACCGTGGCGACTGACGGCGCTTGATAACAACAAAACGTCGTTCGCGCTGACGTTGACGCTCAATGACACTCCACAAACACGACAGCTCTGGGATCACGCTTTTCAACTGGAGATGACGCTGACCTTCACCGCAGAGGTTTGCGAATTGCTGCTCACTGCCCACGGGAGTTTCAGCGCCACCGCAGCCCTACATAGCTACCTCTCAACGCCGGATATACGAGCGACGCAGATTTATGGCGTGGGCATGCAAGGCTACGACACGGTCGCCGGGGAACCCGTGCAGAATCTGCCGTCCCCCCTGTCGCTCAGCGGGGAATTTGGCACGATCTTCCCTCAGGCAAAAAAACAAACTGCACTTGTCACGCCCGCCAGAACCTTGACGCTTACCCATGTTAATAACAGCAACGTAGTGGTATGGAATCCCTGGCAGCAGCGGGCAGAACAGATAAGCGACATGTCGGACGATGGCTGGCAGAACTTTGTTTGTCTTGAAACGGCGGCTATCGACAGCCCCCTTGTCAGCACGCCTCAACATCCGGCGTCAATAGGCGTGCAGTTCGCGCTATCACATCATTAAGGACACTTTATGCGTATTACGAACATAGAAAGCTTTCTGGTCCGTTTGCCTTATACGCCAGCACTGACGCGCACTACCAACAAAGAGGGGCGCTTTAACGCCGCGCGGGCGCTGCATCCTACGCTGGATTCGCTGTTAGTGAAAGTCGAAACCGATACGGGCCTGACGGGCTGGGGAGAGGCGTTTGGCCACGCCTGTAACCCGGCCAGCATGGCATTGCTCAGCGGTCTCCTCGCCCCCTTCTTTACGGGGGAGGAATGCGCTGACCCGGCGGCGTTAATGCAGAGAGCGCATTACGCTTTTCACAGCTACGGTCGCGGCGGGGTGATGATGTATGCGCTTTCCGCGCTGGATATCGCCTTGTGGGATCTGCGCGCTAAAGCAGAGAACCTGCCGCTGTGGCAATTGCTCGGCGGTACCCGTGCGCAGGTGGAACTCTATCCCAGCCTGACCAGCTTCGATGGTGATGTCGCTAAATTAATGGATTGTATTAACCCTTTAATTCATAAGGGATACAGACATATAAAACTGCACGAACGAGATCCCCTGGCAATTGCTGAAGTCGCCAGGGCGCTGCCGGATAATATCACCCTGATGGTTGATACCAACTGCGCGTGGGATGTCCCGCAGGCGGAGCACATCCTGCCGCAGCTGCAGGCGGCTGGCGTCGCGTTTGTGGAAGAGCCCACCTTTCCGCCGGAAAATTTAAGCCAGCTCCGCTATCTGCGCCAGACAACGGGTGCGCACATTGCTGCGGGCGAAAATTTCAATAACAGTGAGGAGTTCGCGCTCAGTATGGCCTTAGACGCGGTTGATGTATTGCAACCGAGCGTAGCCAAAATTGGCGGTATTTCCGCCGTACTGGAGATTATCAAACGCGCGCGCGAGCATGAAAACGTCAGCCTGCTGCCGCACTGTTTTTACTACGGCCCTGGCCTGCTCGCCAGCGCTCACCTGCTCAGCGTGATGCCAGAGCCCGTTCCGCTGGAAGTGCCGTGGCTGATGTTCGAACAAACGCTGCATCCGTTTATGCGCTTCCAGCCGGTGATGAATCTGCCGAACGCGCCGGGTCTCGGTTTTAATCCGGATTTCGATGTGCTGGAACGGCATCTGGTTGCACAGGGATAATCAATGGATATCGTTATTTCAGACCGCCTGCTGGTAAAAACACCTGTACTTTGGTTCCGGGCAGATGATGACGCAGCCAGTGACAGGCCGCTTATCATTCTGTTTCATCGCTTCATGGCATCCAGAGAACTGGATGCCAATCTGGGATATATGCTGGCGCAGGCGGGCTACAGCGTGGTGTGTCCGCAGGCGATGATGCATAGCGCCAGGGATGATACTACACTTCGCGACGCCTCTTTCTGGTCAATTTTACAGCACTCGTTAGAGACATTTCCCGCGCTGCTGGCCGCTTGCCAGCAGGAAAAGCTCGGTGATGTTTCACGACTGGGCGTAATGGGCACTTCGATGGGCGGTTTCGCTGTACTGGGGACGATGGCGCAGTATCCGGAAATTCAGGCCGGAGCAGCCTATATGGCAAGTGGTTATTTTACCGAGGCAATAAGCGAGATCCATCCCCCAACGGCCAGCGCATTGGCAGCCTGCCTGCATGGGATTGCACCTTATGACATTGCCGGGAAAGAAGAACGCCTGGCGCAGCGTCCGCTGTTTGTCTGGCACGGTCAGCAGGACACCGTTGTTGATGTTAAATATGCTGAACGCCTCAGAGAGGCCATCGGCAGTGGCGACCTCACCTGTCTTATCGATCCGCTGTCGGGGCATAAAATCAACCAGCAATCGGTTGAGGCGGGCATCGATTTTTTCCACCGGGTTCTGCCGGTTTAGCAACATTAGCTCAGTACAGTCATACCGGGAATCCCCGGGTCGCGGCGTAAAAGCCTTATCCGGGCTCCCCATCTACAGATAGCTGTGGCCCTGTTAAACGCAGCGCGAGCCAGGGAAAAAACCACGCCCGCAGACGAGTGGGAACCTGTAGCCCGGCTAAGCGCAGCGCGAGCCGGGAAAAATCACATATGACGGCCAGCTCAGTCAATCTCTTTATCTACATGCTGCACAATCAGATCCGCCACCCGCTGCGAGTTTTTCGCCGCCAGCGCATCCAGAATGCCTAAGTGTTCTTCATGCAGCACCTGAGTCTGCTCTGGAGTAAAACCATACTGTTTCCACGCCAGTACCCAAAGATGATGGATCTGTTCCTGCATGTTGATCAAAATAGGGTTACCGCCGAGCTGCGCCACTTTTTTCTCGAAGCTCAGATCCAGCGCGCTATCATCGTCATCACAATCCTGACGCGAAAACTTTTCCCGGTTAAACTCGATAAGCTCCCGCAGTTGATTAATCCCCGTTTTATTAGCGCGCCAGGCGTAGTCTTCAAAGATGGCTCGTTCAATAGAGGTCCGCGCCACGATAAGATTGCGCAGAAACTCTTTCGTTACCCCGCCTTCAATCAGCTTCGACAGGCTATGAGTATCGCTAAGCGACACCGCCGGTGGCTCGGTTAAGAAGGTTCCGCTCCCCACACGAGTCTCAATACGCCCGGAGGATTCAAGCACCTTCAGCGCCTGGCGCACCGACGTGCGACTGACGTTGAGCATCTCGGCAAGCTCGCGCTCCGAGGGCAGCCGCTCGCCGGGTTTGATCTGCTTACTGTCGAGCAGATTTGTAATGTGTTGAATGATCGTCTGAAAAACATCCGTGCGCTTAATAGGGATCATCGTAAATTTATTCTTGTCCGGCATACCGTTACCTCTTCCCAACGACGTTTCGCGCTTACAAGCGGTTATTTTCCCTGCGCGGCGTCGCCATCAATCACTGCAATCATAAATTGGATGGACCACTGTACCACTATTGACTGCCAGGTGCGCTATTTTTCCATCTTCATGGGCAAAAACGTCTAAAAATCCTCCGTTATGTGATCTTAATTACATTTCCCTTAAAAATTGGTTGGACAACCAACCCAAACAGAGGATATTTCGGATCGTAAAACCACAACCCGATAAAGGAATTCAAGATGTACAGAAGCAATTTCAAGCCGGGATCCACCCGCTGGGCAGTACGTCGTGCGCAATGGCGCAGCATGGGGATCCGCGAAGAAGACATGTATAAACCGAAGATCGCGATCATTAATACCTCTAACAAACTCTCCTGCTGCTATGTCCATCTGGATGAACTGTGCCGGATCGTCGAGCAGGCAATCCGCGATGCAGGCGGACTACCGTTTGAAGTGCGCACCGTCGCCCCCAGCGACTTCGTCACCAGCGCCGGGAAAAAAGCGCGTTATCTGATGCCGACCCGCGACCTGATGGTCAATGAAGTGGAATGCATGATGGAAGGCGCGGTGCTGGACGGGATGATCTGCCTCTCCTCCTGCGATAAAACCACGCCAGCGCATCTGATGTCGGCGGCGCGGCTGAATGTCCCTTCCCTGCTGCTGACCTGCGGTTATCAGGTGGGCGGCAAGTGTTCAAATGAAAAATTCGACGATCAGTTCTTCGATATTGATGACGTTTACGAGCAGGTTGGCGCGCTGGCAACAGGTGCCATCAGCGAAAAAGAACTGACCGACATGACCGATGTCGCAATCCAGTCGCCGGGCGTCTGCGCCGGTTTGGGTACCGCTAACTCCATGCATATCGTCGCCGAAGCATTAGGCATGACGCTGCCGGGCAACTCACCGATCTGGGCCAACGGTCGTAAGGTAAAAGAGTACGCCCAGGCCGCCGGGAAGCGGATCGTCGAACTCACTCAGCAACAGGTTTTGCCGCGCGACATCCTTACCGAAAAAGCGATTCAGAACGCAGTGATGACCGTGCTGGCGGTCGGCGGTTCAGTCAATACTGTTCGCCACCTTTCTGCGGTTGCCACCGAGGCGGAACTCCCCATCGATGTGGTCAGCCTGTATGAAAAATACGGAAAAGACATCAAGTTGCTGACCTCTGTTCGCCCTAACGGTCCCTTCCGCACTGAAGATCTGGAAGCGGCGGGCGGCACTACGGCGGTGATGAATCAGCTGCGCGACTTCCTCAATCTGGATGCACTAACGGTCACGCAAAAAACCGTCGGTGAAAACATTAAAGACGCGGTAGTAAAAAATCACGAGGTGATCCGCACGCTGGATAACCCGGTCAGCCAGCGCCCTGGCGTCGCCATCCTGCGCGGCAACCTCGCTCCGGACGGCGCGATTGTTAAGCTCTCCGCCGTACCGGGAGAGCTGGAACAATTTACCGGTCCAGCCAATATCTACGAAGGTGAAGACGAAGCCATTGAAGCGTTGAGCGAAGGGAAAATACAGAAAGGCGACGTGATTGTTCTGCGCAATATGGGTCCAGCTGGCGGCCCCGGTACGGTGTTTGCCTGTAGCTTTGTAGCAGCCCTCAACGGCGCGGGAATCGCGGCGCACGTAGCGGTGATCACCGATGGTGAACTCTCGGGCCTGAATCGCGGAATTATCGTTGGCCAACTAATGCCTGAAGCCGCCGCAGGCGGGCCCCTGGCGGTGATAGAACAAGGCGAAACCGTACATATCAACTTCACCGACCTCAGCATCAATATGGATGTTCCGCAGGAAGTGATTGATGCCCGTCTGGCGCAATGGCAGCCCAAACCTCTGCCGCTGGGCGGCGGAAGCGGCACCTATCTGTCGCAATATGCCCAACTGGTCCAGCCGATTGCGCAGGGCGCAGTGCTGGGGAAACGACGCATCCACGCGAAAAATATCGACTAATCATTAAATTATGAGGGTGACTGTCTCACCCTCATGACAGAGGAGGCACGTCATGCAAACCTGGCACGAAGTCGCCAACAAGATCCCCGTCACCTACGACGTTGATGTTCTGGTAGTGGGTGGTGGTCCAACCGGTGTTGCGGCAGCCACCGCCGCTGCGCGAGCTGGGGAAAATACCCTGCTGATTGAACGCTACGGTTTTTGCGGTGGTATGGCGACAGCGGGTATGTCGGGCGCGATTTGCGGCCTGTTTACCTCCGGCAAAGGCCCCCATAAGCAGCTGGTGCACGGTTTTGCCGGTGAATTTTACCAGCATCTGAAACACCGGGGTGCCGTCAGCGAACCGTTCCCGTTTGGCGAAACGCGGCTGGTCGTCCATGAGCCGCACACCTGGAAAGAGGTGGCCGACGATTTACTCTCCGACAGCGGCGCACGGGTGCTATTCCACACCCTTGCCACTGACGTAGTAATGGATGGCAATCAGCTGCTCGGTGTGATTATTGAGAACAAAAGCGGACGCCAGTTAATAACCGCCCGCCGCTTTATCGATGCCTCCGGCGATGGCGATCTCTGCGTCAAAGCGGGCGTCCCGTACACCTGCGGGCGCAACGGTATGGTCCAGTATCCGACCATGGTGTTTCGTATGAGCAATGTCGATATCGAACGCGGCATTGGCCACCCGGTCGCCCAACTGGAGGCCTGGGTTGAAGCTGCGCAGGCACAGGGATATCACCTGCCGCGCAAGCATATCTATCTGCTGCCCTCACCTCGCCCCGACGAAGTGATGTGCAACGTCACCAGCATTTTGCGCGACGATGGCAGACCGATTGACGCCACCTGCGCAGAGGATCTGACGTTTGCCGAACTGAAGGGACGCAAACAGGTACGCGAATACGAGCGTTTCCTACGCGCCTGGGTTCCTGGATTCGAGCAGGCGCGCCTGAACGATGTCGCGGCGCAAATTGGCATCCGCCAGAGTCGGACCATTGCAGGTCGCTACCGCCTGACCAACGACGATGTTTTCCAGGCGCGCAAAAGCGAACGCAAAGTTGCCAGCAGCGCCTGGTGCATCGAAGCACACGGCCAGGACGGCATCTTTATGTTCTACCTCGACAATGATTGGTACGACATTCCGTACGACACATTGGTGCCAGAAGACGTTCCCAACCTAATTACAGCAGGCCGTACGCTGAGCGCCGAGCATGAGGCGTTGGCCTCGGCCCGCGTCACCGCGCAATGCTTTTTGACGGGCTTCGCAGCCGGAACGGCCGCCTGGTTAAGCCATCGCGAAGGGTGCGCATTCGCAGATATCGATGTTGCGGAGCTGCGCAGCATTATTGAATACCAAACTTATTAAGGGTGATACAGATGAAACCAGTTTTAGGCTTTATTGGTCTGGGCATTATGGGCAAACCGATGGTACGCAATCTGCTGAAAGCAGGCTACAGCGTCCATATTTACAGCATCGTGGCGCAGGATGTGGAAGAGATTGCCCGTGATGGCGCTATCGGTCAGGCATCCGCTCGTGCGGTCGCCGAAGCGGCAGATATCACCATCACCATGGTACCGAATACGCCGCAGGTGGAAGATGTCCTGTTCGGTGAAAATGGCCTGGCACCAGCGCTGCGTGAAGGTAAAGTCGTTATCGATATGAGCACCATCTCTTCGCTGGCGACAAAGCAATTTGCTGACACCATCAAGTCGCTGGGAGCACGAATGCTTGATGCCCCGGTAAGCGGCGGTGATAAAGGCGCGAAAGGCGGTACGCTGTCAATTATGGTGGGCGGCGAAACCGAAGTCTTTGAACGCTGTAAACCGGTACTCGAAGTGCTTGGCTGCCGCGTCACTCATGTCGGCGACAACGGCGCAGGCCAGGTGGTGAAATCCTGTAACCAGGTTCTGGCCGCCGCCACTATGGCTGCGCTGGGGGAATCGCTGGTGATGGGGGCAAAGGCTGGCGTCGATCCGGCCAAAATCGTCGAGGTGCTCTCCGCCGGATACGCCCGCTGTGGCGCGCTGGATATTCGCGGTAGCCTGCTGCTGGAGCGTAACTTCGAGCCCGGATTTATGACTCGTCTGCAGTACAAAGATCTCAATCTGGCAATGGAGCTCAGCCAGGGTATTGACTCCCCCATGCCAATCGCCAGCCTGGTGCGCGAATTATATAAAACCTGCATAGCGCAGGGCGTTGGCAACGAAGATCACTCCAACATCATAAAAGTGTTTGAGCAGCTCTCCGGCATCCAGGTCAAAGCAAGGAGCTAACATGCGTTTTCCCGATTTGAAACAACGGCTCCGCGACGGGCCGTTACACGGCTGCTTTGTTACCTTCCCTTCAGCAGCAATAACTGAATTTACCGCTGCCATCGGATTTGATTTTGTGCTTATCGATAACGAGCACGGCAATATGAACCCGGAAACGGTGGAAGATATGGTGCGCGCCTCTCATTGTCAGCAGGTGCCGTGCCTGGTGCGCGTTCCATACAACCGGGCTGAATATATGCGCAAAGCGCTGGATTTCGGCGCCGATGGCGTACAGGTACCGCTGGTCAATACTGTAGAAGATGCCCGCGCCGCCGCCCTGCCCACGCTGTTTCCCCCGCAGGGCGAACGCGGAGTTGCCTTCCTGCCGCGCGCAGCCAGCTACGGAATGTGCGCTGATAAAGCGCGTTATCTGGCTGAAGCCAACGCCTCGCGGATACTATCGGTACATATTGAAACAATAGAAGCGGTAGAAAACCTGGATGAGATCCTCGCCACCGGGCTGGCCGACGTCTACTTCATCGGGCCGGGGGATTTGGCCGTTTCGATGGGTTATGGACACGATCTCAACCATCCCGATGTGCTGGCAACCATAGAGCGCTGTATTCGCAAAATCGCCGCCAGCGGCAATATTGCCGGAACCTACGTGGGAACTCCGGAGCGCGCGGCTGAGGCGATAAGCTGGGGCGCTCATTATCTGGTGACTGCGCTCACCCCACATCTGGTGAGCGGCGCAAGACACTACTTACAAATAAAAAACCAATAACCACTCTCTACCCTACAAACTTTTCCGGCGTTAGCTGCCGGAACGGGAGAATGCACAATGAGCATTGCAGGCAAGAAAACGCACGCCCGATATTACATCTTATTTATGATAACCCTTGTCTTAACGCTGGCAACCGGGGATCGCGCCACGCTCTCCGTTGCCGGGCCGGAGATGCAAAAAGAGCTCGGTATTACCGCCGTTGAAATTGGTTATCTCTTCTCCGCGTTCAGTTGGGCGTACGTCATCAGTATGACGCCTGCGGGCTGGGTGGCCGATAAAGTTGGCTCCAAACGGGCCATGTTTCTCGGGATCCTGCTGTGGTCAGTGATGACAGTATTTATGGGACTAGTCAGCTACATCACTTTTGTTGTCCCGGCCCTGCTAATCCTGCGCTTCTTGCTCGGCGTATGCGAATCGCCAGTTGGCCCCTCAGCCGGTCGTATCATCGCGGCCTGGTTTCCCTCGCAAGAACGCGGCGTTGCCGGCGCCATCTTTAACAGCGCGCAGTACGCTTCACTGGCGATATTCACTCCGCTGATGGCCTGGCTATGCCACGCCTTCGGCTGGGATCACGTATTTATCGTCATGGGCGTCATCGGCATCATCATCGCTTTCTGCTGGTCTAAATTCTTTTACGTCCCGACCAGGCATCCAGGAATCAATAACGAAGAGATGGAGTACCTGAAGGAAGGCGGCGCACTGGTTGAACTGGACACCGTTGCAAGCGTAAAAGGCGAACGCAAGCGCGCAGGCTGGCAGGAGATCGGCCAGCTGTTCAAAAGCCGGATGCTGATCGGAATTTTCATCGGCCAGTACTGCATCTCCGCGATTACCTGGTTCTTTATGACCTGGTTCCCGATTTATCTGGTGAAAGAGCGCGGGATGTCAATTCTTCAGGCCGGTTTTATGGCCTCTGTCCCGGCAATTTGCGGGCTGGTGGGCGGCATTATGAGCGGTTTTTTCTCCGACTGGCTGCTGCGTAAAACCAACAATCTGAGCCTGGCACGTAAGGTCCCGATCACCATCGGTCTGACCATGAGCGCCAGTATGATCCTTTGCAACTACGTAGGTTCAGAAGCGCTGGTGATGTTCCTGATGAGCGCCGCGTTCTTCGGCAAAGGCTTTGGCTCCCTGGGCTGGGCGGTGGTCGCGGATACCGCGCCGAAAGAGATCATCGGTACCACCGGCGGCCTGTTCAACTCGCTGGGTAACATCGCGGGCATCGTCACGCCGGTGGTGATCGGCTACATCCTGCAAGAAACAGGCTCTTTCGCCAACGCGCTGGTCTTCGTTGGGACCCACGGCATTATCGCCGTCTGCAGCTACTGGTTCATCGTCGGTAAGATTGAGCGCCTGAAAATTGCTCCACGTGATGACGCTGCCTCCATGCAAAAACGTGAAGCCTGAAACCTAAATTCTTTCCGCCGGCAAGCGGGCAGAAACTAAAGAAATAAATAAGGAAGCAATGTTATGACAAAATCTCCGGTTATCCGTCTTGATGAAAAAGACAACGTCGTGGTCGCCCGGGTCGCCATCGCCTCCGGTACCCCGATCGCTGGCGAGAATATAACCACGCTGCAGGATGTTCCGCTGGGGCACAAGGTAGCAACAAGACTTATTAAAAAAGACGAACCGATCCTCAAGTACAACACAGTCATCGGCTTCGCGCCTGAGGACCTCCCGCCAGGCACATGGCTACATAGCCACAACATCGTGTTTGAAGATTTTCAGCGTGACTACGCCTTTAGTCGCGACTATCGCCCGGTACAAACCGTTCCGCCAGATCAGCGACGGACCTTCAACGGCTACGTGCGTGAAGATGGTCGAGTCGGGACGCGTAATATTCTCGGCGTGTTCGTGGTTGGAAACTGCGGCGCGACGGTGGCGCGTAAAATAGCCGCTCACTTTACTGAAGAACGCCTGCAAGCATGGCCAAACGTTGACAACGTCGTGCCCTATGTTCATGAACTGGGCTGCGGCATGGAGATGAGCGGGGAACCCATGGATCTACTGCGCCGCACATTAGCAGGTTATATCAACAACCCTAATACCGCTGGCGCGCTGGTTGTGGCGCTGGGCTGCGAGCGCAACAACATCCACGGTTTCTTTGAACAAATGGGTCTTGAAGAGTCTCCCATGCTGCGCAAACTGGTGATTCAGGATACCGGAGGAACGCGGAAAACCATTGATGAAGGTATCGCTATTATCGAATCCATGCTGCCGCAAGCTAATACAATCAAACGCCAGCCGGTCTCCGTTGAGCATCTGACCATCGGGCTACAGTGCGGTGGCTCCGACGGTTTCTCCGGGCTTTCCGCCAACCCGGCGCTGGGCGTTGCGATGGATCTACTGGTCGAACAAGGCGGAACCGCGATTCTCTCGGAAACCACTGAAATTTTCGGAGTTGAGCACACTCTCACCGCGCGCGCCGTCACCCCCGAAGTGGGACAAAAACTCGTCGACTGCATCAACTGGTGGCTGGAATATAATAAAGGACGCGATTGCCAGATCAACGGCCGGGTTAGCCCTGGCAATAACGCAGGCGGACTGGCAAACGTGCTAGAGAAATCACTGGGCGGGGCTAAAAAAGGCGGTAACTCTCCGCTAATGGAGGTGTACCGCTATGCGTATCCGGTAACGCAAAAAGGATTGGTCTTTATGGACACCCCCGGATATGACCCTGTTTCAGCTACTGGCCAGGTTGCTGGCGGGGCCAACATGATTGCCTTCACCACCGGGCGCGGCTCCTGCTTTGGCTCAATGCCCGCACCGACAGTGAAGCTTGCCAGCAACACTCCGATGTATCAGCGTATGACGGAAGATATGGATCTCAACTGTGGCGCGGTCATCGATGGCGACGCCACGCTGCGTCAGATGGGGGAGACGATCTTCGAAAAAATCATCGCCATTGCCTCCGGTGAGCAAAGTAAGAGTGAAGCGCTGGGATTAGGGGAAAACGAGTTTGTTCCCTGGCCGATTGGGGTACTGGCGTAAGAGTTTAACACTGATATACGGCATGGTTGAACCATGCCGTTCTGCTATCAATGGCTTTCGCTGAACTCAGCCGATTCACGCATGGCTACCGCTTTTTCGATTCGCGGTGCCAGCAGCTTCGCTACCGCAGCAAATACCGGCACCACGACCGAGTTGCCGAACTGGCGATAGGCCTGAGTGTCCGAGACCGGGATACGAAAACGATACCCCTGCGGCGTCTCAAAACCCATCAGACGCGCGCACTCCCGCGGTGTCAGCCTGCGCGGACGACGCAACTGATTCTCCGGGTCATCAAAATATTTTTCGCCTAACGGCCGATCCCAGCCGCGATCGATGAGGATTTCCGCGCCATCTTTGTAATAGCGGGCAGAGAGCGTACGCGCCACGCTGTGCGGATTCGTTGGATCAACCAGCCCGTAGCCAAAACCGTTCCCTCGCTCCTGATGCTTACGCGCATAGCGATAGAGATACTTCCACAGCACCCTGGTGAGGATAAACTTGTCGTCAACCGTGGGTTCCAGCAGCTCGCCAAAAGTAGGTCTGCTGGCAGGATAGAGGTGGGCAATATCGCGCAGGGTAAACCCCTCATGGAGCTGGAGGTCACGCCGGAAACCCACCAGCACAATCCGTTCCCGATGCTGAGGTAAAAAATGGCGTCCATCAATCACCTTAGGATCGTCCGCTCCGGTATGCGCCGCATCGGCAACCTCGTAACCCAGCTCATCCAGCGTCTGCATAATGATACGAAAGGTCCGCCCCTTGTCGTGGCTCTTCAGGTTTTTGACGTTCTCCAGCACAAAAATTGGCGGCTGGCGGGCGGTGATGATCCTTACCACGTCAAAGAACAGCGTTCCCTGGGTTTCACAGGCAAAACCATGAGCGCGTCCAAGGGCATTTTTCTTTGAGACGCCGGCCAGTGAAAAAGGCTGGCAGGGGAAGCCGGCCAGCAGTACGTCATGCTGCGGGATTGCCTGGCGTATATGCTGCGCGGCGTCTTCATCGCTCACCTGAGGGAGATGGCTCAGCGTGACGTCGCGGATATCTTCATTAAAGCGATGCTGCTCAGGATCGCAGTACCAGTTGGCTTTATAGGTGCGCACCGCATGTTTATTCCATTCGCTGGTAAACACGCATTGCCCGCCAATCGCCTCAAAACCGTGACGAATACCACCGATGCCGGCGAACAGGTCGACGAAGCGGAATCCATAGTGGGGATGATGCGCTGGAGGCTGCGGCAGGAGCGAACGAAGATGTGCCTGCTCCTGCGCGCTTATGCGCCCTGCCGCGCGCGATACCGTCGCAACGCGCTTGAGGATAGCCGGGCTCCAGTGCTGCTCACCGACGGCTACCAGTTGTGCCACCAGCGTTTTAACGTCATAAATTGCCATTAGCTGGCGCAATAACGTCTGCGCGTCTTCTTCGGTATGCTCAACCTTAAAAGACGGGGGATTTTCCTTGGATAAATTTTGCGCCATAACCTCAACCAGCCCGACTATTTTTGCAGAGGTTACCATAAATAGCGCGGGCAGTTTTATGCTAGTGGATCAAAGCGCTGCAAAACCTTGTCATCAAGGGACATCGGGTCTCCGCGAAGTTCGGCGCTGAGCTTAGCCATATACTGAACCAGAAAGCGCGCATTGTGCAGCGCCATCGCCCTACCCTTTTCTGTCTGCATCGTTTCCGGTAAACGCAGCAGCTTGCACTGGAAGTGATCCAGCGCGTATTTTTTATCATCCAGTTCACGCCGATCGGCAAAGGGATCGTCGGCATCAAACAAGATATTGTTCAGCGCACCGGATACCGCGAATACGCGCGCCAGGCCAATCGCCCCCAAAGCCTCCAGCCGATCGGCATCCTGGACAATTTTCGCTTCTTCACTGCGGGGAGCCATCCCCGCGCTAAAACTATGCGCTTCAATGGCGTGCAGAACCGCCGCATAGCGCTCCGGCGGAAAATCGGGAAAATCTGACTGCAGGATAGTCAGCGTTTGTTCCGCAGCCATCGCCGAAGAGCGGCTACGCTCAGGATGGTTCTTCGCCAGGCTGACAATATCGTGAAAATAGCAGGCGGTGAGGATCACCAGCCGATCAGCATCACTCTCTTCGGCCAGTTGCTGCGCGGTGGCCCATACCCGGCGGAAGTGTGAAATATCGTGAGCGGCATCCCCTTGCGAGTGATGTTCACTTAGCCAGGCTTCAAATCGTTGCTGCCATTGATAAAGATCCATGCGCGCTCCTTTGAGATCAGGTCAGCAACGAGCATAGCAACTTTACTCGTGATGTTCATACATCTGCGGATCAGGACGCGTATACCAGGCAATTGCGCCGAGAATAGCGCCGACAATGCCCAATACCAGAAATCCCAGCAGCGCGCCGATCCATTTCCCTGCCGTTGAACCGAGCTCACCGTCAATCGTCGCGCCGGGTACGCTTTGGATCTGCCCGACAACCCACCAGTAACGCGCCATCGCCCACAGGAAATAGCCGCAAAAAGCGTAAAACGCCCATAGTGCCAGCTTCCCGCCAGGACTTCTTTTCGCTTTCTCTTCCATTAATGTCTTCTCCATATATTCAACAACCAACATCACGGACGCAGTGAAAAATAGTGATATCCATCACATTATATAATCAAAATTCTTGCAAGGTAGCAGATCTTGCTGACCGGGACGCCCGAGTGCGCGAGTTTTGTTCAATACCAGAGAGGCCGCCATATATACTTAATCAATTTGTTGCCGTTTGAAATAATACAAAATAATGATAAAAATACATTCTCGCGGTCATTTTCGCCGGCATCTGCATTGCATTTACAATATTTAATTTTATTAAACCACGCACATGAAAACGCCTTCTCGCTGCACGAAATTGCTCCTTGCGAGTCATCTAAATAATACATTAAATATATAAATACAAAAAAACCAATCATAGCCTTCATGCAACTTATTTGTAACAAGAATAATTCAGCCAAAACGCATAAACTATTGTTATTGATAAGCATAAAAACAAAATATAAGTCATCACAAAATGATAGAATTTAAATATAATGAATATAACAGAAACATTTTGTAATATTAGATATAATTTACTTACATATTTCACTTAAAGAAAAATGAACTTAATCGCTAGTATCAAATAGTCAACCCGGAGGGAGTGACACAATTCATATTAATTATGATTAAAAGGGAATATATAATGAAAAGAAAAGTACTGGCAATTCTGGTTCCAGCTTTATTAGTCGCTGGCGCGGCTAATGCAGCAGAAATCTATAATAAGAACGGCAACAAACTCGATTTCTACGGCAAAATGGTTGGCGAGCACATCATGACCCATGATGGCGACAACAACAACTCCGACGATACCTCCTATGCGCGTTTCGGCATTAAAGGCGAAACCCAGATCAGCAGCGAACTGACCGGTTACGGCCAGTTTGAATACAATATCAAAGCAGACAAACCAGAAGGTCAGCAGGCTGATGATACCCGTCTGGCGTTTGCTGGTCTGAAATTCAGCGACTACGGCTCATTTGACTATGGTCGTAACTACGGCGTGGTTTATGACGCGGCAGGTTACACCGACATGCTGGTTGAATGGGGTGGCGATGGTTTGATCGCAACTGACAATTTCATGACTCAGCGTACCAACGGCGTAGCAACCTACCGCAACACCGATTTCTTCGGCATGGTAGATGGCCTGAACTTTGCTCTGCAGTATCAGGGTAAAAACAACGACACTGACCGCGCTAAAGCCAACGGCGACGGCTTCGGTTTCTCCGTTAACTATAACATCGACGGCTTCGGTTTCGTTGGCGCATACAGCAACTCTGACCGTACTGATGAACAGGCTGCGGACCGCAGAGGCGAAAACGCTGAAGTCTGGAGCCTCGCCACTAAATATGATGCTAATAACGTCTACGCATCTGTCATGTACGGTGAGTCCCATAACATGACTCACATGGAGTATGGTGGCTTTGCTAACAAGACTCAGAATATTGAAGCCGTTGTTCAGTATCAGTTTGACTTCGGCCTGCGTCCGTCCCTGGGCTACGTCTATGCCAAAGGCAAAGACCTGAACGGTAACCGTGATGCCGATATCATGAACTACGTTGAACTGGGTACCTGGTACTACTTCAACAAGAACTTCAACGTTTACACCGCATACAAATTCAACCTGGTGGATGACGAAGATTCTTATATCACTGGCGCATCAACTGACGATCAGTTCGCTGTAGGTATCACCTACCAGTTCTAAGATTGTTTAGTGCATTTATCTCAAGCCCGCCTCGTGCGGGTTTTTTGTTTTTTAACAGCGAACCTCATCTGTAAACCGTTGGCATCGCGACGAGTCAAACACACAATGTTGCGATCTCTAACGATTGCCAGAGCAGTAAACCAGGAAGATGATGATTGTAGCCTTAAAAAGGCACGATACCATTTGTGACGGGAGTCGTTGAAAGGAAATCACGTAAGTGTTTGAATAGTGGCGGAGAGAGGGGGATTTGAACCCCCGGTAGAGTTGCCCCTACTCCGGTTTTCGAGACCGGTCCGTTCAGCCGCTCCGGCATCTCTCCGCTGTTGAGGTTGCTATAATGCCAGGTTCTTTGGCATTTTAATAGTTCCTGTCTCTTTAAATCAGTTCAAGTGACGACTTTGCGAGCAATATGATGTTTAAATGGCCCTGGAAAGTAGATGAAGAGTCCGGCAACGCGGAAATCCCCTGGGAAAAGGCGCTTGCCATCCCTGTGTTAGCCAACCTCTCCGACCATGAGCATCAGCAGCTGGTGCAAATGGCTTCCCGCTTTTTGCAGCAAAAGCGTCTGGTTGCATTACAGGGGCTTGAGCTCACTCACCTGCAGAGCGCGCGTATTGCGCTACTGTTTTGCCTGCCGGTTCTCGAACTGGGGATCGAGTGGTTAGATGGTTTTCACGAGGTGCTCATCTACCCTGCTCCGTTCGTTGTCGACGACGAATGGGAAGATGATATCGGCCTGGTGCATAGCCAGCGAATCGTACAATCAGGGCAAAGCTGGCAACAAGGGCCGATCGTTCTCAACTGGTTGGATATTCAGGACTCCTTCGACGCTTCTGGCTTCAATCTGATTATCCATGAAGTGGCGCATAAGCTGGATACCCGCAATGGCGATCGCGCAAGCGGCGTACCCTTCATTCCGCTACGCGAAGTCGCTGGCTGGGAACACGATCTCCATGCAGCGATGAACAATATTCAGGATGAGATCGATCTGGTCGGCGAAAGCGCCGCCAGTATTGACGCTTATGCGGCCAGCGACCCTGCCGAATGTTTTGCGGTGCTCTCTGAATACTTCTTCAGCGCCCCTGAGCTGTTTGCCCCACGCTTTCCCGCGCTTTGGCAGCGTTTCTGCCATTTCTATCGCCAGGATCCACTGGAGAGATTACGCGAGAATAGCCCGCAGGAGGATGGCGATAGCCCGGCAGTACACTAAAACAACGACCTGCACTAAATTTAGCCATTTGAATCAGCAAGTTAAATTTAGTGTTGACACAAAAATACGAGACCAGTAGTATTCGCCTCGTTCACACGATTCCTCTGTAGTTCAGTCGGTAGAACGGCGGACTGTTAATCCGTATGTCACTGGTTCGAGTCCAGTCAGAGGAGCCAAATTCTAAAAAGCCTGCTTTCAAGCAGGCTTTTTGCTTTTCTGGCAATAACCCCGTCTTACTTCACCCTTTTGCTGCGCAATTTACTGCCTGCCAGCGCAGGGCGTCAACCACCAGCGTAAACGCCGTCGGAAGATGATTCCGGCCAGGATAATAAAGATAGTACCCCGGGAAAACCGGGCACCAGTCGGCCAGCAGCGGCACCAGTTGTCGGTTAGCGATATATTTCGCCGCCAGGTCGTGAGGAACATAGGCAATCCCTGCCCCGTCCAAAGCGGCCTGAATCATCAAAAAAGTATTATTAAAAACGGTTTGCCCTTCGACGCGAACGCTGGTTTTTTGGCTGCCCTTTGCAAACTCCCAGGCGTAAAGCGCGCCGTGGGTGGGCAAACGCAAATTGATGCAGTTGTGTGCCATCAGGTCTTCAGGCCTCTCCACCGCCGCTTTGCCGGAAAGATAGCCGGGCGCGGCAACCACCGCCATCTGCACATCGGGCGTAATGCGCACCGCAATCATATCTTTGTCCACCTGATCGCCCATCCGCACGCCGGCATCGAAGCGCCCGGCGGCAATATCGGTCAACTCATAGCCAACGCTGAACTCAATATGGATATCCGGATATCGATTTAATAATGGATGCAGGCGGGGCCATAGCACGGTGACAATGGCATGATCGTTGGCGGTGATGCGTACCGTGCCGGCGGGTTTATCCCGTGAAGCGCGCAGCGAAGCCAGTTCATTTTCTATTTCATTCAGCCGCGGCGCCAGTACGGCCAGCAGGCGATTTCCGGCATCGGTGGGCGACACGCTACGCGTGGTGCGGATTAACAACCGCACCCCCAGACGCTCTTCCAGACCCAGCAGCGTATGGCTCAATGCCGACCGGGAAACCCCCAGCATTGCAGCCGCCCGGGTAAAACTTCGCTCCTGAGCTACGGTGACAAAGGCCTGCAGATCGTTGAGTTTTTCTTTGCTCATCATTGGTGAATTTTTTGCACCAGTGTATTCATATTTGACCATCTTATCATTTAATCAAACCTTCTCTACACTTTGTTCTGCCAGTCCAGATGGGCTGCTTAAACGCCCGAAACTGAAATGTGGAGATACTATGAACGAACAATTTGACGGTAACGGCATTTTTCCCAAAGGGGAGAAAAATGAGGCCTATGCGCAGTATTTTCAGGGCACCAGCTACCTGAATATGCTCTCCACGGAAGGGGTCAATATCGGTAACGTGGTCTTTGAGCCCGGCTGCCGTAACCACTGGCATATTCACCATAAAGGCGGGCAGATCCTGTTGGTGACGGGCGGACGCGGCTGGTATCAGGAGTGGAATCAACCGGCGCGAGAGCTAACCGCGGGCGATGTTGTGAATATTCCCGCAGGCGTCAAGCACTGGCACGGCGCGGCCGCCGACAGCTGGTTTGCCCATATTGCCGTTGCCGTCCCTGCCGAAGGTGCGTCTAACGAATGGCTGGAGCCGGTCGCCGACGACGCCTATCGTCAGCTACCTTAAGCATCGAAACAGCAGGGCTCGCCGCCCTGCTCTCATTCGGCGGTATGCGAAAATGCATCTTCGACTAATTGCCCGAGCCCCGGGGAAAACCGCTTATCGTCAGCAGCGCGCTTTGCAACGAGGCACTGAACATTGCCCCGTGCGACAGGCCGGGATAAGGCCACCAGCTGACCGCAACGCCATTTTTCCTGAGCCGGGAAACCGTCTGCTGAACTTTACTGCGCGTATCCACTGCCCCGGCGGAAGAACCGCGCTGCGTCGCAACCGCGCCCTCCATCAGGAATAAGGCGTTCCGATTAAACGCCTCGCCTTTTGCCCCGGCCATTCTGTCTAACAGCGCGGCTTGGCCTCTTCCCAGAGAAGGACTGGCAGAGAAATAGAGCTGGAAGCGGGATGACGTCAGCCAGGCATCAATAACAAATAATCCACCGTAAGAGTGCCCCCAGATAGCCCGTCGCTGCGGGTTGATAGCGATCCCACGCTCAACTTTTTCCATAATGGTATCCTCTAAGAGGCGGCGAAACGCCCCGCTACCGCCGCTTTTCCGCCGATCCCAGCGGTTATCGGCGGGATCCTCTTCGACTTTCGGCCGATAGTCATAGGCTCGGGCAGTTTGATCGAAGGGCAAATTCGTTTGATAGCCAATGGCCACAATGACGGGCGGCGCTTTTTGCGTCAGCTTTTCGAGCAGCGTGTCGGACAACCGGTCCATCACCGCGTTGCCGTCCAGGGCGTACAGAACCGGATACCCCTGCGCGGGCGGCGCCGTATTCGGTATCGCCGTCCAGACCTTATAATGTCGTTCACCATCGGAGGAATCGAAGGTCGTGACGTTGAAATGATAATACGCGGAACCGCGGTCGGCGATATTCGGCCCCAGCGGGCTCATATCGGGTTTGGCGTAAGCGTTAAGTGCATACAAGGTGGTAACCAGCGCGGCGATAAAAATCCGCCCTTTCGGCGAATAAGCGAAACAAGAGTTGCGAAGCGACATCGGTTAATTTTTCCGGCACATTATCGTTATTGATAATGATTGCTAATATCAATCTCAATTGCAAGCTACGCGATTAGCCTCGCAGGCGCAGCGTTGTGCCTGCCCGGGATAGCCAGTCATCACATCATCGGGCCCCCGGACAGTCTTGTCATCCTGCTAAGGCGATAGCCGCTATTCGGGAGTATCCCGGCTCGCGCCGCACTGAGCCGGGATACTTAAAGTGCCGCTTTCTGGTCAATATCAGGCCGTACGCCATCTCCGGGTCAGCGGCTTCTCGACTTCCACAATCAGGAACATCACAAAACCGATAATAAAAGTGATAACCCAGTAGCGGAACGGCAGCGCTTCGGTGCCAAACAGCATCTGCATGAACGGCGCGTAGATAATCAGCAGCTGCAGCACCAGCAGCACGCCGCTGACAATCCAGATCCCCCGGTTCGCCAGCAATCCTTTACTCAGCGAGAAGCCATCCGCCACGCGACAGTTGAGCATATAGAACCACTGAGCAGTAACCAGCGTCTGTAACAGCACCGTACGAATAAACTCAGGCGAATAGCCGCGCGGCTGTAGCCAGGCTTCAAGAACAAAGGCGCTGACGGCAATCATCGACCCGACAAAAATCACCCGCCAGATAGCAAAGCCGTCCATCACGTGCAGCTTAGGGTCGCGCGGCGGCCGGCGCATGATGTTCTTCTCACCTGCCTCAAAAGCGAGACCAAACGACAGCGTGGCGGAGGTCGCCATGTTCATCCACAGGATCAGCACCGGCGTCAGCGGAATTAAATTTCCCGCCAGTAGCGCAATAATAATCAACAACCCCTGCGCGAGGTTGGTCGGCATAATAAAGAGGATGGTCTTTTTCAGGTTATCGTACACTCGGCGGCCTTCCCTGACGGCGCTGGCAATGGTGGCGAAGTTATCATCGGTCAGCACCATATCTGCGGCCTCTTTGGTCACTTCGGTGCCCTTAATCCCCATCGCAATACCGACATCGGCCTGCTTCAGCGCCGGGGCGTCGTTCACCCCGTCGCCGGTCATCCCGACCACCTCTTTTTTGCTTTGCAGCGCCTGCACCAGGCGGAATTTATCCTCCGGGCTGGTACGCGCAAAGATATCGAATTTCTGCGCGGCTTCGCTGAGCTGAATGTCGTCCATCACCTCCAGCTCTCTGCCGGTAATGGCGTTTTCCGCATTGCCAATCCCCAGCATCTTGCCGATACTCATCGCGGTTTGCGGATGGTCGCCGGTGATCATCTTCACGCGGATCCCCGCCTGCAGGCAGTCGCCGATGGCCGTAATCGCCTCCGGCCGCGGCGGATCCATCATCCCGGCAATCCCGAGCAGAATGACGCCCTGCTGCAAATCCTGATGGGTGAGTTCCGTTTGACCGTCGGCGGCGGGTTTCCACGCTGCCGCCACCATCCGCAGCCCTTCCCGCGCATACTCTTCGATTTTGCCTTCCCAGTAAGGCTGGTCGAGCGGCTCCAGGCCATGGTCGGTTTGCTGATGCTGGCACAGGCGGAACAGGACATCGGGCGCGCCGGTAATCAAAATCATCTCTTCATCGCCGATGCGGTACAGCGTCGACATATATTTATACTGTGAATCGAAGGGAATTTTGCTGCGCAGCTCAGTGCTGACCGCCGGGAGCGGGACTTTCGCCGCCAGCACTTTCAACGCCCCTTCGGTCGGGCCGCCGGTAATTTTCCACAGCCCGCTTTCATCTTTAATAAGCTGACTGTCATTACACAGATCGATAGTGCGCAGATAACGTTCCAGCAGCGTGCCCGGCGCAACGGTTACCGGCGCAGGCTCATCGATCGGGTGAATATTCCCTATCGGCTCGTAGCTGTCGCCCTCCACCCGATAAACTTTATCGGCGGTTATCACGGCTTTCACCGTCATCTCGTTCATGGTTAGCGTGCCGGTTTTATCCGAGCAGATCACCGTCATGGCCCCGAGGGTTTCCACCGTAGGCAGCTTGCGGATAATCGCCTTCTGACGGGCCATGGTCTGCACGCCGAGCGAGAGAATAATGGAGATAATTGCCGGTAAACCTTCCGGTACCGACGCCACCGCGAGGCTAATCAACGACAGCATCAGCTCAGAAACCGGCATATCGCGGAACAGCAGGCTAAAGACAAACAGCGCGGCCATCATCACCAGGATGATGATAAAAATGGCTTTACCGAGCTTATCCATCTGCACCAGCAGCGGCGTTCGGTGTTTTTCGATATCCGACATCATCTGGTTAATATGACCCAGCTCGGTATCGCCGCCGGTGGCCACCACCAGGCCTTTTCCGCCGCCCGAACTCACCGTGGTGCCGGAAAACAGCAGATTGGTACGATCGCCAAGCGGCAGCTCGCCGCTAAGCGCCTCGGTGCTTTTCTCCACCACCGTCGATTCGCCGGTCAGAATCGCCTCTTCCACCCGCAGGTTATGCGCTTCGATAACCCGCAGGTCAGCAGGGATGCGATCGCCGGCGCGGATCACGACGATATCGCCGGGTACCAGAGCGGTTGTCGGGATCGTTTCATGGTTGCCCTGACGAACGACCACCGCTTCGCTGGAAAGCATGTTGCGAATGCTCTGAAGCGATTTTTCCGCGTTGCTCTCCTGAATATGGCCGATCAGGGCGTTAATCACCGCCACGCCCAGGATCACCAGAGTATCCACCCAGTGCCCCATGACCGCCGTCAGCAGCGCCGCCGCCAGCAGCACATAGATCAGCACATCGTTAAAATGCGCCAGAAAGCGCAGCCATGCCGGCTTTCCTGCTTTTTGCGGTAGAGCATTCTCGCCGTACTGCTGCAAGCGCGCTGCCGCTTCAGCACCGCTGATGCCGTCCGGGGTACTGTTGGTGCTGGTCAGGGTTTCTTCGACGGAGAGCTGATAGAACGGGCCGCCCGGTTTTTCTGTATTCATAGTTATCTCCTCACTCCTGTATCGGAAATCAGGACAGCCTCAGGCCGTCCTTAGCGCACCACAAAAACCGGAACATGGGCATAGCGAACGATCCCTGCCGCCTCCGACCCCAGCAGATGCGTCTGAATATTCGGGTTACGCGAGCCGATTATCACCACATCCGCCTTCAGCTCATCGGCCAGTTTGGTCACTTCATCGCGAATGTTGCCGCTGCGAATGTGAATCTGCATATCGTTTTCCGCCAGCGTGAGTTTTTTAACCAGTTCAACCAGCTTTTCCTTAGAAGTATTCATCAGATAATCTTCCATTTTCCGTGCATCGGAAATAAAGCCGCGCGTCAGCACTGGAGAAAAAGCGGGAATCACGTGAAGAAGATGAATCTTTCCGGAGGAGCTTTGTGCTAGGAATTGGGCGTGGGACAAGGCCTTGTCCGCCAGACCGATTTCAAACACATCAACCGGCACGAGGATATTTTTATACATAGAGACAATCCTTTTATTACCTATAAAAAAGGTGGTGAAAACAGCCCAGGCACTGGCGCTGGTACTGAGGAGGAAATCTCAAGAACAAAATTTGCTGGACGTGTAGGTATAATTAAACGTAGCACACCACGGTTAACATGATTAACCCGCCAATTAATATATTGAAAAATATCACAGAGTCAGGCACAGCCAGACAATTCAACTGCCAACCCGGTAAAATCGTCGCCATCACCGTAATTTTTGCTCTTTTTAACATTTCTGTTTTACTGCGACTATCCTCATTATCAGTGGCTTGTTCACTTTCTGCCGCCCCACAATAATTATTAAGATAAGAATTTACTTAGCTAAGCATTAGAGCTAAAGGAGGAACAATGTTCGGTTACAGTCTGTTTCGCCTGAGCCTGTTTATTGCCCTGGCAATAATCGCCTGTACGGCTACCGGGTTAATTACTTATTGGGTTGTTTCGGCCCTCGCTGAATAAACACAGCGATTGTGAATAATATGTAAAAGATAGCCTTTTACTTCGAGGGGAATACAGTGAACCGTTATTTTTCTCTCATCCCGCTTGTTATTTTAATAACAACGGCTTGCGATCGGAAAGCGCCAGAAATTACGCCGTTACCGCGGATGGTTAAGGTCGCTGAGGTGGTGGCTATCGGCGAGTCACAGCAGCGCGTATTCCCCGCCCGTATTGAGTCCGGAGACTCCACTGACCTCTCTTTCAAACGCGGCGGCCAGATTGAATCTCTTGATGTGCGCCAGGGAGCTAATGTGACTCAGGGGCAGACACTTGCCCGGCTTAACGCCCGGGAAGCGCAGCAGCGGGTGAATGAGCGGCAAACCGCTGCCACCCTCGCCCAGCGGCAATTCGATCGATTCCAGACCCTGGCCGGTCGTCAGGCGATTTCAAAAGCGGAAATGGATATCCAGCGAGCCAACCGCGACTCCGCTAATGCCGCGCTAAAAATAGCCCGGGAAGAGCTGTCGCAAACGACGCTAACCGCACCGTTCAGCGGCGTAGCCGCCAACGTTCCGGTACGTAACCATCAGGTGGTCGCCGCCGGACAGCCGATTGTCACCCTGACGCGAACCGATCTGCTCGACGTGGTGTTTAGCGTTCCGGAAAACCTCTTTACTGCGCTGGATATTCGCAACGCGCAGTATCGTCCGGTGGTTAAAATTAACGCCATGCCGGATCGCCAGTTTACCGCCGAATACAAAGAACATACCGGCAGCAGCGACAGCAGCACGCTCACCTGGCAAATCATACTGACCATGCCGCGACCTGCCGACTTCCCCTCGGTCGGCGGCGTGAGCGGAACGGTGACGGTTAATCTGGCGAACCTGCCCGCCAGCGCCGGCAAAAATGCGGTCGTGGTGCCTGTCGAAGCGGTGTTTAATCCGGATAATCGCCCGCGCAACGAACCCCACGTGTGGGTGGTTCAGGGCAGCGGCGATCGGCTCCATCTGGAAGAGCGCAAAGTTGGCGTGGGTCAGATCACCTCACAGGGCGTGGTGATTACCGAAGGGCTCAGCGTCGGCGAACGCGTGGTGGCGGCGGGCGTCAGCGAATTACATGCGCAACAACCGGTTCGAATCTGGACGCGTGAACGAGGTTTGTAATGGATATCTCCCGCCAGTTTATTAACAATCCAATCCGCGTCTGGCTGACTATTTTACTGCTGGGCATCGGCGGGATCTTCGCTCTGCTGAACATCGGCCGGCTGGAAGATCCGGCGTTTACCATCAAAACCGCGGTGGTGGTTACCCATTATCCCGGCGCTTCAGCGCAGCAGGTGGAAGAAGAAGTCACCCTGCCGCTGGAGAACGCGCTGCAGCAGCTGCCCTATCTCGATAACGTCAGCTCCATTTCCTCTAACGGCCTGTCGCAAATTACCGTCAACATCGCCTCGCACTACCACTCCAGCGAGCTGCCGCAAATCTGGGATGAACTGCGCCGCCGGGTTGGCGACGCCGCTCGCCAGTTCCCGCCCGGCGTCGCTTCTCCGTTCGTGAATGACGATTTTGGCGATGTCTTTGGCTTCTTCTTCGCCCTCTCCGGCGAGAGCTTTACCAACCCTGAGCTGGTTCGCTATGCCGAGCAGCTGCGCCGTGAACTGGTGCTGGTGCCCGGCGTCGGTAAAGTCGCCATCGGCGGGGCGATCCCCCAGCAAATCAACATTGATATCTCATTGGCGAAAATGGCCGCCCGCGGGATTACGCTCAACCAGCTGGCGGCGATCCTCAGCCGGTTGAACGTCGTCTCTAACGCCGGAGAAATTAAATCCGGCAGCGAATCGATCCGCCTGCATCCCACGGGCGAGTTTGCCAACCTCGACGAGCTGGGCGATCTGTTAATCAGCCCGCACGGTTCGGGAACGGCGACGCGGCTGCGCGATATTGCCACGCTCTCGCGCGGGCTGAGCGAAACGCCCTCCAGCATTTACCACGCCAACGGTCGCCAGGCGGTCACCATGGGGGTGTCGTTTATCCCCGGGGTTAACGTGATTGATGTTGGCCGTGCGCTGCAAAACAAACTGGCGCAGATGTCGGCGGAAAAACCGGCCGGGATCAACATTGACCTGTTCTACGATCAGGCGGCGGAAGTCGCCCATTCGGTCAACGGTTTTATCACCAACTTTCTGATGGCGCTGGCGATTGTCGTTGGCGTACTACTGATCTTTATGGGCGTACGCAGCGGTATTATTATCGCCCTGTCGCTGGCGCTCAACGTACTCGGCACGCTGCTGATTATGTATCTGTGGGGGATCGAGCTGCAGCGTATTTCGCTGGGGGCATTGATTATCGCCCTGAGCATGCTGGTCGATAACGCTATCGTTATCGTCGAAGGCGTGCTGATCGCCCGCCAGCAGGGATCGACGCGACTTACGGCAATTAATTATGTGATTCGCCGTTCGGCCCTGCCGCTGCTGGGGGCCACGGTGATTGCGATTCTTGCCTTTGCGCCGATTGGGCTGTCGCAGGACTCGACCGGGGAATATTGTAAATCGCTGTTCCAGGTACTGCTGATTTCGCTCATGCTGAGCTGGTTCTCGGCGCTGACCATTACCCCGGTGCTCATTAAATGGTGGCTGTTTAAGCCTCAATCGCAGCCGGTGGCGCAGGCCGATACCAACCCGTACGGCGGACGCTTTTACCGCCTGTATCAGCTGACTCTGCAGGCCCTTCTGCTGCGCAAAACCGTCACCCTGACCGTCATGGCGGCGCTGCTGGCCGCCGCTATCTGGGGGTTTGGTTCGGTGCGACAAAACTTTTTCCCCTCTTCAAACACGCCCATTTTCTTTGTCGATCTCTGGCTTCCCTACGGTACCGATATTGCGACCACTGAAAAGATGACCAGCGATATTGAGACTGCCATTAACGGCCAGCCCGGAGTCGTCACCACCGTGGCTACCGTCGGCCAGGGCAGTATGCGGTTTATCCTGACCTACAGCGGGCAACGGCAGTACAGCAACTATGCGCAGATCATGGTGCGAATGGACGACCAGCGCAGCATTGCCGCCCTGACGCAGCATGTAGATCGCTATATTGCGCGTAACTATCCGCAGGTGAACGCCAGCACAAAACGCGTGATGTTCGGCCCTTCCGGCGACAGCGCCATCGAGGTGCGGATCAAAGGTCCCGACCCAGACAGACTGCGCCTGATCGCCAGCCAGGTTGGCGATATCCTCTCCGCAGACCCGGCCACCGATGGCGTTCGCAACGACTGGCAAAACCGCAGTAAAGTTATCCGTCCCCAGTACTCCACCGCCCTTGGGCGCGAACTGGGCGTCGATAAACAGGATATCGATAACGCGCTGGAGATGAACTTCTCCGGCAGCCGCGCGGGACTGTACCGTGAGGGTGCCGACCTGCTGCCGGTGATAGTCCGCCCACCCGCCGCCGAGCGCCAGGATGCGAATCACTTAAATAACGTGCTGGTCTGGAGCCAAAGCCGCCAGCAGTATATTCCGCTCAGTAACGTGGTCAGCGGCTTTCACCTTGAATGGGAGGATCCGCTGATCCTGCGCCGCGACCGCAGCCGCGTGCTGACGGTGCAGACCGATCCCGACCCGCTCAGCAACCAGACCTCCGGGGATATCCTCTCCCGCGTGAAACCGCAGATCGATGCGCTGGTGCTGCCGCACGGCTACAGCATCGAGTGGGGTGGTGATGCGGAAAACTCCAGCGAGGCGCAGCAGGGACTGTTCACAACCCTGCCGCTGGGTTACCTGGTGATGTTTATCATCACCGTACTGATGTTCAGTTCGCTAAAAAATGCGATTGCCATCTGGCTGACCGTACCGCTGGCGCTGATTGGCGTAACGCCGGGCTTCTTAATCACCGGCATCCCCTTTGGTTTTATGGCGCTGATCGGTCTGCTCAGCCTGAGCGGAATGCTGATCCGTAACGGCATCGTGCTGGTTGAGGAGATTGAACAGCAGAAGCAGGAAAAAGAGCAGCAGGAGGCGATTATTTATGCCGCCACGTCGCGTTTACGTCCTATCCTGCTGACGGCATTTACCACCGTGCTTGGCCTGGCGCCTTTACTACTGGACGTTTTCTTCCAGAGCATGGCGGTTGTTATCATGTTTGGTCTGGGTTTTGCTACTATTCTGACGCTGCTGGTTCTGCCGGTAATTTACGCCTGTTTCCACAATAAGGACATGAAGCGACAACCATGAATAGTACCGGGTTAAATATTATCAAAACGCTGGGATGCATGACGGCGGTGACCTTCTTCACCATCTACAACACCTGGGATAGCTATGATTACGACTATCACTGGATCCTCGGGTTTTTGACGTTTATTTCGACTATCGCCACGCCGCTGTTTTTTGTGGTGGCCGGTTATCTCGACTCGCAGTCCCGCCACGATTCGCAGTGGCAAATGGGCAAAATCAAAAGCGTGGTTATCGTCTTTCTGTTCTGGATGACGGTGTACTATCTGTGGGAGCCTTATCAGCGCGGCTATCTTATCCAGCCGTGGTTTGTCTTTGCGTTTATCGTGATTTACACCTTTCACCCGGTCATCGAGTGGCTCAGCCAGCGGCGTAAACTGTTTTTTGCTGCAGTTTTCTCGCTGCTGCTGCTCTCTTATGGTTACGATCTTTTGTCCGCGCTGTACCCTGATATCCATGCGCTGAGCCTGGCGCCGCAGTATCGGCTATGGACATGGCTGCTGTTTTATCTGACCGGTCAGCTGTTCAGCGATCCGCTCGTCGCCGGCTGGCTCAGGCGCGAAAAAGTGGTTAAAGGGGCGATGATCGCCATCCCGTTTATTTATCTTTTCACCTGGTTTTACGAGCGCCATTTCTTTTTCGCCCTGTTTAAGGCCGACAGAAATGCCTTCATTCTTACCGGTTCACAAATTTATATTCTGGTCGTCGCGCTGGTGATTGCGGCCAACGGCGTTCGGTTTCGTAAAAACAGCGAGTTTAAAGAGGCCGTTCTCGCCACCATCAGCAAAACGATGACCGGCGTCTATATTCTCCACTACTCCGTTTTTCACCTGCTCACCGCCTTTATCCCGATTAACTCACTGGGTACCAAATTAATGCTGATTGTTCTCACGTTTATCACTTCGGTACTGATTTCAATGCTGGCGCTGTCAAATTCGGTGGTGAAAAAAGTGATTACCATTTGACGTTCGCCGATTCAGGCCAAGACCGCCAGCGCATTTAAAAACCGTAGCGCAGCCAGGCAAACAGCACGTTACCGTTATTATAGGTGCCGGGAATATAGGTGAACTGCACGCTCAGACGGCGATAGCTGGCGGAAAAAAGCGGCAAAATAATCGGCAGGGGTACGTAGTTGGCAAAGTCATCGCGGGCGGTGATCCCGGCGGTAACGCCAAGTCCCAGGCGAAAATCGCGGCGACTATCAAGATACCACCCCTTCTCCCAGCCGTAGCCGATTATCGGCTGCCACTCGTTATGCGAATCCTTGAACATCATGGCGTAGAGAGAACTCCAGTTGCCCTCTGCGTTATATCTGGAAACGCCAAAACCCCCGCCCCAGGGCATTTCATTATAATTATCCGTTTTCTCTTTATCGTACATAAAGCGGTTATGCCAGCTGAGAAACGGAAGATACAGATCGTAGTTTTGCGGCTCATTCCAGGTCTGCGAGACATCGTTTTTTAACCAGCTCCACCAGCCGCTGATGCGCTGCTCGCCATATATCTTCGTTTCAGCCTGTACCGAAAAGGCGAAAATAAACACAATTCCCCACGCTACCCGTAGACAACGTTGCATAGTTTTATCCTTAAAGAAAACCGCCCGGTGTTAATTCAGTTTGAGAACAAAAAACAGGCTTTGCAAATATCGGCCAGGAAATTTTGTGCGCTGGCTGGCGATAATGGCAAGTCCAGTTGCGGCCCCATTTCAGGACAGAGAGAGCCGCTGCGGTGATTTCATTTCCTTGCTGGTGGGATTATGATGACGCTAATTATCCTTTCTGTCCGCAGTGATTGAGAAATAGATGGATTTCATCAGCATTATTATGTCGGCGGGAAAAACCTCCGTCGATGTGGCCCTTTATACGCTGCTGCCAATCATGGTTGTCATGCTCATCGTCATGAAATATCTGGAAGTACGCGGGGTGCTGGATGTCATCGTGCGCTGGCTCGCGCCGCTGCTTAAGCCGTTCGGCTTAACCGGAATGAGCGCATTTGCGTTGATTCAGATGAATTTTGTCAGCTTTGCCGCCCCGCTGGCGACCCTCGCCATTATGGATAAACGCGGCGCCTCGGACCGGCAAATGGCCGCTACGCTGGCAATGCTGTTTGCCATGGGGCAAGGCAACGTATTCTATCCATTAACGCCCTTTGGCCTGCACTGGCTGGCCTCTATCGTTATCTCCATTGTCGGCGGACTGTGCGCCGCCGCGGTGACCTGGCATATCACCGGCCGCAGGCTATCGATGGTTGAAAACGCGCGGGCCGAAGCGCTGCCCGAGGCCGAACAGAACAGCCAGGGGATTATCGCCGTGATTAACAGCGCCGGCTCCGACGCGATTCGCCTGGCGCTCGGCGCGGTGCCCATGCTGATCCTGTCGCTGGCTATCGTCGGGTTTATGCAGGCGGCGGGCCTGATTGAGATGCTCCAGCGTCTGCTCCTGCCGCTGCTGCTGTGGCTTAACATCCCGGTTAACTTCGTGCTCCCGGCGCTGGTCAAATGCGTGGCTGGCGGGACGGCCTATTTCGGCGTGATCTCTGAACTCGTGCAGCAGGGAAAAGTGACCATCAGCCAGATCAACGCCTCGGCAGGTCTGTTAGTACAGACGTTTGACCTCCCGGGTATCGGTATCTTTCTGGGCGTCAGCTCGCGCTTCGTGCGCCTGTTCCGCTTCGCCGCCGCCGGCGCTATCGCCGGGATCGCCATCCGCACCGTGATGCACCTGACGCTATTCTGATGCCACCGGCTCCGGACGGAGGCAGGCAGCGACATCAGCCTGCTCGCTGCAGGCTATATGATGGTCAATTCTCACCATCATCCACGGGAAAAACGGGTTGGAGGTCACGCGCATCAGCGTATCCAGCCCGACGCTCAGCGTCGAGGTTTCCCCACGCAAAGAGATCGTGCCGATGCTGATCCCGTAGCGATTTTTCTCCGCCGGTTCCCGGCCATAGAGCGAATCGGTCAGCGGGAACGGCACCGCCACGTGCGACAGCGAATACATATCCTGCGGCCAGGCAAGATGCAGCGGCGTCACGGTTTCGCTTCGCGTTCCGGCAAGCGTGGTGCGGGCCACCGTCTCGTAGGTGTCGGGGGCAGCGTTAGTAATCACCGTGGTGGCATAGGGCCGCGGCGCCGGCGGCAATAACGTATTCACCGCCGAATAGAGCGAGGGACGGAATAGCGCGCGTAGATTCGCCGCCTGGTTAATATCGAAAATCACCAGCTCGCTTCCGTTATCCGGCAGATAGCGATACAGCGACTCTACCACCGCCCGGGTGCTCACCGTGGAGTCCATCACCGACTGAAACGTTAACACCGGCGCCAGTTCGGAAAGCCGATGATTTTGCGCCTCCTGCACGATTTGCTGCTGCAGCGCCTGCGACAACAGCCATGACTGCCTTGCGGCCTTAACCGGGAACGAATTGTATTTATAGGGATTGAATTCCGGGACGATATTCAGCCATGCCGCGCGGGCAAAAGCCGGAAATACCGAGGGTAAACCGGCCAGTCCGGCAAAACGCGCAAAGGCGGTGACGCCAATCATCGGCGACAGCAGGATTATCTGCTGCGGCCGGCGCAGCGCTTTATCCTCCAGGCTATCGAGAGCGTATTTTAGCGCCAGCGCCCCGCCGTTGGAGTAGCCAACCACGTGCAGCGGCACGTTATCCCCGGCCAGGCGCGTCGCTTCGCGCACCGCAAGACGGGTTGTCGCTATCCACGCCTCGCGGTCCACGGCGGTGAGCGCGCCCGGAGCCGTACCGTGCCCGGGCAGCCGCGGGGCGACGGCGACAAATCCCTGCTGCTGATAGCGCTGCGCCAGATAATGCACGCTATAGGGAGAGTCCGTCAGGCCGTGCAGCAGCACCACCGCGCCGCGCGGTTTGCCCTGCGGCAGCAAAATAAAGGAGCGATTCCAGTCCGGATGAAACTTATCCGGATAGACCAGGCTTTGTGCGTAAAAACGGTTAATCGCCGTTTTTTCATCGTCGCTCAGCGCATCGGTAACGTGGCTTTTCATATCGCGGAAAATCGTCGCTTCCCGCGTCTGGTAGTCAGCAAAAGTAGCGAGGTCAATCTCGCTGGCGGTCATTTCATTCGCCGTCCAGGTGTGCCAGCGGTGCAGCGCCGGGCCGCGCTGCGATTCGTAAATGCGGCCAATAAAAAAGACCACCACCACCACCAGTAGACCAATGATGGCTTTTTTCGCCATCGAGACCATTCTTAAGCCCGACTTATTCAGCAGCCGGGTAAAACGCATCATTGCCATATTTCTGTCCGAATTATCTCTTTATCCACCGGGTGGGATTATTACCCGGAGCGCAGCAGATCCTGCGATTCTCTTTTTAAACATAGACTAAACCAACTGCCTGTTCTTATTGTCAGATGAGATGCAAACAGGAATTATCGCCGGGGGTAACCGGTCAGGAATTAACAAATGGAATGGTGGATTAAAAAACTACGCGAGGCCACAACGTCTACACATACCTGGGCGGTTCTGCAAAGCGGCCAGTTAACGATTGTGGCGGAACTGACTCCCTGCGCCCGGCGTCTACAGGAAGGCGATAAGCTGACGCCGTTGGCGGACGCGCTTTACTGCATTAATAACGATAAAACCCTCACCGTAAAGGTGCTCAACGCCACCCATTTTAGCGCCGATCGCTGGGCCGCTATCGACAATGCCCCCACCTGTTAATGGATAGTGTCCAGCTTCAACGGGTTCTAATCTCAGTACTTTCTTAGCTAAGCGGGGTAAATTGTCCGACGCCTGTTTCAGTCTGTGACATACTAAGCACAACGTCAGCAGAGCAGAAATAAGGAGTAGGTCATGAACCAGAAAGCCGCCAGGCTGACCCCAGAAGAAGCGCTCACGCAACTCGAAGCGCTCTATGAAAAATCGGTCAATGCGCTGCGTAAAGCTATCGGCGAATATATTCACCATAATACGCTTCCCGATAATAGCGCCCGTGCGGAAGGACTGTTCGTTTACCCGGAGCTGTCGGTATCGTGGGACGGCTCGGAGCATAAAGCCTTAAAAACCCGGGCCTGGGGCCGTTTTACCCATACCGGCTGCTATACCACCACCATTACTAATCCTAAACTGTTTCGCGCCTATTTGCTGGAACAGCTCACCATGCTGTATCAGGATTACGATGCCTGCATTACCGTCGGGCTATCGCAGCATGAGATCCCCTATCCGTACGTGATTGATGGCTCCGAGCTCACGCTCGACCGTTCAATGAGCGCCGGCTTAACGCGTTTTTTCCCCACCACCGAGCTGTCGCAAATTGGCGATGAGACTGCCGATGGCCTGTTCCATTCCACGGAATACTATCCCCTGTCGCACTTCGACGCCCGCCGCGTCGATTTCTCGCTGGCGCGCCTGCGTCATTACACCGGCACGCCGGTTGAGCATTTCCAGCCGTATATGCTATTTACCAACTATACCCGCTACGTCGATGAGTTCGTGCGCTGGGGCTGTAGCCAAATTCTCGATCCCGATAGCCCCTATATCGCCCTCTCCTGCGCGGGCGGGATCTGGATAACGGCGGACACAGAGGCCCCGGAAGAGGCAATTTCCGATCTGGCGTGGAAAAAGCATCAGATGCCGGCCTGGCACCTGATCACCAAAGAGGGTCAGGGGATCACGCTGATTAACATTGGCGTAGGCCCGGCTAACGCTAAAAACATCTGCGACCATCTGGCGGTGCTGCGCCCGGACGTCTGGCTGATGATTGGCCACTGCGGCGGCCTGCGCGAAAGCCAGACGATTGGCGACTACGTGCTGGCTCACGCCTATCTGCGCGATGACCATGTGCTGGATGCGGTGCTACCGCCGGATATCCCTATTCCGAGCATCGCCGAAGTTCAGCGCGCGCTTTACGACGCCACCAAGCAGGTTAGCGGAATGCCCGGCGAAGAGGTTAAGCAGCGGCTGCGTACCGGAACGGTGGTTACCACCGACGATCGTAACTGGGAACTGCGCTACTCGGCCTCGGCGCTGCGCTTTAACCTCAGCCGCGCGGTGGCTATCGATATGGAAAGCGCGACCATTGCCGCGCAGGGTTATCGCTTCCGCGTTCCCTACGGTACCCTACTGTGCGTCTCCGATAAGCCGCTGCACGGTGAGATCAAGCTGCCGGGACAGGCTAACCGCTTCTATGAAGGGGCGATTTCCGAACATTTGCAGATTGGTATTCGGGCGATTGACCTACTACGCGCCGAAGGCGACCATATGCATTCGCGCAAGCTGAGAACCTTCAACGAACCGCCGTTCCGTTAAGCGCATAGATAACACGAGCAGAATAAACTCAGTCCGGATGGCGTGACATATTTACGCGGCCACCCGCCGGACTGAGCGTTAGAGAAAGAGAGTCATTCGGACCAGGGGATAATCACCATTACCCTTTCGCTATAAATTAAAACATTTATTTCTTTAGTGCTAACTATTTCTCTGACCGTAGCCACACTGCTTGTCTCAAAATATTATTGTGCTAACTTCCGCAATTAAAAACTGCCACGCCGATTATAAAAGTAAATATTCCATTAACATATCTATATCAATTGCCGCATGGTCATATAACGCACAATAGCAGACTGGGTAACACTTGAATTACGTCTCATAACCCCTTAAATTAATTAAAAAAATTTATGTGTAACAAAACTGCCATACAGAACAGGCAGCGCTCAAGAGAGATCAAAATAATCAAAGAGTTATCTATGGCCGCTACTCTGCTATCGAATCATCATTTAATAGCGTCAGGTTACTTACAACAAATATCTTGTTACTCAACCACAACAGATAAAATTGCACATGTCGCCAATATGCAATCATGGATAAGCTTATCGGTCGCCATCAGCAATGTACTATTTTCGTAAAAGTATGGAAGACAGTTTTATGAAATTAACCATAGGGAATATCCGCCTGTTTATTTTAATAGCAACTATATTTTTCTGGACGGTCGCGATCGGGCTCGTTTCCCTTGTGGTATCCTGGTTTTAAAACCGTGTTCGAAGGCAAGGCCCCGGCGTTGCCACAATCGTGACTATGCAAGAGAAAGCAAAAAGCCCGCTTAGGTTTCCTTAAGCGGGCTTCTTAAATTTGGCTCCTCTGACTGGACTCGAACCAGTGACATACGGATTAACAGTCCGCCGTTCTACCGACTGAACTACAGAGGAATCGTTTGAACGAGGCGCATATTATCGATCACGCCCGATCTTGTCAAAGGCTGTTTGCACATTTCAAATCGTTTGCCGAAAAATCCTCCAGTTTGCGCAAAAAGTAGCGTTTATCCGCTTATCACTCGCCTATTCAGGCTGCGCCTGACTCTCATCTGCCTGCGCTTTGGTACGCGGATATTTCCACAGCCACCGCCCGCTGACCATTCGACAGTAAAACAAAACGCCGCGCACCGCCCAGTCAAGCACCATCCCCAACCAGACGCCAATCACCCCCATACCCAGCACAATCCCCAGCGTGTAGCCCGCCACGACGCGACAGCCCCACATGCCGAGCATGGATACCCACATGGTGTAACGCACGTCACGTGCGCCTTTAAAAGCGCACGGCAACGTCCAGGCCATCGCCCAAATCGGCATAAAGAAGGCGTTGAGCCACAGCAGCTCTTTCACCACCACCTTGACATCCTCTTCGCTGGTATAAAACGAAGCGATCAGGCCGGCAAACGGCGCGGTTCCCCAGGCGATCAGCGTCAATACGATCGTCGATAGCCAGAAGACGTGCCACGCCTGACGTTCAGCCTGGCCGATCTGCCCTTTTCCGAGACGCCTGCCGGTAATAATTGTCGATGCGGAACCCAGGGCGTTCCCGGGCAGGTTAATCAGCGCAGCCACGGAGAAGGCGATAAAGTTGCCGGCAATCACGTTTGTCCCCATCCCGGCAACGAACATCTGAGTCAGCAGCTTGCCGCCGTTGAACAAAACCGATTCAATGCTGGCGGGAATACCAATGCCCATCACTTCCCAGATAATGGCGAAGTTGAACGGCTTAAAGTAGCTCTTCAGCGAAATGCGCAGCGCCGGGTTAAAGCCGATCATTAATACCCAGATAGTAGCCACCGCGCCAATATAGCGGGCGATGGTTAATCCCAGACCCGCGCCGACAAACCCCATGCCGGGCCACGAAAAAATGCCGTAAATCAGGATGCTGCTGATAATGATATTCAGAATATTCATCCCGCCGTTGATCAACAGCGGAATTTTAGTGGTTCCGGCTCCGCGCAGCGCACCGCTGCCGATCAGGGCGATTGCCGCTGCCGGATAGCTCAATACCGTTAGCTCAAGATAGGTCAGCGCCAGGCCTTTCACTTCTTCTGTCGCATCTCCGGCGACAAAATTAATAATTTCCGCGCCAAAAGCATGGATAACCGCCGCGAGAATAATCGAGAACAGGGTCATTATCGCCAGCGACTGTCGCGCTGCCGCCCTTGCCCGCCGCCGGTCACGCTTGCCCAGACTGAAGGCTACCACCACGGTCGTACCGAGATCGATGGCGGCAAAAAAAGACATGATCACCATGTTGAAGCTATCGGCCAGGCCAACGCCCGCCATCGCTTCTTTACCGAGCCAGCTGACCAAAAAAGTACTCAGCACGCCCATCAGCAACACGCAGGCGTTTTCCAGCAAAATCGGGACCGCAAGTGGACTGATTTCACGCCAGTAGAGGACGCGATAGGTCTTGCGTTTTTTAAACCAGGACGTGCGTTCGACGGACTGGCGTAATGCGGAGGTGACGTTCAAGGGAGACCTTAGTGAGAAAAGTTGAAACTACATTTCAAATGATGATAGAGAAAAGCTAATCCTGCAAAGCATTTTTCCCGATAGATTGTCGCTAATAACAACAATTTGTTGATGGATGCGCCAGTTGCGCGGCGGAAGGCGAATTGATGTTTGACAAAAGTTTTTTCGCCGCTAAGATACGACTCCACAACGATTCCTCTGTAGTTCAGTCGGTAGAACGGCGGACTGTTAATCCGTATGTCACTGGTTCGAGTCCAGTCAGAGGAGCCAAATTCTTGTTTTCAGCTATCCTTGCGAATCTTTTTCAGATATTGATTCAACAGGCTAGCATGGGAACACATCCCGGGGCATTTCTGGTTTTTTCTCCTCCGTGCCGGGAAATGCGGGCACTATCTTTGTTGCGCATAGCATGTCCCACTTCTCCCTTAACAACACGCCAATTGTCAGCCTGAAGCCTGCGAAGATTTTCACATAGCACGAACGTTATCTTCTGGTTAATCCTGACGGCAGATCTGCATCGAGTGGCCGTTCCGTGCTTGAGCACCTCAGATGCACCCGGTAGCGGGATCATTTCTCTGTACGCAAGAGCTGAATCGATCATTATCAGCAGGGGCAATCATTTACTCGGCTGTCTGTTTTGCGGGGGCAATGATGGAAGAGAACAAAATGCACCAGTTGCATACCTGCTACTTTCACATTTATTCATCGATATATTGAAAATAAAGAAATATCTGCTACAGGTATTCGCCAAAACTCCTGTCCTCACCAGACGTAGTGCGAGAATACGCTAAACGAGAGGATACGATTGAAGGCTATTATGTGAAAAATAAAAACTGCGGCCATGATCCGAGCAATGGCCTGCTCCCATTATCGCCAGTATGCCAGACAGCTTTGATTTTATATTGACAGAAAACTATCCGCTCAAGCCTGTTTCGGGCACATCAACGCACGTTGCAATGAGACAAGGTTTTAGCAAACAAAATATTAACGATACGAATCAGCATTTTTTTACCATCTGCGGTAAAATCTTTTCTTAGTATCGGAGTATCGGGTCCACTTTCACCATCGTCGCATAGCAACATTTTAGCAAAATTCCAATGCCATATATTCGATTCCATATTCGGCAAAGAGAATACCACGCCAGCGCTCCGTTTAACGCTTCATCACCATAAACTTTATTAATTTTCACTGGTATCTTCGAGTTTACCTTTAATATTCTCGTGTAATATATTGGCAGCCCTTGTACAAAGCTCAGCGAAAATAGCAATCTCTCCCTGCGACATACAGGATGCCACCTGCTCAGCCATTATGCGCCTGCTGGACTCTGCAGAATTCAGGAATTCAATACCCTTTTCCGTAATCCTCGTCAGCATTTCTCGCTTGTCGCTTTCTGCCGACTCCTGCTCAACAAAGTGCTTATCTTTCAACATCCGCAGGATCTTGGACATTTTACTACGCGCAAATCCGAGCTTTTCACCAATTGCGCTTGGAGTCATCGGCTGGAACTGACGTAAAATATACAACGTATCGTATTGCGGCCAGTTAATACCATCAGGATTAATCAGCGATCGACGTGCAACAAGTACGCATTGCAAATTCCCTAAGGCATCTTCAAATTGACGATTCAATGATATTTCGCGCTCGGAACCACTAGCCACTTTTTTATTCATTTCCATACATTCTCCTGATGCCGTATACAATAAGTTAAGCTTACCATTTTACCATAACCCTTCAAGGAAGGAAAAGTTATCCTAACCTTCGCCCCCATTGATAACATAAGAATCATCCTGTTAATCCTGAAAGATATATTCTCTGTTCAAAACATCCTCATAATCTATTAATTCAGTTATCTTGCCATCATTTATTTCAATCACATTAACATATAACAAAGAGAACTGTTTCCCATCTGGCAGAGTATTCCCATGTAGTTTATATTCAACAATGACGACATCGGGATTATTCGTATAGTGGAATCGTTCATCCTCTATAGAGGTAAAGCGTAAGGGCGCAACGCCAAAGCCATTAGCATAGTGTAAGCGAATATTTTCACGGCCAACAATCACCTCTCTATTGCGACGGAAAGGCAACGACAAACGTCCATTAACAGAGAAAAGGGATGCCAGCTTATCCGATGACTTCTCCATCACTGCCGAAATATATTTATCAAATAGTGCTGGAACCATTGTATTATCCTCTTGATGAAATTGATAAACGTCTTGCTAGACAATTTCTTTCTGCCGCTGGAAATAAACAATCATACGTTTGAAAGTCTCCTCCGACAGTTCAGGAAAGCGCAAGCCCAGTTGTGTAATACGCTTAGTCGTCTCTGGATTACCATAGGCGTTATCGCCAGTATCCAACAAATTCTCTTTAAAGAGATGAATGACCGGCCCCAGCGCAACCTCGCGCCCTTGGGTGACACACAGCTCAAGTTGTTGCAACCACTCACCGTCAGAAGTCGTTTCTAACGGATAGCCCAGAGAACGAATCGCCCGATATACCGGGTCAAACCGGATGCTCTGAGGATGGAAAATATGGAAGTTCTCCTGTCGAGTAGCCTCTGAACGCGCTAAAGCAACTATCGCTTCAGCGACAAAGTCGACAGGCAGCAGGTCCGTTGATAGGGAAGACGGATCGGGCGCCAATCCCATCTGGATAAAGCTTTTTATCTGGCGCCACAAAAAATCATCGCTCTGGCAGGCCCCAGTTCGGCTGTCTCCGCCAATACGTCCGATGCGAAATACGTTAGCATCAAGTCCTTGTTCTCTGGCCTGTATAACATAGCGTTCAGCCACCCACTTACTTTGCGTATAACCAATCGACAGTGCTTCCGGATGCCCCGGCACACAATGTTCCACGATAGGCGATTCAGGATAGCGTGGAGAAAATACGGCGATAGTGGATAAATAGTGGAGCGTTTTTCGTCCGCCACAACCGCAGAAAGCTAAAATATTTAGCGTACCCTGCACATTTGACTGTTTAACAGAAGAATAAGAGAGCAAAAAATTAATCTGTGCGGCTGCATGGAATACCGTGTTCACTCGCTCTGCCAACCGACTATACGCGTCAGGGCTTAACCCTAAATCGCGCTGACCAATATCACCGAGGCAAACTTCAACCCGGGAAAAATCAATCTCATCGGCGATTCCGTAGCGCATCGCATTTTCACGTAAACGAGCCAATGCGTGCTTATCTGTCCTGGCTCTTACCAGGCAAATCACGGATTGGGTCCCGGCCAATAGCAGTGAACGCAGCAGGTAGATGCCTAAAAATCCTGTCGCCCCGGTGAGCAACGTCAGCCCAGGGGTTGAACACTCTCCCCCCTGCCAATGTATGCGTTCGTATCCATCCTGAACAAAGGAACGATCAACGGTATCGACGGGCCCTTTTTCACTGACAACATAGCCGTCGATGCACTCTGCCATAGCCAACAACGTCGGGTGATTAAATAACAAACGTAGAGGAATATCGCAATTGAATGCCTTACGGAGCAGAAAAACCAGCTGCGTGGCCAACAAGGAATGTCCGCCAATGGCGAAAAAATCATCGTGCAGTGCGATGTGACGACCCGGAAATAGCGTTTCCCATAGCGCCCTGACCTGCTCCTGCGTTTTCGTCAGAGACCGTTCTGGCATCTGCGCGGATGATTCAACAATAATATCCACCTTAAGCAACGCCTTACGATCGATTTTCCCGCTAGGGGTAGTAGGCAGCTTATCCAGAAAGACCAACTCTGTGGGAACCATATACTCCGGCAGAACCAGGCGAAGGCCGCGTTTGATCTTATCCTTTTGATTGCTTTTATCATCCATTAAACCAGCAATAAAAGCGACGAGCTGCTTGCTTCCTGAAGTATCTGCCCTGCCAACTACCGCTGAAACCTGCACGCCTTCCAGGGCATTGATGGCCGCTTCTACTTCAGACGGTTCGATCCTAAAACCGCGAATTTTTAACTGATTGTCTATCCTGCCAAGATAGCTGAACCGATCGTCATGCTCCAGCCTCACCAGATCACCGGTACGATATGCGTGGCAACTTTGTGTGGCAAAGCCCTCAGCAGAGATAAAACGTCGAGCGCTTTCTTCACTTTTATTGTGATAGCCGGGAGAGAGAAAATCGCTAACGATGAGCAGTTCACCGGCGACACCGGCGGGAACCAGCTGCAAATGCTCATCCACCACCAACAGAGTAAATCCGGGTAGAGGGTAACCAATGGACGCTGCATCTCCCCATTTATCGCTTTCCGGTGGCAGCACATACGCGGAACAGACGTGACTTTCTGAGGGACCATAGAGATTAATCAGGCGAACGGGTTGCCTGAAAAAATGTTTAATATCCGCGGTGAGTACGAGCTGTTCCCCGGTGGAGTAGACCTCTTTTAAACTCGGGAATTGCCTGTTGGCCAATGCGCTCAAATGCGCGAACTGTTGCAAAGCAACATAGGGAAAATAGAGACGATTAATCCCCTGCTCCTGGATAACCTCTTGCAGAAGATCCAGATCTCTCCGTTCTTCTTCACTGGCAATATATAAGCACCCACCGCCAGCTAACGTGCCGAAGATCTCCTGAACCGAGACATCAAAAGAAAGTGACATAAAATGCAGAGTACAATCTCCTTGATCGCACTCAGAAACATCTCGTTGCCACTTAATCAGGTTATTGAACGTTTTATTTAATAACCGTACTCCCTTGGGCTGCCCGGTTGAACCTGATGTATAAATGATATACAGCTCATCGTCGGGCATTCTTTTGATATAAGAGTATTCACCAGGGTACTCCGGGGGAATATCATCGATTAACAACAGAGGTACGGAGCCAGACACTGGGAATTTTGCTACCAGCGATCGTGTCGTGGCGATGCAATCCACACTGGCGTCCTGCAACATGTAACCAATTCGCTCTTGCGGGTATTGCGGATCGATCGGAATGTAGGCCGCGCCGGTTTTTAACACGCCAAACAGAGTGGCAATCGCCTCGGCATTCCTTTCCAGTAATAATGCAACACGTTTGCCAGGTGCGATATTTAACGGCTGCTGTAGGTAAGCGGCAATCTGCCCTGAACGTTCCGCTAACCAACCATACGATCGTGTGCCATTAGCGGTAATTAACGCAGTATCCGCAGAGTGGCTTATAGCATGCTGATTGAAAGCCGCCAGGGCGTCAAATCGCCAGGCCTCCGCGCACGATTTAAGACTAGATCGAACAACCAGTTCACGACTTAACGGTGCATCCAACAGCCTCAGGGATGACAGTAATACCTCGCCGTCCTCGCCCATCGCGCTTAATAAATGACGAAAGATTTTCATCCAGTAGTCAATGGTCTGCGGGTGATACAACGCCGTCTTATACTCCAGCGTCAGCTTCCACTGCGGTTGCGCTTCAAAGAACAGCGTCAGATCGTATTTTGCCATCTGGCTAAAATAGTCATCCAGCATGACTTTAAAAGGCAAGTCGTTGAAAATATCGCCCCGGGTATCGGGCATAACCAACAGCGTTCTGAATAGAGGACTGTCCTGCCCCGCGTTTTCACGCGACAGTGCGACAATTTCATTGAAAGGGAGCAGCTTATTGAAATGTGCGCCAATAAAAGATTGACGTACCTTTGCAGCCAGCGTGCTGACCGTGTCATCTTCATTGACCTGCACGCGAACCGGCAGAGTATTGATCATATATCCCGGCGTTTCGGCAAACTCGCTGCGATCCCGCAGAGTAAAAGGCACGCCAACGGTAATATCGTTCTGCCCGCTCATACGGCTGAGGAAAAATTGCCAGCACATGGACATATACATAAATGGAGTCATTGACAACGATCTCGCGTGCCGCTGCAGTGAGTCCGCTTCCTGTTCGTTCAGCGCCAGCATGGTATAGGCGGCTTTGGTATCTTCCCGAAGACGACGGGGAAAATCGACCGGGAGGTCCGACAAGGGTGGAGCTGGATGCAGTGCCTGTCGCCAATAAACCCGCATATCTTCGCACTCAGCCGCCGCAAGGGACGCGGCCTGCCAACGAGTAAATTCCTGATAGCTTCCCGTGCCGTTAAACGCTGGCAGAACGCGCATCTCGTCAAGCGCACAATAGATTCGCAGCAAATCATGCAAGACAATACGTACTGAGGGGGCATCAATAATGATGTGGTGGAAGCAGCATGCTAACCAGGTTGTACCTGAGTCTGAACTGAGCATATTAATGATACTCAGCGGCCCCTCAGCTAATGATAAACGGCTAGCCGCCAGTTGTGCCGTGACGGATTCAGGGGTTTCCGTCTGCTCTGGTTGTCGATGGGAAAAAGAGAGATAGCCATCAGCGCCGATACGCTGTTGTAATTTACCGTCAAGATAAACAAAACGCGTTCTGAATATTTCATGGCGCAAGGTCAGCTCAGCCACAGCGCGCTGCATAATATCAGCGTCCAGTGTCGCATTAACGGTCAGCAGCACCGGCACGTTATAGCATTGGGGCTGCTCCAGCGTATTATCCAGCCACCACATTGCCTGCTGCCCGGGCGTAGCTGGCAGATACGTTACCGCACTTTCTCCACACTCCTTGTTCAAACAGCCCTTTTTTGACTCGCCGCTATTGAATGATGGCATTTTATCCCCCTCTTAAAATTCCCTGTAAAATCCTTCCTGTTTGCTGGTAGTCCCAACCCCAGGTATTAGAGCTTTTGCCGTTGCCGAATGGTCTGAGCCAGCGCAGCAATAGTTCCGGCAGTGAAAATGTCCGCCGGCGAGACAGCCAAATTAAATGTCTTGCTTACCATTGACGCCAACTTTATGAAATGTAATGAGTTACCACCCTGGTCTAGTAAATTTTCTTGCGGGTTAATCGCCTCTGAATGAATAATCGCCTGCCAAATCGAGAGTAGCTGTTGCTCAACGTTGTCCATATTTACACCTGCTCCAGTAAAGAATTTTTTAACCGTAAACGATCTTTTTTACCGTTAGCGGTCATTGGCAGTACCGCCAGACGGCTAAATTTTTCAGGTATCATCCAGGCAGGAGCATGCATTGCGAGGTGATTCTTTAAATCCGCTACGGATAGCCCGTCATCCTGCGTGACATAACAAGCATGTAATCGCGGTTCATCCGGCGTCTCCTCTACCACAATCAGCACATCTTCTACAGCGTGATGTAAGCGCAACAGGTGCTCAATACCGGCGATATTGATGCGGAAGCCACGTATTTTACAAATATGGTTGCCTCGTCCGACCAGGACGATATTGCGATCCTGGTCGTAAGTTGCCCGATCATCGGTACGATAGAAAAGCATGTCAGTGCCTTGATACGGTATGGTGATAAACCTTTCCGCCGTCAGTTGCGGATCGGAATACCCCAGAGCCACTCCAGCCCCTGCGATAAATAATTCCCCATATTCACCGCAGGTACAGGGTTGCAACCGTTCATTGAATACCACCATCTCAACCAGAGGGAGTGGAGTACCAACCGGCACAGGAGATTCACTGGATAATTGCTCCTCCGACTGAATATGATAGAGAGACGAGATCGCTGAATTTTCCGTGCAGCCTAATCCATTAAATATTTTGGCTTTACCGGCCTGCACTGCCACGCTAAATAAGCGAGGATTGACAAAGTCTCCCGACACCACCACACAATCAGGTATATGCAGTGTTTCGACCGAAACCTCGACAAATAGCCGGAACAGCCCGCCAGAGAGGAATAGCATCGTCACGTTATCCGATTCGATCTGCCGTGCCAGGGCCATTAAATCCGGCAAGCCAGGCGGCGCAATCGTGAGACATGCTCCGGTCAATAAAGCCATCCAGATTTCATTAGCTGAGGCAGCGAAAGAAATATCTGCAATTTGCAAATAGCAGTCCCGCTCGCTATTCCCCAACGCCGGTACCGGCAGACCCAGTCTGGCAATCCCGCGATGAGCAATCAGTACGCTTTTCGGTTTTCCTGTTGAACCAGAGGTCATCAATATGAGCGCCGGATCATCAGCACTTAATACCGGGTAATTCCCGCTTCTTTGTTGCGTGCAGTTTTGTATCAGCGTCCTGCTCGACAAGACGTGCCATGCTCCGCCGGGCACGCTTGTTACATCATCGCTAATCAGGTATCTGGCTCCCGCCGCACTTAAAACCTCACCAATATAGCGTTCGGGACTATTCGAGTTCACGGGAACCATAACAGCGCCTATTTTCATGAGCGCCAGCATAAAAATATATAACTCCGGGCTACGTTCTATTTTTATTGCAACGATATCGCCTTTTATCAGGCAATTATTTTGCAACACAGCAGCCAGCGCTGAACATTGCTCAGCAAGTTCTCGATAGGTTATTTTTCTTTGATCGAAAATTAACGCAACCCTGTCCGGAAAACGTTGCGAAATCTCATCAAATATATCAGGGACAGCCTTTAACTGATAGACATATGCTGAATGCGTCATCACTCTCTCCTGGAGAATTAGGAACGTTCACACGCATAAAATCTTCTCTTGAAGAAGAAATTAAAGATCTAAAGAAATGCCGCCAGCTTACCGTGAGATGCCTCTAAGCAAACACCGCAAAACAAGCAACATATAAGCAACACAAGCATAACTAAGCGTTGCTTTCAATAGTCTATCTTCGAACCTCATCCCCAGTCAATTTGATTTCCAAAAAAAAATCATATAGCAAAAAATAAAAAACCAACAAAAATAATAACCATAAAAATCAATAACATGAAAAAACATAAATCAAATATAAATTTTTTTGATTGACATAAGGCACCCATTGGCGTGCAATATTTGTGCAAACCGTATCGTCTTTCATGTCCAGTAAACAGACAAGGAATAGCACTTTCTCATCGCTTTTTTGTTAAAAAACAAACGAAAAACCTGTTAAATTTCGAGTGAGAGATTAGAAATGACATCATTTCCTGGCAATAAGTCCAACTGGCAACAGCCGTTCTGGAGCGATAAGGACATGCTTGCCCTGGTCAAAAGTGAATTAGACAATCTTCCAGAATTATTAAGTTTTGCAGAAATAAGTGAACTCAAGAAAGCATTAGCCGCCGTTTATGCAGGAAAAACAATGATATTTCAGGCCGGCGACTGCGCTGAAAGAATTTGCGAATCTGGCGCGTTACATGTACGGAAAAAATTGATCTTCCTTGAGCAAATGTCCCGCGAATTCTCAACACTGACGGGGCTGCCGATATTGACGGTAGGTAGAATTGCCGGTCAATATGCTAAACCCCGCTCGCAACAAAACGAAGTCGATGGCGACAGGGTACTTCCCGTGTGGCGCGGTGATTCAGTCAACCGGCCCGAAGCGACACCAGAAGCCAGGCGTAACGATCCGCAACGGATGCTGCTGAGCTATCGTGCTGCTGCGGAAACGCTGGCCGAAATTAAACGTTACGAACGGGAATATCCCCGCGATATTCATCACATTTGGACCAGCCATGAAGCGCTGTTGCTGGACTATGAAACCACTCAAATCCGCACTAATCCCTACGGAGAATCATACTTAGCCAGCACCCATTGGCCCTGGATAGGCATTCGTACTCTTGCGCCTGACAGCCCACATATCGCCATGCTGGCGAATATCGCCAACCCTGTTGCCTGCAAGATTGACGCCAGCGTAACGCCATCGTTCATCGCGTCACTTTGCCGACAGCTCAATCCTCAGCGTATTCCTGGGCGTCTGACTTTTATTTCGCGTTTTGGCCGTTCACACATTCATCGGTTGGGCGCGTTGATTCAGGCCGCGCAAGCAACCGAAACGCCGGTGTTATGGATGTGCGATCCAATGCATGGGAATACCGGGAAAACACGGGCGGGCAATAAACGCCGCGAGCTTAGCGACATGATGGCTGAAATCTCCGGTTTCCTGAGGCAGGTGAAATCACATAACGCCTGCGCCGCAGGACTCCATCTGGAAGCAACGCCGAACCCGGTCATCGAATGCTTCAGTGAAAATAATCACCCTGAAGAACATGAACTTAAGCAAATTCTCTGCGACCCACGCCTGAACGTAGCGCAAACGCAGATGTTATTAACTCACTGGAAAGAGGGACAACATGACTTTTGATAAAGATTATATTGCCGTTATTACCGGCGCATGCGGTGGCATTGGCGAATCCGTTGCCCACGCGCTGGCGAAAGAAGGGCTGTCACTAGCGCTTCTTGATAATAACGCCACTCAGCTGGCAACCCTTGTAGCCACACTACAAGATAACCATCCGCAGCCCATTGCAGGCTTTACTGTAGACGTTGCCGACGACCGCTGCGTAGCAGAGGCCTTTACCGCAGTCGGTCATCAACTGGGCCCGGTAGGGTATCTGGTCAACGGCGCCGGCGTACTGTGCCACGCCAGCGTGGCCGAAACACAACCTCAGGATTGGGCGAAAACATTTGCCGTCAACGCGACTGGCGTATTTAACACCAGCCGCCATGCGGCCAATCTGATGATGGCTCAGCGTAAAGGCAGCATCGTAACTATCGCCTCAAATGCAGCGCGCGTGCCGCGGGCGACGATGGCCGCCTACTGCGCTTCAAAAGCCGCTGCCCAGGCATTTACCTATGCTCTGGGGCTGGAGGTCGCTCCGTATGGGATCCGTTGTAATGTTGTCGCTCCCGGCTCAACCGATACGCCGATGCTGCGCGGCATGTGGCATAGCGAAAGTGACAAGCAAAACACGCTCAACGGTAACCCACAACAATTTCGCATTGGTATTCCACTCAACAAAGTCGCTACGGCGGAAGAAATTGCTGCCGCGGTCTGCTTTTACCTGTGCGAAGAATCAGGGCAAACCACGCTATCAACGTTATTGGTCGACGGTGGTGCCGCACTCGGCAGCTGCTAAGCGTACAAGGAGAATAACATGGAAAAGATACGGCCCTATCCATTGCCGACAGAACGTCAATTACCCAAATCAATTGCAGACTGGCGACCCAACAGTTCAAGAGCGGCGCTACTCATACATGATATGCAGCGTTATTTTCTCGATTTTTACACTGCTGACGCCTCGCCGATAGCGCAGGTCATCGACAACATCTACCGCTTGCTTAGCGTCGCCCGACGTCTGCATATTCCAGTATTTTATACTGCCCAACCCGGCGACATGACGCCACAACAGCGCGGCTTGCTGCACAGTCTATGGGGTTCAGGCATGAACGGCAGCCAGGAACATAAACAGATTGTTCCTCCGTTGACGCCTCTGGAAAATGAGTGGGTATTAACGAAGTGGCGTTACAGCGCCTTCTTTAACTCTCCTCTTCTGAGTACTTTGCACGAACTCAAATGCGATCAGCTGATCGTCTGCGGCGTTTACGCCCATATCGGTTGTTTGTGCACAGCGCAAGAGGCCTATTCCAATGATATCGAGACATTTTTTATTGCCGATGCGCTCGCCGATTTCACCGAAGAAAAGCATCGTCTAGCGCTTGAGCTAGCTGCGGAAACCAGCTCAGTCGTGCTGTCAACCCGACAAGCTATCGACGCATTGGAACATTAAAGATCCTCACGGCACTTCAGGAGATGATGATGTTATCTAAAGATTCAGCAAATCCCGACGAGCTTTCGGCTCATCTGGCCAATCTTGATAGACCCTTTGCCTGTATTTACCGCCCCCAATGCGAACCTATCAACGCAGTATTGTTTCTTGAAGGGGATATTGAGCTAAGCCAGTCCCTTTCAGAATTAGCGCTGGATCCTCCCCTGGACGCGACGGGCAAATGCTCATTTAACAAATTGATATTATTGCCATTTAATCAGCTGAAAGAGAAAGGATATGCCTGCATTGACGATGGTGAACAGACGATCGTAATGCACATTGAGCGGCAAGACTATTATCCTATAGATTCATTTATCGCAGCCATTAATGACCATGATATCAAGCCACGAAACCTGCACTTCGATCTTGATGACCAAACGTATGGCGACATTGTTGATACCGTGATTGATCAGGAAATCAGCTCCGGGGAAGGCAGCAACTTTGTGATTTCACGCAGCCTGGAGGGCGATATAACCGACTTTAGTATCCGCCACGCGCTGACGCTGTACAAACGGCTGCTGCAATCGGAATGCGGATCATACTGGACATGGATGATCTTTACCGGCAGCCGCTATTTCATGGGTAGTACGCCTGAACAGCATATCCAGGTTGATGAGCAGAACGTGGCGATGAATCCTATCAGCGGCACATTAAAATACCCCGATACCGGGAATATGGCGCACGTGCTGGATGATTTTCTGCAGGATAAAAAAGAGCGCGACGAACTATTTATGGTGGTAGATGAAGAACTCAAAATGATGAGTAGCATCTGTCAGCGTGATATTCAGGTATCCGGGCCGAAGCTCAAGGCTATGTCGCACATCGCGCATACCGAATATTTTATCCATGGCAAATCAGATCGCAGTCTGAAAGAAATCATCAGGCAATCGCTATTTGCGCCAACAGTGACCGGCAGCCCAATAGAAAGCGCCTGTAAAGTTATCGCCCGGCGAGAACGCCGCGGACGCGGTTATTACAGCGGCATCGTTGCTATAACGGGTGCGCAAGAAGGTAAACGCTATCTGGACTCGGCCATCATGATCCGCACGGCCGATATTTCCGCTCAGGGACATTTTCGGCTTACGGCGGGTTCAACCATCGTCAGAAGTTCCATCGCGCAAAGTGAAGCCGGTGAAACACGCGCCAAATTACAAGGGCTAATGCATTCGTTCTTCTCTGAACCAGGCGCCGGGACGCCAAACCGGACAGGATTGTCTGCAGAACTTTGCCATCGGGCTGACCAGATACTGGCACAACGGAATGCACGCGCCTCCGCCTTTTGGCTGGATAACTCGCAATTGGGCCCGCGCACTCTACTCTCTCATCATGCCATCACACTGATCGACATGGAGGACAACTTCACCGCCATGATTGCCTATCAGTTACGCAGCGCGGGTTGCGCCGTCACCCTCATTCCCTGGTATGACTGTCCGAGCAAGCTAACGCAACTCACCGATCGCGACATCGTATTCATTGGTCCCGGGCCTGGCGATCCAACCAATATACAACTCGAAAAAATACGCGTGGGCCGAAAAATTATTGCGCAACGGCTCCGGGAGCAGCGTCCGCTAATCGGAACTTGTCTGGGACATCAGTTAATTTGCGCCGAATTAGGCATTCCGATCGAGCGGCTGGTCAATAACCGTCAGGGTAGCCAACATCAGATATCCATTCAGGGAAAACCTCATACCGTTGGTTTCTATAACAGTTTCTCCGCACTACATCAGCGGCCATGCTGGTACAGCCCGGAGCATGACAAAACAGTCCAGCTGGAGCGACTTCCTTCCGGTGAAATTGTCGCATTATCGTCAGGCAATGTTGCCTCCATACAATTTCATAACGAATCATTCCTGACGCAAGACGCATTTTCTATTTATCAATGGCTGATACAGAACGCCTTAACAACAACGGCAACTCTTAGCCAACAAGATGCCGTTTAAAAGGAAGTGTTGAAAACCGACATTCGGAGAGAGCTGACATGGAAAATAAATCAGTATCATTACCTACCGGTAATGACTTTTTAGCGGGTCTAAATGATGGGCGAGAAATATGGGCTTATGGTGAAAAGGTGGACAATGTTATTACACATCCAGCGTTTCGCAATTCAGCACTGTCCATAGCTAAATTATACGACGCGCTCCATGACGAAAAGTATCAGGCTATATTAACCACGCCTTGTGATACCGGCAGCGGTGGTGTCACCCATCCGTTCTTCCGCGTTCCTCATTCTGTTGAGGATCTGATACGCGATCGCGACGCAATCGCGCAGTGGGCACGGCTTAGCTATGGCTGGTTGGGAAGAAGCCCTGATTTCAAAGCGTCGTTTCTTACGACTCTGGGCGCCAATCCCGAGGCCTACGGCGAATATACGGATAACGCCAGGCACTGGTACAAACGTTCGCAAGAGGAGCTACTTTACTGGAATCATGCCATCATTAACCCCCCTATCGACCGCAATCTCCCGCCCGACCAGATTGAAGATATCTGCATTCACGTCGAAAAAGAGTGTGATGATGGCGTAATTGTTAGCGGTGCCAAGGTGGTTGCTACCGGCTCAGCTTTGACGCATTACAATTTCATCGCGCATTACGGTTTACCTGTCAAAAAAAGAGAATTTGCCCTGGTATGCACATTACCCATGAATGCCCCAGGACTGAAGCTGGTTTGCCGCCCCTCTTACTCCTTAGCCGCCGAAAAGGTCGGCAGTCCTTTTGACTATCCACTATCCTCACGCTATGACGAGAATGACATGATCTTCATTCTGGATAAGGTGAAGATTCCCTGGGAAAACATTTTTATTTACGGCGATACCGCTAAAGCGGCCACGTTTTTACCCAGTTCTGGCTTCCTGCACCGCTCAACCTTCCACGGAGTGACGCGTCTGGCGGTAAAAATTGATTTTATTTGTGGTTTATTCATTAAAGGCGTGGAAGCCACCGGCGTAGCCGATTTCCGCGGCATACAGACGCGCGTCGGGGAAATGCTGGCCTGGCGCAACCTCTTCTGGGCCATAAGTGATGCTATGGCTAAATCGCCGAACCCCTGGCACAACGGCGCCCTCCTGCCTAACCTGGATTATGGTTTAGCCTACCGTTGGTTTATGAGTCTCGGCTATCCACGGATCAAAGAAATTATTGAACAAGATCTTGGCAGCGCGCTTATTTATATCAATTCGCATGCCAAAGATTTCGCTGCGCCGGAACTGGAACCTTATCTGAAAAAATATATGCGGGGCTCCAACGGAATGGATGCCGTTGAACGCGTCAAGCTCATGAAGCTAATCTGGGACTCCGTAGGAACAGAATTCGCCAGCAGACACGAACTCTATGAACGAAATTATACCGGTAGTCATGAAAATGTTCGTATCGAGCTGTTACTCGCCGCACAGATGTCGGGGCAGGTACAAGAATATAAAGGTTTCGCCGAACAATGTATGATGGATTATGACCTGGATGGCTGGCTGGATCGCGATTACCACTGGCCTTTAGACGAATAAGATTAACGGGACAATACATCAGTATAATAATGGGCATGCATCACATTATTGCCAGTCTCTACTGGCTGTCCCGACCACCATTTCTCACTCTATCCGGCAATGTTTGCGCAACCATTCTGCGGTTAATGAATGGCGACAGGCCAGCATCGATTCGGGTGTACCGCTAAACAATAATTCCCCCCCTTCTTGCCCGGCATAAGGTCCAATATCAATAATCCAGTCAGCCTGAGCGATCAACTCCATATTATGTTCAATAATAATGACGGTGTTTCCGCGCGCTACCAGTCGGTTAAATAGTTTCAACAGCGAGGCCACATCACTGGGATGAAGACCCGTGGTTGGCTCATCGAAAATATACATGTCACTATCATGATTTAATTGTGACGCTAACTTCAGCCGCTGGCATTCACCGCCTGAAAGATGATTTAACGATTCACCCAAGCGTAAATATCCCAACCCGACTTCGACCAGGCTACGAAAAATTGGCCTGAGCTGTGGCTCATTCAGGAAAAATTCGCCGGCATCATTAATCGACAGGGATAATACCTCAGCAATACTTTTTCCCTGATAACGATATTTCAGCGCTTGTGGGTTATAGCGCTGCCCCTGGCAGGCCTCACATGGCAACGTAACCGTATCCATAAATGCCAGATCGGTTTGTATTACCCCTCGCCCATTACATTCCGGACAAGCCCCTTTGGCGTTAGCGCTAAACCACGACGCTGACACATGGTTTTTTTCGGCAAACAGCGAACGGATCGTATCAAATGCACCGCACCAGGAAGCAATATGCGATCGAATTGAGGTATGTATCGGTTTTTGATCGATAACGATCGCCTCCGGACATTGTGGCGCCAGGGCCCCCATAACGAATGAACTTTTGCCCGATCCAGCGACTCCCGTCACAGCAACCATAACGCTTAAAGGCACGTCTACCGATAAGTTATGCAGATTATGCAATGTGGCGTTTCTTACCGAAATATAACCTTTGGCACATCTCGGTTTCTTATTTATCTCTGCCCGTGAAGAGAAATATCGACCCGTCAAGGTTTGGGATTGCTTAAGTGCCGACAGGTCGCCCTCAAAGACAATATTCCCGCCTTGCTTACCCGCTCCTGGCCCTAAATCAATAACATGCTCGGCTATCGCTATCATGTCCGGGTCGTGCTCCACCATCAGAATGGTATTGCCTTTGTCGCGTAGTTTTCCAATTAAAACATTCAATTTCACTATATCTGCTGGATGCAGGCCGGTGCTGGGTTCATCAATTATATAAACGATCCCGGTCAGACTACTTCCCAGATGTCGGACCATTTTCAACCGCTGGGACTCACCGCCCGATAAGCTAGGGGTCGTACGGTTCAAATCCAGATATCCCAAGCCTACTGCACACATGGCATCCAGCCTTTCCAGCAATGCTTCGATCAGCGGCCTGACTTCAGGATAATCGAGCTTTTCTACAAACAGCTTTAACTCTGTGACAGGCAGCGTTGCGCATTCGCCAATATTTTTCCCTCTAATCCGGCAGGAAAGTATTTCCTCGTTAAGCCTCATCCCCTGACAAGAAGGGCAAACCTGCAAACTAACGACGCGCTGAAATTCCTCAGTTTTAGTATCTTTAGTTTCTTGTTTTAAATAACTTCGCGTAAAGCGCGTAATGACGCCTTCAAACTTTGCACTCTTAGGCCAACCGGCTAACGGCGCTTCAGGAGTGAGATTATCCGCATAAAGTAATAATTCTCGCTCCTCTTTTGAATAATCCGCGATTTTTTTATCGGCATCAAAAAGTCCTGAATAAACATAACGTTTCCAGCGCCATGAGCCTGGCGCAAAAGAAGGATAACGAATAGCTCCTTCATTTAACGACAGATTTGAATCAATCAGATGGTTGATATCAATAGTACTGGCAATGCCCAACCCGTCGCATGTCGCACACATCCCCGCAGGATGATTGAATGAAAAAACATTCGAATAACCTACGAAAGGTTCGCCGACACGAGAAAAGAGTAGCCGTAGTAGGGTATAAATATCTGATGCGGTGCCCACCGTCGAACGTGCGTTGCCACCAATACGTTTTTGGTCAATAATAATGGCCACCGACAGGTTTTCAATTTCATCGACTTCAGGATTACCATAATGTGGTAAGCGATGGCGAATAAAAGGTGGAAACGTGTCATTTAACTGTCGCTGAGATTCCGCCGCTATAGTTCCGAATACTAAAGAACTTTTTCCCGATCCGGAAACACCGGTAAAAACTGTTATTTTATTTTTAGGGACCTCTACATCAATATCTTGCAAATTATTTTGCCTTGCACCAATGATTTTTATAGCGTCATGGGTTTTCATCACACTATCCTTTTTTACCTGTCAATAACAATGCCATGATGGCAATTAAACAACATCCCGCGATAATCAGCGACATCGGCAGTAGTGACAACGGGTCTCCAAATCCAAGCAGTGACGGGGTTATCGCAGCGATACCAAACTGAAAAGCCCCTAAAATAGCAGAACCCGTTCCCTTTAAGTGAGAGGATGCCGCCATGGCCATACTCGCGGCATTGCCAAATGTCAAAGCCATAGTAAACATCATCATTAACAGTAGTACCGCCGCGATCTCAAACTGGAAATGAGAAATATTGTCAACGATACAAAGCAATATAGATATCACCAGCGTGCTTATCACCCCCATGGTTATGAGGTTATCTTCACCAAATTTCATAACATAGCGAGCGCTGACTATACTACCAAACATCATGGCTCCGGCGTTGATAGAGAATATTACAGCGAACTTTCCTGAGGATAAATCGAACGTCGATTGATAGATAAATGGTGATGCTGATATATAAGCAAATAGCGCCCCAAACTGGATTGAAAAAATTAGAATATAACCAATATATTTCTTATTGCTTAGCAACTCGATAAACTGACTGATAAACTCATTCAGATTGAAAGGTAATCGCTGATGACGGGGTAAGGTTTCGCTAATAAAATGACTACTGAGCAGAGTGGAAACTAATGATATTGTAGCCATAAAAACAAAAACTACCGGCCAGATAAACCATGCAGCCACTCCTCCAAGTAATGGTGCAATAACAGGGGCGATCCCCTGTATCGCTAGCACCAGATTAAAATATCGAGCGGCTTTGGTCCCCGGGCACAGATCAGAAATAATTGCTCGGGAAAGAACGATACCAGCCGCTCCTCCCAGTCCCTGAAAGAACCGTGTAACAATGAGCAGCTGAATGTTCGTAGATATAGCGCCAGCTAATGAAGCGATGGTTAATAGGGCCATCCCGCCCAGCAATAATTTACGTCTGCCGTAATGATCGGATAATGGTCCAATAAACAGCTGCCCAATACCTAAGCCCACCATAAAAGCGGTGATGCTAAGCTGAACTTTGTCAGGCGTCGTATGCAGATCGCTGGCGATAGCTGGAAATAAAGGCAAGTACATATCAGTGGATAATGCAGCAACGGCGCTAAGTAAACCCAGAACAATAACGACTTTACTGGAAAGCAAACCTCTACTTTCATCTCTGAACATCGTACTGACTGCCGATGCCTGAACTTCTTTCGGTCGCATGATGAGCGTAATCCTTTTACCATCTGTGGTCTGTAATAACTATACCACCAGCAAAAGTAATTGCAAAAAAGAAATCAAAACTTATGACTTATAAATTTAAATCTATAAAAAACAATAAGATAAACAAATAATCATTGTCTGTTTTCAAATTTAATTACCAAAAAGACATATAATGCATATTACACTCATTCAGATGTAAATTATTGAAAGTCGCGATATCAATAACTTTTTTCGTTATCAGGAGCGCTTTTGAGCAAGGAACAGATAACCACGACATAGTTCATAATGATCGAGGTCCTGGAGTGTCATACATCCGGAAGGGTAGCGCTGTGCGCAGCTGAAGGTGAAAGCTCACTTACGCGGAATAATGTTGCGGGAGCCGTCAGAAAAACACTCACCTTCACTGTTTACCAAAAAACGTCTCTTATCTCTCTTCTACCGTTGCCGTTTGCTGACGCCAGGCAACAACCTCCTCACTAAGCCAGTCCTTAAAAAGCACAGCTTCGTTTTTCTTTTCTGCAACTTGCGATGAGACCAGCCAGTAAGGCCACGGATAAGGCGCGGTGAAAGGGGTAAGCTGTTCCAGCTCTCCCCGGGCAATAGCATCCTGGACTAAAGAGCGGCGTTCCAGCGCAACACCTTTACCGAGCCGGACGGCCTCCAGCACCAGATTTGAGTCGTTTATGCATAGCCCACCGGGCACAATCTCTCTTTCAAGCCCAGCCTTGATACACCAGGTTTTCCACGATTCCATGGAAAAGATAATCTTGCTCTGCGCTATCTCTGACGGCGTACGGGGTAGCTCACCGCCGTTATAAGATGGAGCAGCCACAACGATAAGCTCATCGGAGAAAAGATAATGACTCTCCGTGCCTTCCCAGTCCCCTTTTCCCATGCGGATGGCCAAATCTGCCCCTTCCTGCTGGAGATGAGTGACCGCCAGGTTTGCCTGTATTCGCAGCGTGATTTGAGGGTATTTCGCCCGAAACCGCTCAAGACGAGGCAAAAGCCAGTGGCCTCCAAAAGAGGGTACCACCGCTATCGTCAGCTCCTGTCTGCGGGGCTTTACCTGCACCAGTCGGGTGGCGTCAGCGATATGGTTAAGGGCCTCGCGTACCTGCAAGGCGTAGAGTCGTCCCTCTTCATTAATCTGCAGGCCGCGACCGTGACGAATAAACAGCTTTAAGCCGACCCTCTCCTCCAGCACTTTAATCTGCTGACTGATAGCTGAGTGCGTAACGTGTAGTTCTTTCGCCGCCAGCGTAACGCTGCCAAGACGAGCCACGGCTTCAAAACTACGTAAACTCGCAATCGGGGGAAAATCCGCCATGTTACTACTCCCTCACCGTGACGCTTAAAAGGTGGCCCATAACCTGTCAGTAATACTAACCTAACCCGTAAGATACTGAAGATATTCGCCTGAATGAATTTACTGTACTGTCTTTTCATCGTCAGTAACGAAGCGTTAACCCCAGCATATTTCACCAGCACAGGAAAACAGGAATCATGAATAAGCTTATTGGCATGATGGACTCGCCTTATGTAAGGCGCGTGGCGATTTCTCTTGAACTTTACGGCGTCGAGTTTGAAAGCCATCCGCTGTCGGTATTCAGCAGCTTTGACGCGTTTTCGCAGATCAACCCTGCGGTCAAAGCGCCGACGTTGGTGCTGGATAACGGAATACGTCTGATGGATTCATCGCTGATACTGGACTATTTCGAAGCACAGGCTGCCAGGGAGCGAAAACTCCTGCCGATCGCTGCGGATGCGCTGGCAAGAGACCTGCAGGTACTGGGCTTTATGCTCGCCGCGGGTGAGAAGGCGGTGCAAAATGTGTATGAACATCATCTTCGCCCGACGGAAAAACAGCATCATCCGTGGATAGAGCGCATTACCCGTCAACTGCTAGCGGCCTGCAGGGAATGGAATACGCTACTGGAAGATCGTCCGATTGCTACGGACCCCGATCAGGTTGCCGTGACAAGTACGGTTATCTGGACCTTTATTCAGGCCAGGATCCCCGATATTGTTGATGCGCAAGAGTTTCGTCACATTCAGTCGCTTGCCGAATTATTTGAAAATCATGCTGCGTTTAAAAAACATCCCTATCGCTGAGATGAGTTAAAGCGGAATAATAAAGAGCGCTATTCACGACAACCGATGGCGCCCGAAAACCACGGGCGCGTTCTGTTGCTGCGAGTTTGCAGGAAAAGGCGACCAGCCGCTGCCGGCTTACAACGCTGAACGGCCAATCTCCACCGGCATACCGGAGCGGCGTTCAAGCGCTTGCCCGGCGCGATTCACATCAACGCCCTCGCCCTTCACAAAAGCCTGCATCGCCGGCGTGACGGGAAGCGGTACCTTGCGGTCCGATTCATACTCCGCGCGGTTTCGCGACAGCGGCTCATGAACTTCAACCCAGCGGCTACCGTCCGGCTCGGCGGTATATTTCACCGGCTGATCGATAATCTGCACCCGCGTGCCTACCGGAACGGTATCAAACAGGTACTTGATGTCGTCATTGCGCAAGCGAATGCAGCCCTGGCTCACCCGCAGGCCAATGCCGAAATTGGCGTTGGTGCCATGAATGGCGTACAGCCTGCCGATATAAATGGCGTACAGTCCCATCGGGTTATCCGGCCCGGCCGGCACAAATGCCGGCAGACTTTCGCCCCGGCTGGCATATTCCCGGCGAGTATTGGCGGTTGGCGTCCAGGTTGGCGCCTCCTGCTTACGCTCAACGGCGGTCACCCAGTTACGCGGGGTTTCGCGCCCTGCCTGGCCAATACCAATCGGCAGAACCTCGACCGTTGTGCCTTCAGGCGGATAGTAGTAAAGGCGCATTTCAGCAACGTTGATCACAATGCCGTTGCGAACCGTGGCGGGCAGGATAAGCTGCTGCGGCACCACCAGCGTGGTGCCCGATTTCGGCAGGAACACATCGACGCCCGGGTTGGCCTCCAGCATATTGCTCAGGCCCTGGCCGTACTGAGCGGCAAAGGCCTCAAGCGGCTGGGTATTGTTCTGCGGAATCGTGATGGTCAACGGGCTGCCTACCAAACGGCTTCCTTCCGGCGGCAGCGGGTAGCTCACCGCCAGAGCGCTCTGGCTGGTGAGAAGCATAATAAAAGAACAAAGCAGTTTCACGCGCCGCACAATTTCCCTTCCTCTGTGGCGATTATCGTGAATGAATTATAGCTTCGTTTGCTATGTCATATCTGATTTATCATCCTGCTAAATTTGATAATCGATCGCCGCCTCTTCCGGCTCCATCGCCTGGCGTTTAATCTCCTCCAGCGACAGGCCTGCATTACAGAGTTCAATAAAACGCCAGACGTAATTTCGCTGCAGCTGTCCGCGCTTCAGGCCCAGCCAGACGGTATTGGCATCGAACAGATGGCGGGTATCAAGACGCGTAAAGGTATCAGACTCCCGCTCATCTCCCGACTGTTCCGCCACCAGCCCCACGCCCAGCCCCAGCTCAACGTAGGTTTTGATGACGTCTGAGTCCTGTGCGCTCAATACGATATCCGGCATCAACCCTTTACGGTTAAAGGCTTCATCGATGCGTGAACGGCCGGTTATGCCCTGGCGATAGGTGATGAGCGGCCAACGGGCAATCGCCTCGAGGGTCAACGGCGTCACCTGGGTCAGAGGATGATCTTTGGGAACCAGCAGACTGTGGTGCCAGCGGAACCAGGGAAAAGCCACCAGCGTCGGATCGTTGCTCAGACGCTCGCTGGCGATACCAATATCCGCGCCGCCGTTATGCAGCAGCGTTTCAATTTCCTGCGGCGTTCCCTGCACCAGTTCAAGACGGACATCAGAAAAGAGTTCACGGAAGGCTTTAATCACCGGCGGCAGACTATAGCGCGCCTGGGTATGCGTAGTGGCGATGGTTAAGACGCCGGAGGCATCGTTGGTAAACAGGTCCGCCAGGCGACGAACGTTGCTGGCTTCATTGAGGATACGCTCGGCAATCGACAGCAACGCTTTGCCCGGCTCGGTCATCCCCAGCAGACGTTTGCCGCGGCGGATAAAAATCTCGATCCCCAGCTCTTCTTCCAGTTCACGAATATGGCGGCTAACGCCCGACTGCGATGTATAGAGCATATTGGCGACTTCCGTCAGGTTGTAATCCTGACGGGCCGCTTCACGAATAATTTTGAGCTGCTGGAAGTTCACCCTTTCCTCCGGGCTATCAGACATAACATATGCTCTATTGTTAAAGTCTGTTGTCCTTGCTAACAAATAATAAAAACCAGCAACTTATTCCATTCAGGAATATAGCTCAACTGACTAACTGTAATTCACGATTTTCCAGCGACGGGCGACTCACCAGCGACATCAGGATCTCCTTCACCGCCTGCGCCTGCGGCGACAGACTGCCGCGAGCCGACATATTGAGCGACAGCGACAGGCTCATTGACGGCGTGCTGATGCGCGCCATCCAGCCGTTGGCCGCGCTGCACAACGAACGGGCGGCGGACTCCGGCAGAACGGTGACGCCCATGCCGCTGGCAATGGCTGCCGTCAGGGTGGTAATGGATTCAATTTCACCGATAATTTTGGCCGATAAGCGACGCAGGGTGAAGGCTTCGGTCACCCTTGCGCGAACGGCGCTGTAATCGCGCGGCAAGAACAGATTCATCTCCGCGACCGCCGTCAGATCCACGCTCTGCCCCGGACAATCCCGGGTACCGACCAGGTAGAGATCTTCTTTTAGCAACGGCTGGCTGATGATCCCGGCAACCGGGGAACGTTCATAAAGTACGGCCATATCCAGCTGACCGTCGATAAGCTTATCGTTGAGGAGGGTTCCGCTACTTTCCTGGAGATAGACCATCACTTCCGGCAGCTCGTTACGCACCGTTTGCAGCAGCGGCATAGTGATGGCCGAAGCCGCCGTGCCCGGGGCCAGGCCAATCGATACCTGGCCGCTTAGCGTTTGACCGACATTATTTACCGCCAGCTGCGCCTGCTCGCACTGGCGCAGAATAGTACGGGCGTGGGTATACAAGATCTTGCCCGCTTCGGTCGGCGTGACGCCGCGTTTGGTGCGAATCAACAACTGCTGGTCCAGCTCGCCTTCCAGGGTCGCAACCTGCTGGCTCAGCGCCGGTTGTGCGATGTGCAAGACTTCAGCGGCCTGGGTCAGACTGCCGATATCGACGATTTTTACGAAATACTTCAGTCGTCTTAAGTTCATTTTGCCTCCTGTAAGGAACACCAGTACCAACACTGGCCGTTTAGATGCAGAAGGTTTTGCAATTTGCTTGCCAGCTTTTGGCCGGAGAGCTAAACGCCGCTGTAAGCCGCGTAATAAGGGATAGTGATAGCAAAGCGCGATTTTTTTGCCCGGTCAGCGGATTGCGGTATGCCCCATTAGGGGTATAAATGCACTGCAACGGTGCACGACGCGGCATGATGCAGAAAAAACGGGCACTCTGTTGAAATTGTCAGCAAACAAACGACCTTAGCCGATTCACCCTTTGACAAGGCGGAAGGGCATCGTTAATATGCGCCCCGTTCACACGATTCCTCTGTAGTTCAGTCGGTAGAACGGCGGACTGTTAATCCGTATGTCACTGGTTCGAGTCCAGTCAGAGGAGCCAGATTTAAGAAGCCTGCTTTTGAAGCAGGCTTTTTGCTTTCTGAGATATCTGACAGAGAAACGGCCTTCTTTAATATAAAAGCGCCTTAGCGCGGATCGCATACGAGGAGAGCGTCACTCCCCTGGCAACAACACCATGATCTAAAAACCTTTATCTTCAATTGGTTACACAGATAAACGAAGGGGAATACAGACTTTGAACGATCCAGGCGTTTTTCATTCTTTGTATCTTGATATAGCGTCCTGAATCCGGATCGGGACTAAAAAAGACTTTTTGCATCATACCCTCGATCATGGTGTCGGCCTTTCTCTTAGAGACTGTGGTATTGGTTAGGTGATAAATATTATTCGCTTTCTTTTCATAGTTGAAATGGTACGCCCTTTCGACGTTGTACTTCACGTCATCGACTAGCACCTTCCCGGATACATCAAAATAGCCGGTATTATTTTCCCGCATAAGCAAGAAGGTTTTAAATTTTGCATCAAAGGCAAATGAAGTTGATTCAATTCTCAGGTTGGCTGAGCAATCAAAGTCGTCTTTGCGATAAAGATGCCCTACCAGCCAGAGAAAAATCAACCCTATCACCAACACCAGAAAGAGTATGTAAATGCTTTTGGTCCTGATTTTATCCTGGTATTTCATAATCTGGCCTGTAATAATTTTCACATGAATACCAATCATCTTTCTTAACTTTTGAGTTAATGCAGTGGGCTAAAAATACTCTTGCTTCAGAGGCTTTTAATACAGATTCTGATACATTAAAGTAAAAAACGCTATTGCCTGAGCACAGCATTCCTTGTTTCTTAATAAGCTTCTGAGCCAGGGCCATCATCTTTGGCTTCTGCTCTTGAGGTATTACGTTAAAAGTTCTGACCGGGCATGAATCGACGCTCCCCAGAGAATAGATTTCATCCTCGTCTGCGGCAAAGAGTGGGCGATACAGTTCGCCTTGAATGCTCAGAAAAAGCATGACTAACGCGCACAGCGCAAGTAGTGCATAGCGGGCCTTTTTAACCCTCCCCGCAGAATATGTCTCGCTCTCCTCATTTGAACCGATGCCCCGACCGACAACCGCCCCTTCTCCTTCGCTTTCGTCATTTACCGCGAGAGCAGGATAATCCATTCTTTCAATAACAATGGCTGCAGATATCATAAAACCCACCCGCGGAACGGTAACGATAATCTCCTCGGTGCAGCCCAGGTTTCTGAAAACGGCTCTCAGATCTGAAATATACTTATTGAGGCTATGACTGGACGTCCGCAGCCCATGTGCGTCCCACACTTTTTCAAGTATCTCATTCCTGTAAATCACATGCTCTCTGTGGTCTAAAAGGAACTTAAGCAGGCGACTGGTGGTTGCTGTTAGCGTGACGGATGCATCCTCATCAAGCCACATCAGGCCGTCATCACTTCTGAAATAGATCGTCCCTTGAATTTTGTACATCATAAACTAGCCTTACAAATTATCCTCAGCCGCACACCGTCCGCAAAACATCTGCACACATAGCATTTTATGCTGTATATAACGGTATTTTACTTGTAAATTAAATTATAGCTCCTAAAAATCGATAAAACAGAATACATATAACTAAAATAAATCACAATGGTACTATAGCTCTCATCGAAACCAGCGGTGCGCCTGGCTTATCAGTATTAACTGAACGCAGAAATAACCGTATCGAGTGAGTGGGGTTTCGTGAAATCTGAGCTGAAAATGCTCCGGAGGTGTAGAAAAGAGAAATTTAAAGGCTAATGGAATGATAACTTCGCGTAATTAATTTCATGACGTATGAAATTATCTACGATGATATTATCACCCTCATGATTAAAGTTCTGGATTTAGTGGGAGTGGTCACTTCCCGAGTCTCTTGTCGGGATATTTTCAGTAATTAAAAAAAACCGGATACGCTAAAGATAAAAATCATCGCGTTTACTCAAGGAATATTCCCTAAGAAAATTCCAATACAAAGAGTGTGACTATTGTTCAGGGTTTAACGATAAGCACACCCTATCATTTTTAATTTATAAAAATCTATTTTGTATGCAACACATAAAATTAAACACCAAACAAACAGCAAAAACTCGAATAATAAAACACAACAAACCTATATCTACAGCCTTTATCTCTTTTAGAGCATCGACCACATGCCTCATTGAGGTGGGCAATGTTAGATTACTCTTAATTCGCTGAATGGTTTTATTAACGTTGAGTTAAAGGTCAACCCAAGGATGAGATCGCGTTCAGATATGACTCTATCAACTAATATTTTATCTAAGGATAAATATTTTACTCTGGGCCTGATTGAACTGCTTGGAGAAGAATTTATTGACAATTTCTTTTTGATTATAGATCTCGACTCCAACGATCTTACGGGTTCGGAGTGGATTTACTTCTCGAATAAGAACATTGTCGCCTTTGCATCCAGCGACCTGGCTTTTTATAAGTCCGAACTATTTGAAAAAATAACCGTACTTGATAAGAAAAGTAATACCCGAAGTATCCTGAATTTCTTTTTAAAGAAAGAGACCTCAGGAAATTACCATACTAAATTCCGGCTAAGTCTGCGTGAAAAGCAGATGTTAAGCATGTTAAGCAGAGGGGAAAGCAACCAGGAGATCGCAGAAGAGTTTGGCGTGAAACTTAAGACTATTTATACGCATCGCCGCAACCTGATGAATAAATTAGGCTGTAAAAATAGGATTACGTTTCAAAAATTATTTTTCAACAATAAATGTCTTTTCAAGTGAAGCATAGCTTCAGGATTATTCATAAACAGGAGTTTTACCATGAACAAATTAGCACTTATCGTTATTTCAGCATTGTCCCTGAGTTCTGCTGCGGCTCTGGCCGATACCGTTACGGTGAACGGCGGTACGGTGCATTTTAAAGGGGAAGTGGTTAATGCGGCCTGCGCAGTTGATGCCGGTTCTCTCGATCAAACCGTGCAGTTAGGCCAGGTGCGCTCAGCGAAACTTGCCACCGCGGGTAGCACCAGCTCTCCTGTTGGCTTCAACATCCAACTGAATGATTGCGATATCACCGTTTCCGAGAAGGCCGCGATCGCTTTTGCTGGCACGGCGATTAACAGTACAAACCCAACGGTACTGGCCCTGCAGGGTTCTGCCGCAGGCGGCGCGACTAACGTCGGCGTACAGATCCTTGACCGTACCGGCACCCCGCTGGCGCTGGATGGCGCGTCTTTCGGCGCACAAACCACGCTTAGCAATGGTACCAACGTCATCCCATTCCAGGCACGCTACTTTGCAACAGGCGTCGCGACTGCCGGTACCGCTAACGCGGACGCCACCTTTAAAGTGCAGTACGAGTAATTTCTTCATCAGGCAGGGAGGCACGTCGGGCCAGGAAGGCCCGTTATCCGAAAAAGACTGAGGGTAATAACGATGCAAAGGATGAAGTCAGGTCTGTTGATATTCCTGCTCCCGCCGCTGGCGCTGGCCGGTAACCAGTGGAACGTTATGCTGCCCGGCGGAAACATGCGCTTTCAGGGGATAGTTATTGCCGAGTCGTGCCGCGTTGAAGCGGGCGACCGCCAGATGACGGTCAATATGGGACAAATCAGCAGCAATCGGTTTCATTCGGCCGGGGAAGACACTAACCCCGTCCCCTTCGATATCCACCTGCAGGAGTGCAGCACCGCCGTCAGCCAGCGCGTTGGCGTGGCGTTTTACGGCGTTGCCGATGGTAAAAACCCGGACGTGCTATCGGTGGGCGAAGGACCGGGGATAGCGACCGGCGTGGGCGTTGCTCTGTTTGATAAAACCGGCAGCCAGATCCCGCTCAATGCGCCGCCAGGAAGCTGGTCGCCGCTGCACACCGGCCCGACCACCCTGCATTTTGTCGCTAAATATCGAGCCACCGGGAATCAGGTGACCGGGGGAGCGGCCAACGCTCAGGCATGGTTCTCCCTGACCTACCAGTAATCAGCGCCGGTAACAGGAAATAATTTTGAAAAAGAAAGAGATAAGCATGAAAAACACACTGGCTACCCGGCGCGGGATGCGCGGTTTACTGGCGGCTCTATTACTGCTCGCCACCAGCGGTTTTAGCGCTCAGGCCCAGGCCGGCGTGGCGCTGGGAGCGACCCGCGTCATCTATCCTGCCGGGCAAAAGCAGGTTCAGCTGGCGGTCACCAACAACGACGAAAAGAGCACTTATTTGATTCAGTCATGGGTGGAGAATGCCGATGGCGCGAAGGACGGTCGCTTTGTCATCACCCCGCCGCTGTTCGCCATGCAGGGAAAAAAAGAGAATACCCTGCGCATCATTGATGCCACCAGCAACCAGCTGCCGCAGGATCGGGAAACGCTGTTCTGGATGAACGTCAAAGCGATCCCGTCGATGGATAAATCAAAGCTCAGCGACAACACTCTCCAGCTGGCGATCATCAGCCGCATCAAGCTCTATTACCGTCCGGCAAAGCTGGCGCTGCCGCCGGATCAGGCTGCGGAAAAGCTGAAGTTCCGCCGCGGCGCAGGCACGCTTACGCTGATCAACCCCACTCCCTACTACCTGACGGTCACCGAACTCAACGCCGGTACCCGGGTGCTGAAAAATGCGCTGGTTCCGCCGATGGGTGAAGCCAGCGTTAAATTACCCGCCGATGCGGGTCGCGAGATTACATACCGGACGATTAACGACTACGGCGCGCTGACTCCGCGGATGAAGGGCGCTACCCAATAACTGACGGGAGACCCATTCTCCCGGAAATAAAAATAAGAACTGACAGCCGGGCGACTTTGGACCGGAGGGACTATGTCACATCTGAAATATGGACTCGACCACCTGGGCTCCCGGCGTGTTACTCCAGGAGCTGCTCGCGCATTTGCGCAGATCCCCCTTGCCCTTTTGCTGGCCTCACCGGCTTTTTACGCGCAGGCAGAACTCTATTTCAACCCACGTTTTTTAGCGGACGATCCCGCTGCCGTGGCGGATCTGTCCGGTTTTGAAAAAGGCCAGGAGCTGCCGCCGGGTACCTACCGCGCGGATATCTACCTCAATGACGGGTATATGGCCACCCGCGATATTACCTTTAATGTTGATGAAAAAGGCCACGGACTGGCACCCTGCCTGACGCGCGGACAGTTGGCCAGCATGGGCGTCAACACGTCCGCCATTGCCGGTATCGATGTGATGGCGGCAGATGCCTGCGTACCGTTAACCGAAATGATCAAAGACGCCACCACCCGCTTTGATGCCGGGCAGCAGCGGCTGTACCTGACCGTACCCCAGGCGTTTATGGGCAACCGCGCCCGCGGCTATATTCCGCCTGAGCTCTGGGACCACGGGATTAACGCCGGGCTGCTGAACTACAACTTCACCGGCAACA